>PGYH01000096.1 GCA_002839575.1 Methanomicrobiales archaeon HGW-Methanomicrobiales-6
TCCAGACCTGTTCGTCACCGTCGGTATAACTCCCGCCGTGACATCCGACCCCATCCTCGAACTCAGCCTGTGTGAGTTTCCGGTTGAACGCGCCGGAAAGCGTGATCTCCCACTCGTCAGAGGGTTCGGAGAGGCCGATGAGTTCGATCTCGGCAATGCCGCCGATCTTCTGGCCGGCACTCACGTCGGGACCGATGAGCTGGAGCGGCCAGCAGGGTTTCTCCTTCTCGCCGATGGTCTCCGGGAGTTCGGTGCCGTTGAGGGTGTTCGCGACGATGATACCATCGTTCTCTGCGACGCTTGCGCTCTCGAAGTTGATCGAGTAGCCGTCGTCGGCGATGACTTTGATCGAGTAGCCCTGGGCGGCGAGGGCGTCGTTAAACGTCCAGTGGTCGCTGGTCTCGATGTCGTCGACTAAACCGACGAGGTACCACAGGGGCATGCCGCTCCATTCACCACCGTTCTCGTCGGTGTAGGTGGCTACGTGCCCGTGGTCGATCCCTTCCTCGAAGTATTCCTGGTCGACAGTCTCTGTCTGTGCACCGGTGAGCGTGATACTCCAGCCCGACGGGGGCGGTGTCACCGGCGATTCGTCCAGGGTCACTTCGATCAGAATCAGCACCTCTGCAACTTCCGGCGTCGGGTCGTCGCCGTAGCAGAAGACGACTTCATCGCCTTCGGCAAGCGCCACGACGTTGAGGCCGTCGGCGGAGTTGCTGTATCCGTCCTTGAGGGCGCCGTTGACGTAGCAGGCCCACTCGTTCTCGCCCTTTACGTACGGGTACTCTCCGATGTCGTCGAGCAGGAGGACTTCGTTGCTGTCTGCCACCCACTTCTTGTCGGTGACCTCGTAGGTGAAGTCCTCGAGTTCCGCTACCGCCTGGAGAGCTCCGAGCGGGGTCCGGTAGTCAACGGTGTAGGATTCTCCGGAGCTGGCCGTACATTCGAACGTGCCGGCCGTCAGTGCAACCGTCTCGTCGAAGAGTATCACGGGATCCGCGGACTGGGCTCCGGTGAGTCCCATACCGGGCTCCTCCGTCGGTATCTCTGTCTCAGTCACTTCAGGGGTCACTGCGGTATTCACAGTGCTCTCCCCCGGGCTCACGTTCCCGTCAGGGAGCGTCGCCCCCGCTGCCGGCAATACCAGCAGCGAGCATACCATCAGTACAAACAGAGCGTACTGAACTGTTTTCCTCGTTGAAGTCATTACATCAACTCTTTTCGGTTCATACTCTTTCTCAGGACCCTGTCCGGGAAAGTAACGTTTTAGACTAGGTTATGGGCATGTAAAAACGTTACAGTTAATTAACCTGGTTAAGTTAACATTATTTGGTTTATCTGCGTCCGGTTCTTTCCCCGTACTTTCCTGACTGCCTGGTATCCGGAAGATCTCGCTGGATCCGGCGAATCGATGCATTAATCACCAAAAACCGCCCAATACTCCTTTCCAGAGTGATCGGATGGCAGCAACGGAATCATGGCTCCCCGTCTTCGGCTACGGGGGGCACATCAAGGCGACGACGCATGAAGTGGTCATCGTGCAGGGGAGCGCTACCCGGCGTTATCCTCTTCAGGCGGTGAGGCACCTCCTGATCGTCGGCGGCCATACCCTGCACACCTCGGCGGTGACAAATCTCCTCAAAGCCGGTGCTGTCATCACCTTCTTCGATATCGACGGCACGCCCGTTGGATATCTCTACCCTTACAGTTACCGGCCGGACGAGGCGGTGCGCCTCGCCCAGGAACGAGCCGCCCCCCACCGGTTTGCGCAGCCTCTCGCGACAGCCGGCCTCCAGTCGAGGCTCCTCCTCCTCGAAGAACTCTACGACCGCGCCGGGCAGGACATCTTCTACGCCGGAGAGCTCGATTTCCTCTACCAGGCCCGGGAGGAACTCTCGGTATCGGTCACCATGGAGGACCTCCGGAGGCTCTCCCGCCTGACGGCCGATATGTACTACGAGATCCTCTCCCGCGCGCTCCCGCCGGAACTCGGGTTCCGGCGCAGGACGAGCCGCCCGTACCTCGATCCCGTCAATGCCATGTTCTCGCTTGGATATGCGATGCTCTATGGCAACTGCTGCGTCGCGCTGATCGGCGCCCATCTCGACCCCGACCTCGGCATGCTCCATGAGGGGGCCGGGAGTTTCGTCCACGACCTCATCGAACCGCAGAAAGCGGTGATGGTGGATCGTGCCGTTATCAGGTTTGCCCGTGAAGAGATCGGAGATGGGGATTACGAATGCGGTGAAAAGAGATGCTACCTTGACGCAAACCTCTCGGCCCGGCTGGTCGCGGCGCTCCGCGACTCAATCGACCAGTCCCGCATCGACGCGCAGGTACGCATCCTGCGGGACGCGCTCCTTGCGAACGCCGAGTTTCATGTGCTGTACTGGTAACTGCCCCGCTGGATGGTAAACTCGGGGTAAGTGGCAGGAGAGATCTCCCGCTGGGTAAGGTCCCTGATGACGACCCGGGGGCACCCATAAAGCATGGAGACGAACTTTTCGAGGATAATAGGTTCGGCGGTTGCGGCGATGAGCACCCTTCCGTCAGGAAGGTTCATCGCCTCGCCGACGACGCCGAGGTTGGTGGCAATCCTTTTGATGCATGCGCGAAACCCGACGCCCTGCACCCGTCCTGCTATTCTAATCTCGATCGTCTTCACAACCAGTGCTCCTGGATGAGCCGCAGGGACATATCCAGTTCATCATAGACCTCGTCCCGGATCGCCGAGTCGCGAATGTTGAGGGCCTCGCTCACGGCCATGTCGAGGACTTCCCTTGAGCGGTCTTCGTAGCGCTCTGCATAGATCCGGCACGCCATATCACCGAGCACAAAAGCCCGCCGCGAAAGCGGCCTGATGATCCGCGCCTCTTCGAGCGCACAGAGCAGCATCCTGTCTGCAACCTCGTGCTGCCTTGCGTTCCTGGCGATGAGGTAGAGTTCGGTGTAGTAGGTCGCCCGTTTTGCCCGGTCGGGTGCCGCCCGTATCGCCCTATCAAGCGTGACCATGTCCTTTGTGGTGTAGTCGCCGCTCCGGATCTTGTCCCGGCAGTCCAGGATCCTGCCGTAGACCGTGTTCTTCCACGACTGGGGCATAGCCTGCTCGAGCTGGACCGCGAGATTGTATCGGATCCTATCGTCGTCGATGATGTAGACGATATCGGCAGCGCGCTCTCGGGCAGCCGGTTTCCCGCTCACCCGGTAGAACGAGAAGAGCATCCGGGCCATCCGCTGCTGCGTCATGGCGGTGATGAACGGGATCTGAATATACCCGGCCGTTCTTTCCATGCCGTCCAGCAATTCGTCGATCTCCTCTTCGTCTCCATAAGTCTCAGCGAACTGCGCCACGTCAAAGAGCATCGAGAGCCTGACATAGGGAGAGGGAATGCTTACGACGGTGTGGCACATGGCCGAGAGGATCTCCTTTCTCTGTGCAGGTTCACTGACCATGTCGAAGACCGCCGCCAGGGCATCGACGTACTCGACCGGATCCTCGATCTTGCCGACCTGCTCGATCGCCCAGTCGATATCCTTCTCCTGCTTGCTTACGGTGCTGAGGCTTCTTGCAGCGTAGATCAGGTTCTTCCTGACGAATCCCTCTCGCTCCTGCCCTACCAGATCGAGTATCCCCTGCGCTTCGGTAAGGTAGCCCCTGGCTGCGCTGTGGTCTATCCCGGCCATGAGTCCAGCAAGGTCGGAGAGCATGATCGCACGCACCGACGGATCAGAAATGGTGCCGATAGTCTCGTGGAGCCGCCGGATAATCGTCTCGGCCCGGTTTTCGTTACCGAGAGCCGAGTAGGCGCTCACGATCCGGTACATCCCGGAGTAGCGCGCATAGACGTCACCGGTATGCTCGAAGAGGCGGTACATCAACTCGAGGACCGGTTGTGCCGCCGCTCCCCCCTCGATCCCCTCGAGCAGATACGCCGTCACCTCATAGGGGTCGGCCGAATCGAACTCTTTCGTGTAACTGGTGAAGAAGGTGAGGATCCTCTGGATCATAGCAGTCCGCTCGTAACTTCCCTCGATCTCCAGGGAAAAGAGCGTCATGGGAACCGCAAAGATCGGGCTTCTATAAGCCTGTGTGTACTCAAGCATAATGTCGACGTAGCTTGCTATCTTGATCGAGATATCCTCTCGCGAAGTGTTAGCCTGAAGGAGGGCAAGCGCGATCTCGAACGGTTCCATCATGCCCTCGAAGATCCGGGCCTTCCCCCGGGAGAGCTGGTCTGCCGCCTGCAGGCTTCCGACCCGGACGTAGCCCTCGATGAGGGGGTCGGCCAGCTGCCGTTGCAGGGACGGGTCGCTGATCTGGGAGAGGATCTGAGTGGCCTCATCCAGCGCCCGGAGCGAGAGTTGCTCGATCCCGTACATGATCAGGCCCTGGATGACCTTGCCCATCGCAAAGAGGCAGTAGTCCCGCTCCAGCAGGGATGTGGAGAGAACCCGCATCCCATGGAGGAGGTCGAGATCCCCATCCTCGACGGCGAGCACGGCTGCCTGATCCACGATGCCGCCCATCGCTTCGGCCCGTGCCTGCTGGTCCATGATCTCGCAGGTGAGTCCGGTCGCGTTCCGGAGGAGATCCCGGTCTTTCCGGGCGACGCCGATCCGTGCCATCTCGACGGCGATGGTCGAGATTGCCTGTTCGCGTATACCCTGCTCCCCGATCTGGCTTACCAGGTCTACGAGAGCCGATGGGTCTTTCTGGCGGATGAACCCCCGGTCGATCAGGATGGTGTTGCATTCCAGAAGCAGGGGGTCCTGTGCGTGGTGCGACCCCGCAAGCTCCTTTATGGCTGGTATGTGCCTGACAACTTCGTCAAAGTCATACTCTTTGCAGAAGTCGGTCACCGCCTGGTGTACCAGCGAGTCGGCAATATCGGTATCCAGTGTAGCGAGGATGTTCTCACGGACGAGTCTGATCTCGTCGCGCCGGACACCCTCCTTGATCAGGCGGACACTGGTATCGAAAAATTGGGCGTTGATCCTCTGTGTACTGGCGCTGGCTTTTTTCATGACCTCGATCGCGTGATAGAAGTCGCCCATCCGGGAAAGCGCATCGGTGATCTGCCGGTAGAGCTGGGTTGCCTTCACTGCATCGCAGGACTCGTCGATCAGCGGCGTGATGTCGAGGAGTATTGTCGGGTTGCCGCTTTTTTCGACGACTGCAATCCCGGAGAGGACGATCTCCTCGATAGGGAGCTGGGTCTCGCCTGCGCCCCGGGCGTTGAACTCGAACGCCTTCTCGAGGAACCAGCGCTCCCCGCTCCGTTCTGCTTTCTTCAGGAGTTCAAGAACGAGGGTCTGGCCTGCCCACGGCTTCTCGTCGTCGATCCTGAGCAGTTTGGCATATACCTGTTTTTTGTCCCGCTGGCGGTCGAGGAGTTGTTCGATCAGGATCGCGAGGACTTCGGTGAGCCGCTCTTCGGGGATGTCGGGAAGGGAGTCTATGATCTGCTCGACGTCGGAGATATCCTTCTTCAGTGAGGATTTCCAGGCGGCGTCAACGATGTCGGCGATCGAGTTGGTGCGCCGGATCTTCTGGTTGATCTCGGTGGCGCTCGAAAGCCCGTTGATTACAAGATTGATGTCACCGGACTCGATGCCGGAACCGGCGATTGCCCGGGCCACATCAGCGTGGAGCTGGGACTGTCTTGATATATCGCCGATCTCAGGAAGCATCTGGAGAGCATATTGCATGATGTCGGCGTTGTGGTGTTTCTGACCGTACCGAATGAAGAGCGGGATGATCTCGGAGAGGATTGCTGAGCGGTATTTTCGGATGCTGATCTTATCGAAGGCCTCCCCTCCTTTTTCGATATAATGGATATCCCCGGTGTCGACCCCGGCCTGGACCAGATCGCGGGAGATCCCGGCGAGAATATCGGACTGATGGCTCTTACGGTCGAGTTTATCGACCAGAGTAAATATCACCGAGAACCATGCTTCGTCCCTGTTCTCACTATAGAGCGCGGCAGCGCGCCTTGCGAGGGTGAATACCTCTTCTTTGGTCGGCTCAACGAGCTGACTTAAAAGTTCGGGCTGCCCTTCGTCGAACGCCGCTTCAACCAGGGCGGCATTCATCTGCTCGTAAAGCGATTTCTTCTCCTTCCGTGTCTGGGTCTCCGATATGTCTGAAACAACCTTTTCAAGCTCACGCAGATCGCCAGACGAGATAGCGGAGTTTATCTTCTGTTTCATCTGCAGTTTTCCATTCATTTTGATCAGCGCTCTCCCGTGGGTACTGCATCATGCATATCCATTATCAGATATATAGATTGCCCCCCTTTCACAAGAATGTTTTTCAGTAGAATTCAGAGAGATCCTCGGAAATATTGGGGATATGATGAATGGCAGGAGCCTCCGGGATACCCCGAATCGAATGCCTCATGAATGATTGATCCTGCCTGTGAGTGGTGCTCCTGATCCAGCCCGTCGCACTTCGAAGCCTGATTGCTTCTCATGTTCGCTACGCTCGCACTTCGCACCTAACGGTGCTCGAACTCCGCCTGCCCCCAGGCGGGGCACGCGTCGCTACTCGAAAACGCGAAGCGTCTTCTCATGCTCCGGCCCTTTGGCCCGTCGCAACTTGCATAATCTCCTGGTACATGGCGTTCGCGACGGCCGGGTCCTTTGCCTCGATCATGATCCTGATCATTGGTTCCGTGCCAGATGCCCGCACCAGGGCCCAGGCATTGTCTCTGACAATCTTGATGCCGTCGATCTTCTCGATGGTCTCTCCCGAGAATGCCTCTTCGACGGTGCGAACCAGCGCGGTCGGGTCACCGGTATGGTGCTTCTCCTTGATCAGGTGGTATGCAGGAAGATCATCGAGGATATCCGAGAGTTTTTTGCCGCTGTGGCTTGCGAGAACCGCCACCATCATGGCAGCGGTCATGCCCCCGTCCCGGCAGAACTGGTGGTCGGGATAGATCAGGCCGCCGTTCCCTTCACCCCCGAAGGAGACGTCCTGCTCCTTGGCTATCAGTTCGATCATCCTCCTTGCGACATAGATACTCCCTACGGGGGTATAGTCGACGGTGCAGCCATGTTTCTCTGCGATATCCCGGATCAGCCGGGATGTGGCGACCGGGGTGACGACAAGCCCGCCGGTGTTTCTAGCGCAGACGTAATCCTCAATCAGGCCGAACTCATAGTTCTCTTCTATATAGCGTCCTTTGGTGTCGACGAAGACCGCCCGGTCGGCATCGCCGTCGTGCGCCACCCCGAAGTCGGCGCCTGTGGCGAGGACCATCTCTGAGAGGGGCTGCAGCCCTTCGGGGGTTGGCTCGGGCATCCGGCCCGGGAAGGTGCCGTCAAGCCGTGCATTAATGGTGTGTACCCGGCAGCCCATCCGCGAGAGGATGCTTGGGGTGGTGAGCGACGCGGGGCCGGAACCGGGGTCGACGACGACGGTCATGCCTTCCCCGATGCCCGGCGGGAAGTAGTTTACGATGGCCTCGATGTACTCCTCGAGCCGGTCGGGTGCGGCGGCCTCCCTGCCGACGCAGTCCCAGAGGACGGTATCGAATTCCTCTGCAAAGAACCGGCCTTCGAGCCTGATGATCTCGGCATCAGACATCTCGGTGCCGTCGGCCTCGATGATCTTCACGCCGTTGTACTCGGGCGGGTTGTGGGATGCGGTGACCATCGCGCCGCCGGCAAACTTGTTGGTCTTCACGATATACTGCAGGGCCGGCGTGGGCAGGATTCCTACGTCTACCACGTCGCACCCGGTCATCAGGAGCCCGGCTTTGAGAGCGTGGGTCAGGGCCTCGCCGGATGTCCGCGTATCTCTGCCGACTACGATGGTGCCCTTCCTCATCGATCCGAGTGCGGCGCCGATCTTGAGGACGAGGGCCGGTGTCATCATCTCGCCGATCACGCCCCGCACGCCGTTCGTTCCAAACATCTGTTTTCCGTTACGCATCTTACGTCACTTCTCCACGTCGTGTAACTCCCGCTTGAGCCTGTCAATAGCGTTGCTGGCTGCAGAGAACGCCTCCTGCCTGTGTTCTGCAAGTATAGCAAGATAGGTTATATCTTCTCCGGCATAGAGCCGTCCTTTTCTGTGGTGGAACCGTGCGCCGATGATCCCCGGGACTGCCTCTATCTCACGCAGAATACTTTCCGTTACGGCGTCGACGCTCTCATCAAAATCCATGTATTCTGTCCGTTCGGCCCCGGTCCACTCCCGGACGATCCCGTTGAACGTAAGGACGGCCCCGGCGTGTGAGACGTCGCAGTCGCGCTTCAGCTCCCGGACCAGCCCCTCAACGGTGTAGTAGTCCTCGAACCGTGGAAGTGCGGCGAGCACTTCGTCGACGGTGGGGTTCCTGAGCACGATGTTCTCGCTTCCGAGATCGCCGATCACGACCCTCGGGAACTGCCGGGACTTGAACCCCTCGAGTATGGCATACTCGACTCCTGCATTGCAAAGAGTCTCCAGAGTGGAGTTGAGTTCGTTCTCGTGCCGGATGAGGACCGACTTCTCTTCATCGACACCGCCGGATATAGCAGCATGCGATTCATAGTATACGGTGGTGTCTTTTCCGGGCTCGAGCAAAAAGCCGTGGTGCCCCAGGTGCTTGACCGCCCCGACGGTGCCGCGAGCGGAAAGCGCCGCAATCAGGCTCTTTATGAATGT
>PGYH01000097.1:0-10699 GCA_002839575.1 Methanomicrobiales archaeon HGW-Methanomicrobiales-6
AGCGAACCTTTCAGCAGGGTGGAGCTCTCGGCTACTATGGCCCCCAGATCAACGATCTCCTCTACAAGATGAGGTGAGATTGATGCCCGTAAACAAGAGATCCAAATACAGGGGTTCACGGACCTGTGGCGGCGGCACGCACAAAAACCGGCGTGGCGCCGGCAACAGGGGTGGACGAGGTAGAGCCGGGCAGCGCGATCACCGCTTCTCCCATTTCTACCTGAAGGGCGAGATAGCCAACGGCAAGCACGGTTTTATCAGCAAGACATCCGTGTCGGTATCCGCTCTTGACGTGGGGGAGATCGACCAGATGGCCGAAGCACTGCTTCGTGAAGGGCTTGCGAGCCAGGAAGGAGACCTTATTACCCTCGATGCCGCCGAGATCGGCATCGAGAAGGTACTTGGTGGCGGAAGAGTCACCCATAAACTGAGTATCTCCGCCCGCGGATTTTCAGAACGGGCCCGGACAAAGATTGAGGAGATGGGCGGTCAGGCAACGACCGTCTGATCTTCTTTTTAGGTGAAACCATGGGAGATCTGCTGGATAGATTTGAACCCATCCTTGCAGCGATGCCTGCAGTCAGAGGTCCGGAGGGCCACGTCCACTTCAAGAATAAACTCATGTGGACGCTTGCGATCCTGCTCCTCTACTTTGCACTGACCAACATCAATATCTTCGGGCTCTCTGCTGAGTCACAGGATATTTTCGGAATGTACCGGGCCCTGCTTGCCGGTGCGAGCGGTTCGCTCCTGCATCTCGGTATCGGGCCGATCGTCACCGCGTCGATCGTGTTGCAGCTGCTCAAGGGTGCCGGAATCCTGCAGATCGATACCAGCGATGCACGCGGCCAGGTCATGTATATGGGCCTGCAGAAACTGCTCATCTTCGTGATGATCATCGTCGAAGCGTTCCCCATGGTCGCGAGCGGGATGATGATGCCCGATGCGTCGGTGGCGATGCAGTTCTTCGGCGGCAATATGCTCACGGTCTCGCTCCTGATCTTCCTCCAGGTCTGCATCGGCGGACTTCTGGTGGTGTTGATGGACGAGGTCGTCACGAAGTGGGGCGTCGGCTCAGGCGTGGGGCTCTTCATCGTTGCGGGGGTCTCGCAGGGTCTCGTGAACGGCTTCCTGAACTGGCAGACGGGCACCGATCCCTTCCCGATCGGGTTCTTCCCGCGGCTGTTTGCCATAGGAACCTCGGGTGCGAACTTCCTCGAGTATTTCGGCACGGACCTCTTGGCCCTCATCACGACGATTGCCATCTTCATGGTCATCGTCTACGTGGAGTCGACCCGTATCGAGATCCCGCTCGCGCATACCGCTGTCCGCGGGGCTCGCGCGCGGTTCCCGGTGAAGCTCATCTATGCAAGCGTTCTGCCGATGATCCTGGTCCGTGTCCTGCAGGCAAACATCCAGATGATCGGGATGTTCCTCTCGAACGCCGGGATAACGATCCTGGGCACGTTCCAGGGGCAGATGCCGGTAAACGGGCTGATGTGGTACATCGCTCCCATCAACCAGCCGCAGGACTGGATGTGGTGGCTCTCCGACCTCGGGCACGCCCCCTGGGAGATCATGCTGCGTATGGGCATCGATATCACCGTCATGGTGGTCGGGGGCGCGATCTTTGCGCTCTTCTGGGTCAAGACCGCCGGCCTCGACTCGAAGGATGTGGCCCGGCAGATCCAGAGGAGCGGGATGCATATCCCCGGCTACCGGCGGAACGAGCAGGTGCTTGTGAAGTATCTCGACCGCTACATCCCGCGGATCACCGTCATCGGCGGTGTCTTCATCGGCCTCCTCTCGGTCGTCGCGAACCTCTTCGGTGTGATAGGCGCGGTCGGAGGAACCGGGCTGCTGCTTGCGGTGAGTATCACCTACCGTCTCTATGAAGAGGTCGCAAGCCAGCAGATCATGGAGATGTACCCGTTCATGCGGTCGTTCTTTGGGAAGGAGTAAGTCCGGAGGCCCGACCCCGGGTCGGGCCGGAGGAGTTACTCCTGGAGAAAAAGGTGCGTCAGCACCTTTTTCGACCAGGGGTGGGTCCGGAACTCATTCCCTTTTCCCAAATTCCGCACGACATCCATTTTCCACGCGGGACCGCCCGGGCCCGAAGTGATTCCGAAAGGACTTACTCTTCAGGCGCGGATTTATTTTATACTGAACTATATTCTAAATGGAGTGATAAAGTTGGGCAAGAAAGTCGTCGTGACGGGGGTTCCCGGTGTCGGAAAGACCACCGTCATCAATGGTGCGATGGAGAGACTGGCGGCCGAGGGCGTTTCCTACGAGCCCGTCAACTTCGGCACGTTCATGTTTGACGTGGCGAAAAAAGAGAACCTGGTCTCCAATCGCGACGAAATGCGCAAGCTCGGAAAAGATGTCCAGAAACGTCTTCAGCAGGCGGCTGCCTCGGGGATCGCCGCTATGAGCGGCGATGCGAACATCATCGTTGATACCCACAGCAGTGTCAAGACCCCGACGGGATTCCTTGCGGGGCTGCCCGAATGGGTGCTCCGGGAACTGATGCCCGATATCGTCGTGCTGGTGGAGACCGATCCCGACCAGATCCTGATGCGCCGGCTCGGTGACGAGTCGAGAACCCGCGATATGGAAGGGTCACGTGCGATCGCCGAGCACCAGGAGTTCAACCGCGCGGTTGCCGCGGCATATGCGATGTACACCGGCTGCACCATCAAGATCGTCCGGAACGAAAACTTCCTGCTCGAACAGGGCATTGACGACCTGGTGAGTGTGCTGAGGTAACCTGGTATGGTGGACCTGAAGAAGCACGGCCCGACGATCGCCCTCCTCTTCACCATGCTGGTGATGCTCTCGTACAGCGTCGAGTGGATACGGGTGACGGTCGGTTCGGCGATGAATGTAGTGCTGGGCCCGTTCATCGATACTCTCGGCGTGCCGTTTTTCGTCATGATCATGATCCTCTCCGGCATGACGGGGCTGTACTCGTCGCTTGTCCAGAAGTACACCATCGATTATGAGAAGATGCAGGAGACGCAGGCGAAGATGAAGGTCTTCCAGAAAGAGTTCCGGGAGGCCCAGTTATCCGGGGATGAAAAGCGGATCAAGAAACTCCAGGGGAAGCAGGAGCGGATGATGCAGGACCAGCTCGACATCTCCCGGCAGCAGTTCACCCCGATGGCGATCATCCTTGTGCTGTCCGTGCCGATCTTCTTCTGGCTCCTCCTCCGGCTCCCGCCGGTCGGGACGGAGATCGCAATCACAAACGGTATCGTGCTGCCCTTCCTCGGGGCCGTCAGCCTCTCGGGCTTTGCGTTCTGGGTTGTCCCTGCGTGGATTCTCTGGTACATGCTCTGTTCGCTGACCATCAGCCAGGTGATAAGGAAGGCCCTCAACATCGGAGGGCTCTGATGCGGATCACCATCAGCGGCCCGCCGGGGAGCGGCACCACGTCGCTCGCCCGCTACCTCGCCGGGAAGCACGGGCTCGACCTCATCTCCGCGGGAGAGGTCTTTCGCCAGCTTGCCCGGGAGCACGACATGGACCTCGCCGACTTCGGGAAGTTCGCAGAGAACGATTCCTCGGTCGACCAGATGATCGACGCCCGGCAGAAAGAGATCGGCGAGGGCGCCGAGAACATCATCGTCGAGGGCAGGCTCTCAGGCCGGATGATCGGGAACGCCGATCTCCGGATCTGGCTCTCCGCATCGCTCGCCTGCCGCGCGAAGCGGATCGCAGGCCGTGACGGGATGGACGAAGAGGGGGCCCGGGCCTTCACGGAGAACCGGCAGCGCTCGGAGGCCACCCGCTACCGGAACTACTACGGTATCGAGATCGACGACCTTTCGGCATATGATGTCATCCTCTCGTCCGAGACCTTCGGCGTGGACGCTCTCGGCGCGATTGTGGATACCGCGATCGTGTGCCTCGCGCGGCAGCAGGCCGACGACCTCTAGAGCCTCCCTGCCCTCTTTGCCTTTATCTTTTTGATGCGGCGGAGCCGTGTCCATTCCTGCCGCTCCATCTCGTCGCGCTGATTCTCGATGAACCGGCGTGCCTCCTCGAGCTCCGGGATGATCTTGAGCTCCAGCGCGTTCACCCTTCGGCGGGTCCGTTCGATATCGTCGAGCAGTCGCTTGACCCCTTCTTCGAGTTCGGCGCTTGTGATGATCGCTTCAAGGAGATCCTCATAGGCGTCGGCAGCGTCGTCTATGACCGACGATGTCCCGAGGATACCGTAACCCCGCTGATCGAGCGTCTTCTTCACCATCACCGGTTCGAAGTCCGGGAGCTGCACACCAAAGACGTTCTTGTACCCGGCCGTATAAGTGGGGTACGTCTCCACCGAGAGCGCTGCAAGGAGCACCCCCGTAGCCCCCTCCATCATGGCGGCGACCGCTACCATCTCTCGTGCCCTGTTGTGTTTTTCTTCAAGTTCCCGGCGCTCGCGGGCGGTCCGATCAGTTTGTTTGACCAGCTCCAGCATCATGCCGTCCAGTTTCATCGATAAAAGTTTATGTATCCTCTCCGCGAGCGCCATTCGCCGCCTGACGAGCAGGAGGCCGGACCGGGTGGGTTTGATGTCGTCGACCGGCATGAGGCTCCTCTTACAGCACGATATACTGCCATATCCGCTCGGACGGCAGATTGAATGCTTTTCCTCGCACGATTGCCCGCAGGTTCGCAACCTCGTACCTCTTCCGTTCGAGGTACGCAAGCACCGGGAGGACCGAGAACGGGTGACGCCGGGAGAGTCCCTCCAGCTGGTGGAGCCTGACGCGGGTGACCGCCACCTCGATCTCATGAACGGGTCGCCGGCGGTGGTGCCACCGCTGCCAGATCAGTTCCGCGGCGTCGAAGCTTGAGAAGTTCGGGTCCTGCCGGAGTTCGCGTACCGCCTGGGCGAGAACCGGGGCGATATCGGTCGCCAAAAAGGCGGTGACGAACTCTTCCTCCGTCTCGATGCCGTAGAGCTTCCGGAAGAGCCCGGTGGGGATGCGGCCGCCCGGGATCATGGTCCGGTCGATGACCGCGATGTCGCATGCTTCTGCTGCGCAGTGGAGCCGGAGGAGGTTCCTCATATTGGTGATATCGATCTCGAACCGGAGGTAGCCGATCAACTCCTGGCATCCGCTGCACCCGGATGAGCCGAGTTCGAGCAGCCCGGCGTAGTATTGCCGATAGAGCTCGTTCTCAATCCGGGCGAAGACTCCCTGCTCCCCGCATATCCGGTAGTATTCCGCCAGGACCGGGTAGAGCCGCCAGCCCTGGAGGCCCTCGAGGATCTCGTCGCATGTCGTGGCCCCGAGGAGGCGGTCGAGGAGAGCGCTGTCGATCTCGCCCGCCGGGATGAGGAGGTCGCGGATCTGCTGCCGGGGTATGCCATGGACCGTGCCCCGCAGAACTGCCATGACATTTGCAATATCCCACCGGTTGAGGTACTCTCCGGTCAGGGTCCGCAGGTCCCCGGGAGCAATCGTCATGGCGTGCCGGAACGACTGCGCCAGGTTGCGGTGCACCGCCTCTTCGATGAGCTGGGCGCCGGAGAAGTCGTGCGCGAGGTCTGCGAGTTCCTGCCCGTACTCCTGCCGGCCGAGGTGAGCGACGACTTCCGGTATGCTCATCCGCATGATCCGCAGGTACTCTTCACGGGGGAGGAGTGTCGTCCTGCGGACCCGGAACCGGGTGCAGGCATAGATGCATGAGGGGGATATTGGGCCACACAGTGGCATGGAACTCCATTATCGTTCCTTCCTATAAATGCACATCCGGTTGATCGGAGATGGGGGACGAACCGGGCGCAATTCACGGACCGGGCCCAGGAACAAAGGCCGGATCGCACGGGTCGATGGTCATGACGATGTCCGGGCGTCAAAAATGCCGGAGCCCGGGGTGCTCAGGTGGATGCCTGCCTCTTCCGGGGACAGGGTGGAGGGTGCGTTTCCAGGATGTCTATACTACCGGCATGACGATCATCGTCAACAGTTCGCTCTCCGGGTACTCGGGCCCGTTGTAGTAGTGCTCGTAAGCAGTGCCGACAGGCTTAAGCCCGTTTTCCTCTATCCAGGTTGCCATCTCACCGTATGTCGACGCCATATCTCTGTATGCGCCGCGGTATATGCAAAAGACAACTTTGCTTGCCGGGATAGAGCCCGATTGGATATCTTCCTTTGCCGGCAGTGCTGCCGGTACGGGAAACCCTATCTCTACATCAAGATTTTGCATATCCATGTTATGATATGCAACATATGGGACATCTGAGAGATATTCGCTCAGTTCCTTCAGATAAGCCGTCATCTTGCAGTAACTCTCACCGATCAGCACGGGCAAATCTTCGACTTTTGTTCTGGTGCGGATCGATAGGGTGGGTTGCTCTCTTTTTCGGAAAACATCGATTTTCGAAACTCTTGGCATCTTACTCCCCCGGTTCGATGTGCAATATCGCTCTGCTCCTTGATAGGGCCTCTCTCTTCCTGTAAGTGGGCTGAGCTTCGTCTTACCATCTGATGATTCCTTTTCTCTCTTCAAATATTTTCTGCTGACGGACCTGCCCCTCGTTGCGTTGCACCTCCTGCGCACGAACGGAATTCTGTTCATTGCTCTACCTCGGACCACCTCATGTATGCCGGTTGAACAGGGAGCAGCCCCGTCGACCGCTTTATGATCCGGCCCCTGCCACCGTGTCCCCGGGTCCCCGTCCGACAGGTAAGATTCATGTCCCGCGCCGCCAACCCATCGTCGATTGCCATGTCCTACTCGGTCGTGACAGGGGATCTCTTTGCCGGCCACGACGCGCCCGGTCACCCCGAGTCGCAGGCACGCCTCGATGCCGCCCTTGCCGGGGTCCCCACTGAGGCCCGCCGCATCGCTCCGGCAAAAGCGACGGTAAAAGACCTGGCGCGGGTGCACACCAACCGTCACATCGAGGCCGTCCGTTCGTTCTGCAGGGAGTGCCCGCCCGGCCGGGCCTGCTACCTCGACCCTGACACCTATGTCACCCGGCAGTCGTTCGATACGGCCCTGTATGCGGCGGGGGCCGCATGGCAGGCGGTGGAGCGGGCGCTCGACGGCGAGCACTGTTTCGCCCTGGTGCGCCCGCCAGGGCACCATGCCACACCGGACCGGGCCATGGGGTTCTGTCTCTTCAACAACGTTGCCGTCGCGACAGTCCGCGCGCTCAATGAGATCAGCCGGGTGGCGATTGTGGACTGGGATCTGCACCACGGAAACGGGACACAGGCTGCGTTCTACACTTCGGACAGGGTGCTTTACTGCTCGGTCCACCAGGCGGGGATCTTCCCCGGGACCGGGTGGCCGGAGGAGCAGGGCGCCGGCCCGGGCGCCGGGTATACCGTCAACGCCCCACTTGCGGCCGGCTCGGCCGGCGCCGACTACGCTCTGGTCTTTCGGGAGGTCTTCATCCCGGCGATCCAGCAGTTCAGGCCGGACGTAATGGTGGTCTCGGCGGGGCAGGATACGCTCTTTGACGACCCGCTCGGTTCAATGCTCCTTCGCCCGGGTGATTTCGGGGTTCTTACCGGGATGCTTGTGGACGCGAGCAGCCAGGCTCTCGCCCTTGTCCTCGAGGGGGGCTACGGGCGTTCTCATGCGGAGGTTGTCCGGACGATCTGCGCGGCCCTTGACGGGGCGCGCTTCGTGCCCGAGGCCGGAAGGCCAAAGGAGAGCACCCGGTTGCTCGTCGAGGCGTATGCCGGTGAGGGGCAGCCCGTTCCCCTGTGACAGGCAGGTTCATTATCTCCCTGGCTGACCGGGGGTAGGTGAACCATATGCCCGATAACGCCTTGATCCTCGCAGTTGTCCTCCTTGTCGCGTTCGCCACCGCTCCGGCCGCCTCCGCCGTCACGGTATACCCGGGGAGCGAGGTGACACTTGCAGGGACGAGCACCGGGAGCGATACCGTCTACCTCTTCGTGACCGGGCCGAACCTCCCCGCCAACGGCGGGCGGCTTGAAGACCCGCAGACACCCGTCCGGACCGGAGACCTGCAGAGTTTCACGACGGCGACGGTCGGTGCCGACGGCAGCTGGACCTACCGCTGGGAGGCCGGTGAGGCCGAACTTGATCCCGGGACCTACACCGTCTACGCCGTGGAGGCGCCTGTGGACCGGTCGGACCTCTCCGGTCACGGCTACACGACTATTCCCGTCACCTTTGGGACACCCCCGGGAACCCCTGCGACGCCGACCGCTGCTGTGCCCACCACGACACCCACGATGCCGGCGACTCCAGCACCGGTGCCGGCGACCGTGGCCTCACCCACACCCACGGCAGCGGCGCCTGCAGCTGTCCCTGTGGCGGCCGGTGCGGTGCTTGCTGCGATGCTCCTGCTCTCGCGGCAGTGAGTTCCCCCCGGGCCCCGGAAAATATATATGCCTTAATGTACTATTATGTACAACAATGTGCGGTAAACTGCAGGTGGCTTCTGCCCCGCCTATCCCTTCCGGGAACTTCCCGGGAAGCCTCTTCTGGCCTCGACCCCAGCCCCGCTGGCGTTCGCACTGATTCTCACCGACTCCATCGAATTGTTTGTCGAACCCCATACTGTGAAACCGATACCATGAAATCGAGAGATATTGCAATCGTCGGCATACTCCTTGCCATAGGGGCCATCATCAGGTACATGTCCCTCCGTGCCCACGTTCCGTGAGGCACTCGGGATCGGTGTCGTGGCCGGTGTTGTCTGTGCCCTCCTCAGCCACTCGATCTTTCCGCCCGCGAATCTCATCAGCGAACCCATCGGGGCGGTCGTCTGTCTTGGGACCTACCTGGTGCTGAGAGACCGGTTCGTGCTCGCCCCGGCGGTGACGACCCTTGTTGCCACCTTCGCGAGCGGGTTTTCGTTCATCCTCATCTCCATCCTTGCCGTGGCTCCGACGGTTCTTGACAAGTTCGGAACCCTCGAGGCGTTCCTCGTGGTCACCGTGCCGATCGTCCTGATCACGGCGGGGGTCAACGCCGCCGTCGCTCAGGCGCTCGAGATGCCCGCGTCGCGGGCGCTGATGCGTGGAGCCCAAGAGAAGGCCCCGGCACGGGAGGCGAGGCCGGCAGATGAGTCCTGAGGGAGGCCGGGAGAGCGTCCTCTCTATCGAGCGCGTCTCCTACACTTACCCGGGATCCGGGACGCCGGCACTCGACGGGATCGACCTTGCCGTCGGGAAGGGGGAGATCGTCTTCGTCACCGGTCCTACCGGGGCCGGGAAGACGACCCTCTGCCTTGCGGCATCCGGCATCCTCCACCACGAGTACGGCGGCATGCTTGAGGGTGCGATCACCATCCTCGGCAAGGACGTCCGTGACTACCGGAGCATGGCCGAGATCGGGAGACACGTCGGTGTGGTCTTTGACGACGCCGATGCCCAGCTCATCTTCACGACCGTCGAGGAGGAGGTGGCTTCCGGGCTTGAGAACCTCGGCCTCTCCCGGGAGGAGATGCAGCGGAGGCTCCGTGAGGTGATGGAGGCGACCGGGATCGCCGATCTTGCGGATCGGGCCCCGCACACCCTCTCCGGAGGGCAGAAGCAGCGGGTTGCCATCGCCGCAACCCTTGCCCTTGGGACAGAGGTCCTCGTTCTGGACGAACCAACCGCCGAACTGGATGCGGAGGCGACCGGTGCGGTATCCGCGATCCTCCGCCGGCTTTCTTGCGAGGGTACGGGCGTGCTCATCATTGAGCAGAAACTCGGCGAGCTCGCTGCCATTGCAGATAGGATGGTCGTCGTCGAGAACGGAGCGATCGTTTCGGAGGGGTCCCCGGCGCAGATGCTGCACGATGGCATCCTGCAGCGCCCGGAGGGCGGCAGTGCTCGCCGCTTTGCACCGGCGGGCATCACGCAGAGCGAGGCGGCTCCTGTGGTATCAGTCCGGGGGCTCGTCCACCGCTACGACGGTGTTATGGCCGTCGGGGGTCTCGACCTCGATGTCGCTCCCGGCGAGATCGTGGCCGTGGTCGGGGAGAACGGGTCCGGGAAGACGACGCTTGTCAAACATTTTAACGGGCTGCTTCGCCCCACCGAAGGTACCGTCATCGTCGATGGGCTCGACGCCGGAAGCGTTCCGATAGCCCAACTCGCGCGTCACGTGGGTCTTGTCTTCCAGAATCCGGACACCATGCTCTTTGCGGAGACCGTGGAGGACGAAGTGGCGTTCGGCCTCAAAAACATCGATTCCGGCGACCCCGGGGAACCGGTCGACGCGGCCCTTCGCGAGGTCGGCCTCCTTCACCGGAAGGCAGCCTACCCCCGCTCGCTCTCGCGAGGCGAGCGGCAACGCCTGGCCATCGCCTGCGTCATCGCCATGAAACCGAAGGTGATCGTGCTCGACGAGCCCACGACCGGGCTCGATGCCCGGGAGTCGGGAAGGGTCATGGAGATCCTCGCCCGCCTGCGGCAGGATGGTCGCACGATCATCATGGTGACGCATGATATGCTTCTCGGAGAGGAGTATGCGGATCGCATCGTCAGGATGGAGCAGGGAAGGATCGTCCGTGACGGAAAAACCTGTAAGGAGGAACCATGTCCGAGATTATGCAATACGTCACCCGGGAGAGCGCTTTTCACCGCCTCCACCCGCTCACCAAACTGATCTTTGCCGTTGTCGTCGTGGCCCTTGCGGTGCTGACGAGCGATACCGTGATGCTTGCGGCCCTTGCGGGGGCGGTCGTAGCCGTGGCGATAGCGAGCGGGCTCGCCCGGGA
>PGYH01000097.1:10771-17797 GCA_002839575.1 Methanomicrobiales archaeon HGW-Methanomicrobiales-6
AGCTCCTGGTCATATCCACCCAGCCGCGCGACCTCGTCCATGTCATGGACCGCCTCAGGATGCCTGTAGACTACACGCTCATGTTCCTGATCGCGCTCCGGTTCATCCCGAGCCTGCAGCTTGAAGGGAAGCGGATCCACGAGGCGCAGCTTGCCCGTGCCTACAACCCCGGAAAAGGCCTTGCCGGGAAGATACGAGGTCTCTTTCCCATCATCATCCCGCTGGTCTCAAACTCCCTCGGAAAGGCCACGGTTCTCGGGCTGACGATCGATCTTCGGGGGTACCGTTCCGGCAGGCGGACGCCGATGCGCGACCTCTCTCCGTCCAGGACCGATGTCGCCGGGATCTGCTGCATGGGCCTTCTCGTCGCAGGGTATTTTGCCGTGCTGCTCGTATAACCTGATATGCGCAACGGCACCCCTCCGAAGGTGTTCGAGTTCTACCTGGGCGGAAGTGTCGGGCCGTCCCTCTACGTCAGGCTCGTAGACGGTCGGCTCCTCTACGAATGGGCGAGTGCCGGCGGCTACTCCGGGGTGGTGATGGAGGCGTCGCCCGGAGCGGAGGAGTGGGCGCGGTTCCGAAAGAGCGTCAACCGGCTTGGTGTCCGGGAGTGGGAGCCGGAGCACGTCTCCGCCCATTCCTGCTGCGACGTCACCTACTGGCACCTGCGGCTGGAGATGGACGGGTGGAGCACCGTTGTCCGGGGTGCAAACGCCTATCCGGGCTCATCCGGCCCGGAGGTCTCGAAGCAGTTCCGCGAGTTCCTCACGGCGGTGAAGCGGCTGATCGGCCGAACCCCCTGAGCGTTCAGGAGAAAAGGCCTCTCAGGTGTTCGAGACTTCGTTCGTAGTCCTGAAACGAGTTCGGTTCGACGACTATCGTGACGCCCGGTGGGAGAGCCGCAAACACGCGGTGAAAATCGATATTCCCGTCGCCGCATGCCAGGTGGTCGTCCCGATTGCCGCAGTTATCGTGCAGGTGGACGTGAATTGCTCCTCCCTGTTCCAGGAATTGTTCCAGGTTGCCGTTTGCGTGGGCATGCCCCACGTCGAGGGTGAACCCGAGGCCGTGGTCCGCAAGGCGGTCGAGGAACCCTGGCTCCCGGAAGAAACAGATATCCCACGCCCCCATGTTCTCGACGGCGAACCTGACGTTCATGTCCTTCTGGATTGCGGCGAGGTCGCCAAGCGATCGGTCAAGGGCTCGTTGTGCGGCGCTCCACATCTCTTCTCCCCAGGTGTGCCCCGGGTGAATGACCAGTCGCTCGGCGTCGATCCGGTCGCAGACTTCTGCGAGGTCTCTGATGACCCTGACGGCCGCTCTTCGCAGGTGCTCGTTATCGGATGCGATGTTGATATCGGCGACCGGCGCATGGACCGTGTAGCGCAGTTCAAATGAGAAACAGGCCTCTTCGAACCTGGAGAGGGTGTGGGGGCCGTCGGAGAGGATCTCCGCAAGGCCCGTACGGTCGGCGATGAGGTCGAGCGCCTCCCCAAGTGGCCGGTCCATCAGGCAGCAGGTGGACCATCCGATATCCTTCACGCGATCTTCCCCTTAGCTCTAGCCCCTCTTCCAGAGCAGGATGGCAGCGGATAACGCACAGATGAGCGATAGCACGCCGATACCCGGCGATTGGACTGTCTCTGCCGCCTTCGGGGTGCCTGTTCCGAAGAGGTCCGGGTGAAGGTCCCCTGCCACCTCTTCCAGGGCGTCCACGATCCGCGGGCTTCCACGGCTGACGACATCGGCGTCGACGACGTAGACATGATTGTTCCTGACCGCGCTGAGCCCCTGCAGCCGGGGTTCGCTTATGACGTAGTTATAAACGGCATCGTACCCGTCCCTGTTCATGCCACTGCCTGAACTGACCAGAATGTAATCGGGATCCGAGGTGATGAACTCTTCAAGGCTGACGATGCTCCATTCCTCGACAGAGCCGAACGCGTTGGTTCCGCCGGCCATCGTGATCACCTCGTCCTGGAACGTGCCCCGGCCACTGACCCAGAGCGGATCGTACCAGACAATATGGGCGACGGACGGCCGCTCGGTCTGGTTCTCGACCATTCCGATCACCGCCTGGATGCGCTGCTGGAGTTCCTCAACGCACGCCGATGCCTGCGCTTCCTGCCCGGTCACTTTTCCGGCAAGTTCGATGTCCCGCAGGACACCATCGACCGTCTGCGGGTTGAGGATAACAACGGTCATCCCGAGCGTTCGCAGGCGGCTGGCAACGTCCTCGGTGTTGCGCGAGGCGAAAACCAGGTCCGGTTCCGCCGCGAGCACCCTTTCGACGTTGCCGGTGATGAACCCGCCGACCTTTGGTTTATCGGCAGCCGCCAGCGGATAGTCGCAACAGTCGGTGACACCGACGATTCGGTCCTCAAGGCCGAGGGCATACAGGATCTCGGTGTTGGAGGGCGCGAGCGAGACAATTCTCTGCGGTGTTCCCTGGATGACGACGGTCCCTCCGAGATCGTCGGTCACTGTCACGCATCGTTCGTTCTCACCCGCCGTTACGGGTGACGCGCCTGCTGTACCGGCAAGCAGAGCGGATATGATGATCGCTGAAACAGAGAGTATCAGGCACGTGGTTCGCATTATCATAGGTACACTTGCGTTACGGTAATAACAGTTTACAAATTAACATCACGTTACGGCACCGCGCCGGTTGCCGCGCGGCGCCTTCCTGCATCGTCTCCCCGGATAGATCCCACGCATATTGCCGGGATTGCCGCTCTGGACGAGATTACCGGGGTTATCTTTGATCGGAATATCCCTGCGGGAGACCGGCAAGGAGCTCCTCTCCTCCCTCGATCCGGAGCGCCCCGCGCGACTCCAGTTCGGTCAGCACTGCATCGGCTTCGCCCCCGGTATAGTCCTCCATCCGGGAGTTGCTGTTCCCTGAGTAGAGGAGTATGGGCTTTTTCGGGTAGTCGAGCAGCACCTGGAGGTTGTCGAGGTTCCCCCTGCCGATCGGCATTGCCGTAACGATGATAGCGTCTGCGCTATCCAGGCATTTCCGGAGGTCTGAGAGTGATCCGGGAGTGATGCCGTGAAACGGGGGCTCTGCAATACAGGAGAGGCCGAGGCGCATGGCTGTACCGTAATCCGTATCCAGGACATTTAAGACGCCACAGGTGACCGTAAAGCTTGCAGCATAGAGCAGGTGGAGGATATCGGATCCCGTCCCCCCGCCACAGACGACGTGTACCCGCCGGTTTGTCCCCACCCTCGATTGGTGTGCATATACGGGCAGGATATACGGCTTCCCTGTCAGCGGGTGCGGCCTGACGAGAGCCTCCATCTGAAAGATCTCACGGATATTCTCGTAGGTCAGAACTTCCTCGGGCGTCCCTGTGGCGTAGACTCTCCGGTCTTTGAGGAGCAGGAGCCGGTCACAGTAGTATGCAGCCAGGTTCAGGTCATGAAATACGCTCACCACCGTGATTTTCCCCGCGAGCTCCTTGATGATGTTGAGGATATCGACCTGGTGGCTGACGTCGAGGTTTGAGGTTGCTTCATCCAGCAGCAGGATCTTCGGTTCCTGCGCGAGCGCCCGTGCTATGAGCACCCTCTGGCGTTCTCCGCCGCTGATGCTGTGTATCGACATCCCGGCGAGGTGGGCGACGTTTGCGAGATGCATGGCGCGGTCGCAGATCTCCACGTCCCGGAGCGTCTCAGAGGCAAGCCTCCCGATGTAGGGATGCCTCCCCATCATAACGACGTCGCGCACTGCATAATCAAAGCCTATCGAGATGTCCTGCGGGACGACCGCAACCTGACGTGCAAGTTCCCGGTACCCGAGCGTATCCAGATCGCGGTTATCGAGCCGGATCTCTCCGCTGTCCCTGGCGACAACCCGGCTCATCGCTTTGAGCAAGGTCGTCTTCCCTGACCCGTTCGGCCCGATGATCCCGAGGATCTCGCCCGTGTCGGCATGGAACGTGATCGCTTCGAGGATCTTTTTAGCGCCGTAGGAGACGTCGATATCAATGATTTCAATTGGTTTCATGTTTTCATCCGGCTCCGGAGCAGGTATATGAAGAACGGTGCGCCGAAACAGGCAGTGATAATCCCGACCGGCATATCGTTCGTGAAGGTTCTTGTGAGCGTATCCGACCAGATGAGGAGGATCGCGCCTGCGAGAGCAGCTGCAGGGAAGAGAAAGCGGTGGTCGGGTCCGACGATCAGGCGCATCACGTGCGGGGTGATCAGACCGACGAACCCGATCGATCCGGCTACCGCAACGGCTATTCCCGCCACGAACGCGCTCAGGGCGAGGAGGATCTGCTTCTACCGCTCGACGTTCACCCCGAGATGGGTTGCATCCTCTTCGCTCAGGGAGAGGATGTTGACGTCGCGTGCGAAGAGGTAGATGCCCACGCACCCGAGCAGAATGGGGAGGGCAACGAAGACGTCGTTCCATGATACGTTCCAGAAACCTCCCATCAGCCAGAACATGATCTGGTGCAGGCTTCGTCCTGCGGTATACATGAGAAAGGAGAGGAGTGCTGAAAGAAGCGTTGAGAGGGCGACACCGGAGAGCAGGAGCGTTTCGACCGGGATCTTACTCCCGCTGCGGGCGATGAAATAGACGATGAACGTTGCGGCCATCGCCCCGATGAACGCGAGCACGGGCCGCCCTGTGCCGGCAAAGAGGACGATCGCGATCGTGGCCCCGAGCGCTCCGCCTGATGAGGTACCGATGATGTATGGGTCGGCCATGGGGTTCCTGAACAGTCCCTGCATGGCCGTACCCGCTACGGCAAGCGCGCACCCGACCAGCGCTGCGGCGATCACCCTCGGCAGCCTGATGTCCCAGACGATCTTCCACGTATTCTCCGACGAGAAGAGAGATTCGAGAGAGATACCGGTCGGTCCGAGAGCGACCGCACAGGCCATGCTGATGAGAAGTAAACAGGTGAGTGTCAGAATGGTGATCGGTGCCGTTCTCCGCATAGGTGTGTCATAAAATTAAGTTTACTTTGTTAAAATCTATTTGGATTAATCGCGGACGTGCGCGGTCTTTTCTGGAGATCCAGCATGCCCCTGCAGGGCACCGTCGACGCCCGGGTGGCGTGGAGCAAACCTCATACCCCTGGATAACCAAGAGATCTGGCATATGGGCAATCTGAACGTTGCCGTGCTGGGACCCTCTGGTTATGCGAAGGACCTCGGGAAGAAGGGCACGGAATCTGATATAACCTTTTACAACCTGAAGAAGGGCGACGATACCGTCACCATCATCGAGCCGACGCGGTATCCCGAGCGGCTGGCTCCGCTCTTTTACGCCGCATCGATGGCGGATGCGGTTCTCATCGTGGTGAGCGAGATCACCCCGACGTTCGGGGAGTGGGTGCTGATGCTCAACGAGGTCGGGGTGGAGCAGGGTTACATCGTCCTCGAAAATTACGTAACCCCCGGTGAGGTTGCGCCGCTCCTGCGTGGGACGGTGCTCGAGCACTATGAATTCGTTGACGCCGACCCGATCGCGCTTCGCGACCGCCTGCTTCGCGAGGCGTCCGCCCGTGCATCCACGCCGCCCGCCACCGGTGCCGTGGGGACCATCCCCATCGATCACCACTTCAACGTCCGCGGCATCGGGACGGTCATCCTCGGAGGTGTGGTGCGGGGCGGCATCAGGAAGCACGATTCCCTGAAGGTCTATCCCGGGGAAAAGACGATCACGGTGCGGTCCATCCAGAAGCACGACGACGACTTCGACTGGGCCGCAGAGGGCGACCGCGTGGGGCTCGCGCTCAAGAACATCGAGTCCGACGACCTCGATCGGGGCTTTGTCCTCTCGGACGACCCCGCGCTTCAGGCCCGGTCAACCCTTGAGGCACGGGCGACCCTGGTCAGGTACTGGCCGGCGCCGCTCACGGCGGGGACGGTGCTCCACCTCGGCCACTGGATGCAGTTCATCCCGGCGCGGGTGGAGGCGGTGCGGGATGACGGAGACTGGCGGCAGCCGACGCTCACGCTTGCGCTGGAAAAGGACCTCGTCTACCTCCCCGGTGATACGGCGGTGCTCCACTATCTCGAGGGCGGAAAACTCCGGATTGCCGGGCATATCGAGCTGGTGTGAGTGGGGGATGCTACGTCTAATAACAAACTCTGCCTCTGTAGATATCAGTGATGTGAGTCGAGATCTATGTGCGACCGAAGAGAACTGCTTCAACCAACCCCGGTACTGCTCAGTTGACATGGAGAGGTGGTGCGATCTCCCGACAAGGCTTTTCTACAGAGTCTAAACTCTTCTTTTTGTGAAGGATGACCGATCGGGACGCGCCCGTCCTGCCGGGGCGCATGGACTCGAACATCATGTCATAGGAGCGACGCTTTGATAATGCGGCTGCCGATACCCTTCGCCTGGTCTTTGTAAAAAGAAGATTAATGGTTCTTGCGCTCCATCTACAAGTGAGGAGAACGATGAGTGCTACAGGAGAACAGTACGTCGTCGATGAGCACGGGAACCGGGTCGCAATTATTCTCCCTCTCAGCGAGTACGAGCAGATGCAGGAAGATCTCCATGACCTTGCCGTGGTTGCGGAGCGGCGTGAAGAACCGACTGTAGAGTTCAATGAGTTCCGGAAGCAGTACGAGCAGTAGTAATGGCGGGATACACGATCCGCGTTAAGGCGAGTGTTGATGCGGATATTGCGCCATTGCCACGCGATGTTGTTTTGCGCATTTTTCAGCGCATACAGGCTCTATCTGAAACCCTTCACCGTCTGGTGTACGTAAATTAAGCGGAGCAGAGCATCTCTACCGGATCCGGGTAGGAGATTACCGGATTATATATGCCGTGCATCATGAGGAGCGGGAGGTTGTAATTCTCTATGTACGTCACCGTCGTAGTGCATATCGTGGGCTCTGACGACACCTGTTTTGTGAATCCAATCCTGCCTGTTATATGAGCCCCCTGAAAGTTCTCAAGTAAGAGCTTTGTTGAATCGGGCATGAATGTGGATTCAAGCATACCTGATGAAAAACAGTAATACGGATCCGATCGCGGTCTTGGTC
>PGYH01000098.1 GCA_002839575.1 Methanomicrobiales archaeon HGW-Methanomicrobiales-6
ATACGGGCGATCGGTCACGAGGGTCATCATCTCGGTTGCCCGCCGCATCTCCGCGACCGAACCCCGTGTCTTGTCGCTGTGCTCGCTCGTGAAGATGACGGCGGCCCCGACCTCGTGCGCCATCCCCGCGAGCAGCGCGTTCGCCCCCGGGGAGTCCGCATCCAACAACTCCACGACGTTGCCGGCCCCGAAGAAGAGTGGGCGCGGAGCCTCAGAAAACCCGGCAAGCGAATTGACGAGGCCGGAACCCACCGGCTGGAGCAGCGGGTCGGCTATCAGGCAGCGGATTCCGGCCGCTTCGGCGGCAGCAAGGTTTTCAGGAAGCGTCCGCTCACGCGGCACCACGACCGCCGCGGCCCCGGCCTGTGCGACCGCTTTCCCGACGGTGGGGATGTTATCCTCGTGCAGGGAGAGCACCAGGTCGGCGCGGGGGAGCGCCGCCGCGATAAGGGAGGGGTCCTGGGTGTCGACGGCGAGAGGGCCTTCGACCCTGGCGAGGGCCGCAAAACACCGTTCGACATCGTCCGGGGTCGCGTCGAACCCAAACCCCAGGTCGACGATATCGGCCCCGTCGGCAAAGAACCGTCGGACGTCGGCGAGGAGATCGTCGCGCTTATGCGCATCCATGATCTCCGCGAGCACCTTCATCCTTGAACCCCCGCCGATCTTTGTGCTGTGGATGATGAAATCCGCCTCCGCCTCCTCCTCGCGGAGCGCCACCTGCCGGCAGGCCTCCTCGCGGCGTGTCTCTGCGAGGAACTCGTCGGCGGGGACGGTCTTTGAGAGCCGGACGCGATCCAGCACCGAAAGGACCAGCGGAAGGTCGGCCGCATGCCGCGGGCCGCGGTAGACCGGGACGCCGACCTCGCGCTCGACGGCGGCAAAGGATGCGGTGCACATCCCGGAGACGATCGCCATGTCGTAGCCGCCACCGGCAAGCAGCCTCCGGAGTTCGCCGGGGGTAAGAAACGACGCGATCTCGCCGGTGATCGCCACATCTATCTCATAGCGGCCGCCAAAGCGCTCAGCTGCCGCCTTCACGATTCCAGCTGTTGCCGATCCGGTCGGGAGGAGAATGTGCATAACACTTCACTTATTATTCAGAGGATGACAAATAATCTGATCTCATGCTACGGTGCGACCTGCATGTCCATACAAGGTTCTCCAGGGATGGAGAGAGCAGTGTGGAGGAAATTCTCCGGCGAGCGGAGGCGGTCGGCCTCGACGCCGTCGCGATCACCGACCACGATACAGTGGAGGGCGCCCGCTACGCCCTTGAATGCGACACCTCCGTGATCGTGATCCCGGGCACCGAGATATCGACGAGACAGGGCCACCTGCTCGCTCTCGGGGTCACCGATCCCCTGCCGGCAGGACGCGATTTCTTCGAGACCGTCGCCCTGGCCCGTGCCCGGGGCGCCCTCCTCATCCTCCCCCACCCCTACCACCGCTGGCGCCACGGCGTCGGGAGGAGGCTCGCGGCCGGTATCGGTGCGGTGGATGCGGTGGAGGTCTTCAACAGCCGCTACATCACCGGGTCGGCGAACCGGAAGGCTGCGGTCATCGCACGAAGATTCGGGAAACCCGGCGTTGCCGGGAGTGACGCCCATAACGCACGCTACGTCGGGTTCGGGGTAACCTATGTCACGTCAGAACCGGATGCAGCCTCTATTCTCTCTGCAATCAGGGAGGGGCGGACGATGGCAGGGGGGAGGATGACCCCGCTCCACACCTACACCCGCCAGTCCATCAAGGGCGCTCTTCGCAGGATCCGGCGAACGGTACAGCAATGAAACTGGCGTTTCGTTTTTCGTATTTCGGGGACCGTTTCTTCGGCTCGCAGATGCAACCGGGGCTCCGCACAGTGGAGGGCGAGTTCATCGAGGCCTGCAGGCTTCTCGGGCTCTTCGACGACTGGCGGGAGGCAGGATTCGTCACCGCCGGCCGCACCGATCGCGGGGTGCATGCCCGGGGCCAGGTCTGCTCGTTCTCGACCGATGAGCCGGACCGGGCGGTTCAAGCGCTGAACAAGGTGCTCCCGGCCGACATCTGGTGTACGGCGTGGGCCGGGGTGCCGGCCGGGTTCCACCCCCGGTATAGCGCCGCATCGAGGACCTACCGTTACTATTTCTTCGCCCCAGAAAACGTCGCCGCCATGCATGAAGCGGCACAGGAATTCCTCGGACGGCACGACTTCTCCTTGTTCGCCCGCGTCGGCGACCGGAACCCGGAGAGGAGGATCCTTACAGCACGGGTCTTTAAGGACGGACCATTTACCGTCTTCGAGGTGACAGGGGAAAGTTTCCTCTGGAATATGATCAGGTGCATGGCGACGGCGCTCGATCGGGTGGGGCGAGGCGAGGCCGTCGCCGGGGATATCGCACGCCTCCTTACCGAACCAGCAGGGCAGAGAATTCCTGCGGCTCCTCCTGACGGGCTGATCCTCTGGGATATCGACTACGGGATCTCCCTCACACCACTCCCGATCGATGAGAAAAGTCGCCAGCACCTTGTCGACCGCCACCGCTATCACGCCGTCATGGCGGAAGTGGCCGCATGCCTGGTACCGGAGGACCGGCAGCTGGACACACACCGGATATAAAACTTCTTAATGTGGCAACAGGGCGCAGTGAGGAGCGGGAGACAGACCCATCTTCTTATCGCTGTTTTCGAAAGGATCAGACCGCAGACAATAGATCTTCCAAAAGCGGTGCGGCAGGGGAAATCGGACGTCACCCCCACCATCCGGAGCCGCCAGACTTAATGCTTCTGGATAACGATCCCGGATGTAGCTCGATATCGCCAGAATCGTAACGTGGTTGTGCTTCACCCTCTTATATCGCGAGAGAACAACCTTTCCTTCTCGATTCGGGACATTTAAATACCACGATCAAGATTTAAGCACACGCATGTTAAACAAAAATGATCTATTTTTAAAATAATCAATGTTATTTGTTTAATAATAACCTATTAATATATGCCAGCACAGTCCCGTTTCAGTACGTCAAGAGGGGAAAGCGGATGTACGACAAGGATCCGGTTCGGGCGAGGCCACCCGCTCACGTCGAAGGGTGGTTCGCCGAAGAAACAACTGTGCCGTTGCCACAGTACATAGGTGCAGAGAGAGACAGATGGATCGAACGACATGTACCCCGGAGCATCGGACAGGAGAGCCCGATAGGTATCCCTGCCCTCCGCTATGAGGTCCAGGAGCAGGTCAATCCTCTACGGACACCAACAGCTCCGGGGAACCGGCGGGTGGTGAGCGAGACCGCCGAGACTGCCGCCATTCCTTCCCGGCGGTCGAGCGTGATGAGGACACTCGTGGCGATCCCCTGTTTCGACGAGGAGGTTGCAATCGGTTCCGTCGTCTTACGAGCCCGGCAGCATGTCGACGAAGTTCTGGTGATCGACGACGGATGCACGGACAACACAGCGAAGGTTGCCCGGGATGCCGGAGCGGCCGTCATCTCGCACGGGACCCAGAAGGGGAAGGGACAGGGGATCAAGAGCGCCCTTAAGTATGCAGTCGATCGCAACTTTGACTGTCTGGTCCTCATGGATGGAGACGGCCAGCACAACCCCGGGGAGATACCGCTTTTGGTAGAGCCGATCCTCACCGACACCGCCGACCTCGTCATCGGGTTTCGGGCTTTCAACCAGATGCCCTTCTACCGGCGGTTCGGCCGGGCAGTGCTCGATATCGCCTCCAGCCCCGGCAGTTCGATAACCGACTCACAATGCGGCTTTCGGGCACTGAACAGAAAAACCATGGAGTCGATGCTCGGTACGCTGCGGAAGGACGACTTTTCAACCGAATCGGAGATGCTCCGGATAGCCCAGGAAAAGCACCTGCGTATCGGAGAAACACCGATCAACTGCAAGTACGGTGATTTCGACACATCCACCAAGAACCCTCTGTCTCACGGATTAGAGGTACTCGGATCGATATTCTGGCTCGCTGTGGAGAGAAAACCCCTCCTGCATATCGGCCTGCCGGGGCTCGTTGCGATGCTCGGCGGAGTCTTCTTTCTGTTCCAGTTCCTCCAGGGATTCAGTGAAACGGGCCTCGTCCCGATCGAACAGGGCATGCTTGCATCGTTCCTCCTGATCCCGGGGACCGTCGCACTCATGCTGGGCCTGATGCTTGCTCTCATTGCAAGGATACGGGAGTGAGCAGGAATGAACAGTACGATGCAGAGGAAGGTGTAGAATGATCGGAGTGATACTCGGCACACGACCGGAGATCATCAAGATGTCTCCCGTCATCAGGGAGTGCGAACGCAGAGGGATTGACTACTTTATCCTTCATACGGGGCAGCACTACTCCTATGAGATGGACCGGCTCTTCTTCGAGGAGCTTGAACTCCCGGATCCGAACTACAGCCTCGACGTGGGTTCCGGGACCCATGCCAGCCAGACGGCGAAGGTTATGACCGGAGTCGAAGACGTCCTCCTGAAAGAGTCGCCCGACATCGTTCTGGTGCAAGGGGACACGAATACCGTCATGGCCGGGGCTCTCGCGGCATCGAAACTCCACGTGCGGGTGGGGCACATCGAAGCGGGCCTGCGGAGCTTCAACCGCTGGATGCCGGAAGAGATCAACCGGGTGTTGACCGATCATATCTCGGATTACCTCTTCGCCCCGACAGAGACTGCACGGGAGAATCTTCTCGCGGAAGGGATCTCCAATCAAAAGATCTGCGTGACCGGCAACACTGTCGTCGATGCGATATACCAGAACCTCGACATAGCGAAGAAAAAAGGCAACGTCTTAAATGACCTCGACCTCGAGCCCCGCGAATACTTCCTCGTCACTGCACACCGGCAGGAGAACGTAGACAACCGGACACGGCTCAAGGAGATCTTGAGAGGCCTTGAGGGGGTGCAGAAGGAGTTCTCCCTGCCGGTCGTCTTCCCGGTCCACCCAAGAACTGAGAAGCGGATCAAGGAACTCGGCATCGGTGTCGACGGGTTGAACCTCACCAAACCCTTCGGGTTCCTGGAGTTTCTGCAGCTGGAGTCGCAGGCAAGACTTGTGCTAACCGATTCCGGCGGCGTCCAGGAGGAGACCTGCGTTCTCGGTGTTCCCTGCGCTACGATGCGCTACGACACGGAGCGGCCCGAGACGCTGAACGTCGGATCAAACATTCTGGTAGGAGCCGATTCGGGAAAGATCCTTGAAGGAGTCCGCTCGATAGCAGCCTGGAAGACCGGCTGGGAGAATCCCTACGGCGATGGAATCGCTGGAAAGATGATTGTCATGGTCTGTGCAGCCGCACGGTCTCAATGACTGCTCAAGGAAGATACACATGAAGATTTGCGTGATGGGATTAGGATACATCGGATTGCCGACCGCACTGCTGTTTGCGGCTCACGGAGCGAATGTTGTAGGCGTCGACGTGAAGCAAAGCCTGGTGGATTACCTGAATCACGGGAACCTGCCGTTCAAGGAGCCTGGGCTCGAAGACCTGTACCGTGAGGCAAGAGGGCGGTTCTGTGCCAGGACCGAACCGGAGGCCGCGGATGTCTTTCTGATTGCCGTGCCGACACCCCTGGATCCGGCAACGAAGGTATCCAACCTTTCGTACGTCAAGAAGGCAGCCGACATGATCGCCCCCCACCTTGCCAGAGGGAACCTGGTCATCCTCGAATCGACCGTCCCGCCCGGAACAAGCGAACGGGTCATCATCCCGAGACTCGAGAAGAGCGGTGTCGCTGTCGGGGACTTCCTGTACGCTCACTGCCCCGAGCGGGCAATCCCCGGGCAGACCCTTCAGGAGATGGCGGGCAACTGCCGCATCATCGGGGGGTACGACCGGGACTCCACCGATCAGGCGACCTCGATCTACCGGACCTTCGTCCGCGGGCAGATATACCAGACCGATACGCGGACGGCGGAGTTCGTCAAACTGATGGAAAACACCTGCCGCGACGTGAACATTGCGCTCGCGAACGAGTTTGCCCAGCTCGCGGAGGAGTGCGGGATCAATGTCTGGGAGGCCATCACCCTCGCGAACAAGCACCCCCGGGTCACGGTTCTCAACCCCGGCCCGGGCGTCGGGGGCCACTGCATCGCCATCGACCCCTGGTTCCTGACCGAGAACTCAACGCGGTGCAGAATGGTCTCCACGGCACGGGAGATCAACGATTCCATGCCAAACTACGTGCTACATGTCACCCGTAGCCTGCTTTCCGGCATCAGAAACCCGACGATCAGCATCTTCGGCGTCGCCTACAAGGGTAATATCAGCGACACCCGGGAGAGCCCGGCATTTAAATTCATTCAGCTCGCCGAGAACGAAGGGTATTCCATCAGATGCCACGACCCACACGTGGTGGAGTTCCCGCACCCCCTCATGGATGCAGTGAACGCAGCTGCCGGGAGCGACTGTATCGTTTTCCTCACCGATCACGACTGCTTCCGGATGATAGAACCCGCAACGCTTCGAATGAGGACGAAGTTCGTCATCGACGCCCGCAATATTCTTGACCACGAGAAGTGGACCGACCAGGGTTTTGCGGTCCGCATACTGGGTGACGGTTCATCGGTGCAACTGGTACCGCTGGACGAGATCGCGGCCCCGGCAAGCCTGTATCCCGCAGGCTCTGCGCGGTCGATCGCATCTCCATCGCCACCGTCTGTTTCTCTGCTCTCTCCGAACGGGCGGGAGGGGCTCCTTTAGTCCCCGCACATGGTTTGACAATCAGCCGGGCTCCGGTAACCGTACCCAGACACCACGAGGAGTTTCATGAAACAGGTATGCATCGTATCACAACATTTTCCACCAGAAAAATCAGGGAATGCATCACGCATTTACGATACCGCCGCACATCTCGTAAAACTGGGTATCGGCGTGACCGTGCTCGCGCCGCATCCCACGTTCCCCACCGGTTCGTTCTCCCGCACCTGGAATCGGTTGGATGTGCAGGAGGTCAACGGAATCAGGGTTGTACGGCTCTGGACCTGGCAGCCGGACTCAGGGAATCCCGGGTTTGCAAGCAGGATGGCCTACTACCTCCTCTTCCCGATCCACGCCGCCTTCTGGCTCATTCTCACCCGGAACCGGTTCGATGCGATCGTCACGTCGGCACCGCCCCTCTTCACCGGGATCCCGGGGTACGTCCTGAAACGGATCTATAAGGCGAAGTGGATCCTCGATATCCGAGATCTCTGGATAGATGCGTCGATCAGCCTGGGTTTTCTCAGGGAGGGGAGCCTCTATGAGAAGATGAGCCGGAGGTTCGAACAGATGTGCCTTTCGCATGCAGATGCCGTCGGGGTCACGACGGAGGAACTCGGGCGGAGGATCTCGTCGCGATACCGGGTCACGGTTCCGATGGAGTTGATGCCGAACGGCGTCAACACCGACTTCTTCCGCCCCACGAACGGCGGAAAGAAGCGGCGGATCATCTACGCCGGGAACGTTGGGCACGCTCAGGATCTCGATAAGGTGGCCCTCGCCGTCAAATCGATGAACGGCACCTATAACCTGAAGTTCCTCATCGTCGGTGACGGTGACACGAAGGAAAACCTTGAGAGGCTGGTGAAAACGGAGAGCCTGACTGACTCGATCGTCTTTATGGGCACCCTTCCGCGTGAGGAGATCCCGCAGCTGCTCTCTGAATCGCTCGTGGGGGTGGCGCCCTTAAAGAGGCTCGAAAACCTCGAGTACGCCGCCCCCACCAAGGCTTACGAGTACATGGCATGCGGCATACCCTTCATCGGCTGCGGGAGCGGCGAGATCGCCCATCTCGCAAAAGAGTCGGGTGGGGGGGTCATCGCCGATAACACGCCGGAAGCGATCGCCGCGACGCTTTCTGCGCTCCTGGACGACCCGGAGAAGATGGAGGAGATGGGGCGGCGGGGCCGGGAATACGTCGCCGAGCACTACGACCGGCGATCGGTCGCCCTCAAACTGAAGCAATGCATCGAGAGGATAACATGGACAGGCGCCTGACATCGCTTCTTTTCCGGGTTACCCGGGAGGTGCGCGAGCTTGCCATCGTTGACGGCGAGACCGCGTATATCCGCGACCCGGTCTTCGGCATCGTCCGGAACCGCGTGCACGCCGAGGTCGCTAAGGCACTGCTCCGGTCGGGCGGCGACCCGCTCGTGGGCCCGATCCTGAACTATGTCGCCGGGTGCCAGAACCCGGACGGGTCCTACAACGAGGTTCACGTCAACTACAACGAACCTTCGGCCCTGATCACCGCATTTATCGGCGACGCACTCCTGGAGGCGGCGGACCGGCACCCGCACGAGGAAGTGCTCCGGAAGGCCCGGGACTTCGTTCTCGCGGCCGAGAGGCGGCCGGGATATTTTCTGAAGTCTTCGGGGTATACCGCCGACCACCTGAATGTCGACGCCTCCTGCGGGGCGTTCCTTGCCCGGTATGCGGAACGCTACGGCGACGAGGACGCCCGTGCGGCCGCCCTGCGGGCGGCGGAGAACATCGTCCACCACCAATGTAAATGCAGCTTCTACCCCTACGCCGTCGATAAGGGGACCTACCCGTACGTCTTCAAACTCCCCTGCGTGCACTACCAGGGGGTGACGACTGGTCGAGGAGCGGGCTGTCCTTCGCCTACTACCTTTCCGGGGCGTATGCGTTCGCCCAGGCCTCCTTTGTCTACGCCTCCCGGACGGACGACCGGTACCGGAAGCACGCTGATCTCTGCCTCGATTGGCTCGATAAGAACGTACAGGGGCTCGCTCCCCGGTGGGAGCCGGGGCCCTGGATAGATCTCGTCCCGTCCGTCGCCACGGCAGCAACGGCGGCGTCGCTCGGGAGGTATCCGCTACGGCACCGGGCGTTCCGGTTCGGTTACGGCATGTACCGCGAGATCGCCCGCAGGCGTTACAGCAAGACCGCGGAGACGCAGTCTTTTGAGGCGCTCTGCCGGCTGCTCGGGATCCGGACGTCGACCGTGGAACCGTCGAACAACTTTCCCGATCTCTTCATGACATCGGAGATGCTCGACTGCCTCACCCAGTCGGGAGTATGGGGGGAACATGCATGAAACAGGTATTACTCGACCTGCAGTCAGGGTCTATCCAGGTGGAGAACGTCCCCGTTCCCGCCGTAACGAGGGGG
>PGYH01000099.1:0-7622 GCA_002839575.1 Methanomicrobiales archaeon HGW-Methanomicrobiales-6
AGAGATAGAGAGTATGCGATCTCATGCGACAAGGAGGTCCCGGGTAACCGATCTCCGGATCTCCGGGCGGAGTGCCGCCGCCGGGACGACGTCCACGCTGGACCCGAGTTTTTCTTCGAGGTACTGTGACAGCCCGACAAAATGGAAGAGATCCGCACCGGAACCGAACTCGACGAGTACGTCGATATCGCTGCCCTCCCCCTGTTCTTCACGGGCATACGACCCGAAGAGGGCGATGCTCTCGACGTGATAGCGCTCTCTGAGTTCGGCCTTCAGGGAGCGAAGGATCTCGAGGACTTCGGTACGGGTTTTCATGTGCGCAACGCTCCTGCTGTATGTCCTCTTACGCTCGCGGGTTGCTTTAATCTATTGTTCGCTGTGGGATCGTCGTGCCCAGTCGTCGCGGTATCCCCTGCCGAAGATGGTGCCGGCACGGCAGGTCCCGGCACCGGTGCCGTTCCGGCCGGATCACCGCACCTTTGCGACCATCTCGATCTCGACCCTCGCCCCTTTCGGGAGGCCGGCGACCTGCACCGTCGCCCGTGCGGGGTAGGGCTCCTGTAAGTACTCGCCGTAGACAGCGTTGACCGCATCGAAGTCCGCGAGGTCTGTGAGGTAAATTCGGGTCTGGACGACGTCCGGGAAGTCGAGGCCGCCTTCGGCAAGTACGGCCCGCAGGTTCTCCATCGTCTGCCTCGTCTCGCCGGCGACGGTGCCGGAGAGGTTGCCGGTGGCCGGGTCGAGACCGATCTGCCCCGAGATAGAGAGGTAGTCCCCGCACTGCACGGCCTGGCTGTACGGCCCGATGGGCTCCGGCGCATTAGCCGTGTAGAGAGCGGTATGCAGCGGATCGGACGGGGAGGAGGATACGAACGCGTATACGCCGAATCCTGCGAGGAGGCCGCATACGAAAACGAGAGCCAGCATAGGGGTCTTCATGTCGCCGTCCATAGCCTATCCCTGCCTGCTCAAGGCCGGAGCGTCCATACAAGGTGTTCGATGCGCCGATACGTATATTTTTGGAGGGAAGCGGGGGGGTGCTGGGAGGCGGCCTCGGCTCCGGTATCAAACGCGCTTTCGAAGACTGGCCCGAGATCGACTTTGCCGATGACCGGGACGGCTGCCTCTTCAACGTCATTGTTCACCGAAAGGAGGAGAAAGGTTCGGCGAAAAGTTCGGAGAAAAGTTCGGAGAAAATCCTCGCGCTCCTGAAGGCAGAACCCCGGCTGGCAGCCAGAGAGGTCGCAGAAAGGCTGGAAATCACGCAGAGAGCGGTTGAAAAGCAGATCGCCAAACTTCGTGAAGATGGTCGGCTCCGTCGCATCGGCCCTGCCCGGGGCGGTCACTGGGAGGTGCTGGAATGACCTTCACCGAAGCATGCTTCATCCCCGGGATAGGTGAGCCGCCGACATAATCGAGGGGAAAAACCGGCTCCGTGAGGAGATGTTGCCTGGGCTACCTGAACCTGCTCGTGACATGGGAGTGAACAAAAGAACAAACTACTGTCCCAAACGAGGACAGTAGCGAGTATAACAGGTACACATATTGCACAATCTCATAAGTGGTTTTTGGTGTCACCGATCCAGAATGCGCCGTTATAGGCAAGTGAAAAAATGAGACGCTCTCCCCCGCATCACTGCGCCGCCTTCTTCTCCTGCACCGGCGGGTTCTTGATCGTAACGTCGACCGACTTCGAGTTCTTCCCGCGAACCTCCACCTTATACGTACCCGGCGCCGGGAACTTGTGCGCGAAGAACGTGTAGGTCTGCGGGCCGCCGGCGGAGAGATCCTGCTTCTTGCCGACCTGCTCGCCGTTGATCCACAACTGCGCCTTGAAGTGCGTATCCCAGTCCGAGGAAGGAATACCCTCGTTGTCGAACCAGTAGCCGATACTCACCGAGACATTCGGGAAGAAATACACGTTGCCCTTCTCGTCGCGGCCGCCGCCCGTGCTGCCGCTGACCGTGGCAGTTGCTTCGACGGAGTTGATGGTTGCCTCACGGTATGTTGGAGCCATGGCACTTCATTTATAAAAGCAGTATAATAAATTACGTGTCCGGTGCGTTGGTGCTGCACCTCGTCGAACTCCGTCCTGAAGATTACGGCAATGTACCAGAGGCACGTCTATTCTCCAACAACGGGTTGGAGATTTACAAAGCGAATTCTGGCGTCAGCAATCTTCCTTCTTCCAATCCCCCAGTGCAGGAAGTCACTTTTGAGGGACAATCTGACTTCGAAAACTGAGGAACGTGCGGGGGATGTAAGATCCTGGCTAAAATCCCGGGTTATAACTGCTCGATTTGCGACCAAATATTAAACGAAAAGGCACCATACAAATTTAGAATTGGGAAAAATCAAGAGATAACGGAATATGGAAATTGGTAAGTTAATATAGTCCAGATCCAAAATTGATACTTAACGCGTTGCAACGACCCGAGAGGGAAGGCAGGATGGAACCAGTAGAGAGATAACCCCGCCTACCTGTCCCCCCGCAGTCCTTGCACAGTTCTCTTGAGGTCAAACAATGGTCACCCCGACAACATCCCTTGCTCAACTCGAATCCCACCTCTGGGAAGCCGCCAATATCCTGCGTGGACCTGTCGACGCGGCCGACTTCAAGACATATATCTTCCCGCTGCTCTTCTTCAAACGGATCTCCGATGTCCATGATGAAGAGTATCGGGCAGCTCTCGCCGAATCCGGAGGCGATGAAGAGTATGCCCGGTTCCCGCAGAACTACCGATTCCAGATCCCTCATGAGTGCCATTGGAACGATGTCCGCAAGGTGACGACAAACGTCGGGCAGGCCCTGCAGAAAGCAATGCGGTGCATCGAGACGGCAAATCCGGATACGCTCTACGGCATCTTCGGTGATGCGCAATGGACGAATAAAGATCGCCTCTCCGACGCCCTGCTACGAGACCTCATCGAGCATTTTTCCCGGATCAACCTCGGAAACGAGGCTGCCAAAGCCGATATTCTCGGCCAGTCCTACGAGTACCTCATCAAAAAGTTTGCCGATCTCACGAACAAGAAAGCGGGAGAGTTCTATACCCCACGGGCGGTGGTGCGGCTGATGGTCAACATCCTTAACCCGCACGAGGGCGAGACGATCTACGACCCGGCCTGCGGGACAGGGGGCATGTTGCTCGAGGCAATCCACCATGTTCGCGAGGCTCATGGCGATGACCGGACACTCTGGGGCAGACTCTTCGGCCAGGAGAGGAACCTGACCACCTCGGCCATCGCCAGAATGAACCTCTTCCTGCATGGCGCGGAGGACTTCTTGATCGTGCGTGACGATACCCTCCGCCGACCTGCGTTCTTTTCGGGCGATAATCTCGCGACCTTCGATTGCGTCATCGCCAATCCTCCCTTCTCGCTTGAGAAATGGGGTGAGGAGGTCTGGACGAGCGATCCTTTCGGCCGGAACTTCGCCGGAATGCCGCCGGCGAAAAGCGGCGACTATGCCTGGGTGCAGCACATGATCAGATCGATGGCACCCGGGACCGGCCGCATGGCGGTTGTGCTGCCGCACGGAGTGCTCTTTCGCATGGGAAAAGAAGGTGCCATCCGGAGGAAGATCCTCGACATGGACCTACTTGAAGCAGTGATCGGCCTGGGTCCAAACCTCTTCTACGGCACCGGCCTTGCCGCCTGCATCCTCGTCTTCCGCCAGCGCAAAAGCGACGATCGGAGGAATAGGGTGCTTATCATCGATGCTTCGAAGGAGTACAGAACCGGCCGCGCCCAGAACGAGCTGCTCCCCGAGCATGTCGACCGCATATACGGGTGGTATCGGGATTTCGCTGACGTAGAGGGTGTTGCCCGGGTGGTGACGCTTGAGGAGATCGCGTCGAACGACTACAACCTGAATATCCCTCGCTACATCGAGCCGGAGATCGAGGAGGAGGTGCCGACCGTCGAAGAGGCGCTACAGCAACTCCGCGAGAGTGCGGAGGCGGCGTTTGCGGCGGAGGAGCGGCTTATCGCTATCCTGAAACGGGAGGGTCTGCTGTCATGAGGAGGCTCGGCCTGTTCATCAGTCGCCACCAGGGTATCCGGGTGAATGCCGGACCCGCGAACCAGGTGGGGACCAAGTGGGGACTAAGTGGGGACCAGGTTGTTGTGCTGCGTGCCTGCGTGACGGAGAAGTCCATCTCCGAACTCATGGACGTTGCCGGGAGGGAGACGCCATGACCGCCCGCATCACGCAACAGCAACTCGAATCCTACCTCTGGGGGGCAGCCGTGCTCCTCCGGGGAACCATCGATGCCGGCGACTACAAGCAGTTCATCATGCCGCTGCTCTTCTACAAGCGTCTCTGTGATGTCTACGACGAAGAGACGCGGACGGCGCTTGCGGAGTCCGGCGGCGATGCCGATTTCGCCGCGTTCCCGGAGAACCACCGGTTCCAGATTCCTCCCGAAGCACACTGGCGCGAGATACGGAAGGCTGCGCGGGACGTCGGGCAGGTTCTCCAGGCCGGCATGCGGGCGATCGAGACGGCGAACCCGGATAAACTCTACGGGATCTTCGGCGACGCACAATGGACCAACAAGGACCGTCTCTCCGACGCCATGCTCCGCGACCTCATCGAGCATTTCTCCTCGCTTGAACTCACCGTCGCAAACCTGCCCGAGGACGAACTCGGGAACGGCTACGAGTACCTGATCAAGAAGTTCGCCGATGACTCCGGCCACACCGCTGCAGAGTTCTACACCAACCGCACCGTTGTCCACCTCATGACCGAACTGCTGGAGCCGCAGCCGGGAGAGACCATCTACGACCCGACCTGCGGCTCGGGGGGCATGCTCCTCTCCGCCATCGCCCACCTCCGCCGCCGGGGGCTGGAGTGGCGCAACGTCCGCCTTTACGGGCAGGAGCGCAACCTGATGACCTCCTCCATCGCCCGGATGAACTGCTTCCTCCACGGCATCGAGGATTTCCAGATCGTGCGTGGCGACACCCTCTCCGCACCCAAATTCGTGGAAGGCGACCGCCTGCAGCGGTTCGATGTGGTGCTGGCAAATCCACCCTACTCCATCAAGCAGTGGGACAGGTCTGCCTTCGCCGCCGACCCCTGGGGGCGGAATGTCTTCGGCACCCCACCGCAGGGCCGGGCCGACTACGCCTTCTGGCAGCACATCCTGGCGAGCCTGGATCCGGATACCGGCCGGTGTGCGATCCTCTTCCCCCACGGCGTCCTCTTCCGGCAGGAGGAGGCGGAGATGCGGCGTAAGCTGATCGAGGCCGACCTGATCGAATGCGTGCTGGGGCTCGGGCCGAATCTCTTCTACAACTCGCCGATGGAGGCTTGCGTGGTCATCTGCCGGACGAGAAAGCCAGAAGAGCGGCGGGGCAGGATCCTCTTCGTCAATGCTGTTAACGAGGTTACCCGCGAGAGGGCGCAGAGTTTCCTCACCGACGAGCACATCGAGAGGATCGCCGGGGCGTACCGGGCGTTTTCGGACGAGCCGGGGTTTGCACACGTGGCGACGCTCCCGGAGATCCGGGCTCACGACGGGAACCTGAGCATCCCGCTCTACGTCGCACAGCCGGCAGGCATGGTCTGTGAAGAGCCGGCAGAGTATGGGGGAGCATCTCTTCCCGATGCGCTGTCAGCGTGGTTGGAGAGTTCACGCATTGCCCGAAAGGCCTTATACGTAATTCTCTCTACAGAATATGAGAAAGAGCCAGGCGTTCCGGGAGGAGAAGATGAGGGACAATAAGAAACTCACAGTAATGGTTTCTTCCACAGTCTACGGCATCGAAGAACTCCTTGATCGAATTTATACGCTTTTAACTGCATTCGGTTATGAGGTCTGGATGTCCCACAAGGGGACTGTTCCGGTTTTCTCTAACCGTTCCGCTTTTGAGAACTGTATAGCAGCGACAGAAAACTGCGATCTGTTTCTCGGGCTGATCACCCCCCACTATGGAAGTGGGAGGGATGGGGACGGACTATCCATTACGCATCAGGAATTGAAGAGAGCCGTCGCACTGAACAAACCGCGCTGGCTCCTTGTCCATGATCATGTGGTCTTTGCCAGACTATTGCTGAAACACCTTGGCTATGAAGGAAAGGCAGGCCGGGGAGGACTTTCTCTGGAGAAGAACTGGATCTTGAACGATCTTCGCGTCATCGATATGTACGAAGAAGCCATTCTTTCCGAGAAGCCTCTGCGGAAACGGCAGGGCAACTGGGTTCAGGAGTTCAGGTCCGGCGACGATGCGGCCCTCTTTGCGACTGCACAATTCTCACGTTACCAGGACGTTGAGGCGTTTGTTGAGGAAAATTTCCGGGATAGCGCCAGTGTCTCCAGGACAGTTCAGGGGAGGAGGGGCAGTTCATGAAGACCAGAGCCGTCATAGAATCGCTGTCGCTTGGAGAGAGACAAAGCGTCGAATTCATATCTGATTGTAGAGATCTTGAACTCGTCGGCCAGGCGGTTTGCGGCTTTCTGAACACTTCCGGCGGCTATATTGTCTGCGGCGTGGATGAGAGGGGCGAACTCACCGGTATCGATAGAGCCGCCGAGTTGGCAAAGAGCCTCGAGCAGGGACTCCAGCGAGGGCTTTCTCCCGGAGCACTGGTCTCTGTTCAGGTACAGGAGGTTGAGGGAAAGGAACTGCTCGTTATCGAGGTGCCGGCCGGCAAGGATCTGCCGTACGCGTTTGAGAACACCATTTATCTCCGTGAAGGCCAGGCCACCCGGAAAGCGGATGTCGAAACCATCCGTGACATGGTGCTCCGCAAACAGGTGGAACCTGAGCGATGGGAGCGGCGTTTCTCTCCCGCGGATATGAACGAGGACCTGGATAGGGACGAGGTCCGTTCCGTGGTGATGGCAGTGAAGAGATCGGGGCGGTTCCGGTTTCGCAACGGCAGCGATCCGGTTATGGTTCTCGAAGATCTTGCCGTCTCCAGGTATGGCCGCCTGACCAACGGCGGCGATGTGCTCTTCGGAGCCAACCCTGCGATGCGCTACCCGCAAGTCCGCGTCCGCGCGGCCTGCTTCTCGACGGGGAGGGCAGATGATACTTACCGAGACATGAAATCCTTCGAGGGGCCGCTGGTGCCGGTTCTGGAAAGCGTATACGACTTTATTCAGAGGAACACTCCAACAATATCACGATTTGGAGAGAACAATCTTGAACGCCGGGATGAACCGCTCTATCCTCCGGCCGCTATCCGGGAAGGTCTGGTCAACGCCTTTGCCCACCGCGACTACAGTGACTTCTCCGGGGGGATTGCCGTCTATGTGTACTCAAACCGCCTGGAGATCTGGAACGCCGGCAGATTCCCCGAAGGGGTGACCCCCGATAGCCTCTTATCGGGACACATCTCGGTGCTCCGCAATCCTGACATCGCCCACGTGCTGTACCTGCGAGGACTGATGGAGAAGATGGGGCGCGGCAGCGTGATGATCCGGAAAGCCTGCGCCGAACGTGGCCTGCCTCTGCCGCGGTGGTCGGAGGATGACCGCGGCGTTACCCTGACATTCTTTGGCCCGGAAGTTACCACGGAAGTCACCACGGAAGTTACCACGGAAGTCACCCCGGAAGTCACCACGGAAGTTACCCCGGAAGTTACCCCGGAAGTTACCCCGGAAGTTACC
>PGYH01000099.1:7703-16201 GCA_002839575.1 Methanomicrobiales archaeon HGW-Methanomicrobiales-6
TACCCCGGAAGTTACCCCGGAAGTTACCCCGGAAGTTACCCCGGAAGTTGTACGAATGCTCAATGCGTTCGAAGGGGAAATGTCGCGGCAGGACCTTCAAGTCCGTCTCGGCCTGAAGGACAAGGAACATCTCAGACAGGCTTACATTCTGCCGGCCATCCAGAAAGGACTGATCGAGATGACCATCCCCGAAAAACCGCGCAGCAGCAAGCAGCGCTACCGTCTTACCCGGAAAGGACGCGTCCTGCGTGAAGGAGGCCGCTCATGATCGGTGCCCGCCCGGCTCCCGGCGACCTCCGGCCAAATCCGGACTGGACGGGGCTTCCGATATTCGACCGGAGGGGGTGGAGACGGGTTCGGTTCGGCGATGTTGTTAAGATCGTGAAGGAGACTGCTGATCCCAACTCTGGCGAACTTGACCGTTACATCGCGGGTGAACACATGGACTCGGAGCATGTCCATCTTCGCCGTTGGGGCACTATTGGTGACGGGTATCTCGGCCCGGCATTTATACGCCGTTTCCGAAAAGGACAGGTGCTCTACGGGTCCCGGCGTACCTATCTGAAAAAGGTCGCCTATGCAGAATTTGACGGCATCACTGCAAATACCACATTTGTTCTCGAAGCCATCGAAGGGAAGCTCTACCAGCCCTTACTGCCCTGGATAATGCTCTCGGAGCGGTTTACCGAACATTCAATCAAGGAATCGAAGGGCTCGACGAATCCGTATATTAACTGGCCAGACCTCGCAAAGTTCGAGTTCGACCTCCCCCCGCTCGACCAGCAGCGGCGTATCGCGGAGGTGCTGTGGGCGGTGGATGAAACTATCCATAAGATCACTGCGGTGAGAGAAGCTGCAGGATCAGCTATTGAAGCTGATCTCGCGGATTTTATTTACAATGGAGAGAACTGGCCGAGGATCTGCTGCCGCGAATTGCTTGCGGAGGGGCCAAAGAACGGCTTTTCACCAAAAATAACGCGTAGCTCTGATGGACAACCTACGCTCAGTATAAGCGCAATTCGAGACGGTAAAGTCATAACTGAGGGAAATCTGAAGTATGCGGACCTGAAACCGGATGAAGTCGGCCAATACATACTGTACCCAAACGACATCCTTGTTGTACGTGGTAACGGCAACCGCTTACTTTGTGGGCGTGCAGGAATAGTAGAAACGACACCAACAGGTTGTTTTTATCCAGATCTTCTGATTCGAATCCGTTTTCGAACCGATGCCCTGTTACCAAAATTCGCCGTCCTGCAATGGAACGAACGCGGGACCCACATGCGCCTGCTCTCTAAAGCAAAGTCCACGAATGGGATATGGAAGATCAATGGAAAAGATATCCAGGCACATGAACTGGCGGTTCCACCGATATCTAAACAACAACGCTATCTGGACAGTTATACACGTGCATCCACCATTGTAGACGACCTTCAAAACCAGGAAAATGCGACAGCAAATCTTCTACGGGTGCTTATCAATACAGTCGTAGCATGAGCATACTCCCTTCATCAAACCCATTACCGCCGCTCAACTGATCCCCGGCCCCTCACCCCCGCGCAGCACCGGTGCCAGGTATCTGCTGTAACAGGGCGGTTCGGGCGCCGGATAATCGATTTCCTGCAGGTGTCCATCACCCTCCGGGCTGCCTGGATCGCTCCTCCGTCCGGGACTCCGGCCACATATCGCATTTCAAACCGGACCGAAGGCCGCGCACTTAAATAGCAACTCTAATGCACCAGAACGTCTAACGAACGTTTGAATGGGTCCGCAGGCAGGAACGATCGGCAGCCCAATCCCCCACAGCGAGGCACCCCCATGATCCCTGATACCCTCCGGGCCCTGCTCGCTGCCGGCGAAGACAGCCGCCGCCAGTTCAAGCGCGACGTCACCAATGCCGATGCCCTTGCTGCAGAAATGGCGGCATTTGCCAACGCCGATGGAGGCACGCTCTTTCTCGGCGTGGCTGATGACGGTTCCGTACCCGGTCTGTCACGCATGGATGTGAGCCGGATCAACCAGCTTATCAGTAACGCGGCCTCTCAGCACGTGAAGAGCCCGTTGATCGTACAGACCGAAAACATCCCGGCGGATGGAGATCGCGTTATTATCGTACTCACCGTTCCGAAGGGGCAGGATAAGCCATACTTTGATAGGAACGGTGTGATCTGGTTCAAAAACGGGGCGGACAAACGGCGGGTGAACTCCAGGGAAGAACTCCGCCGCCTTTTCCAGAGCGTCGATATCTTCCATGCCGACGAGCTGCCGACCAGAGCAGGCATCGACAAACTGGACAGGCTGCGCTTCCGGGACTTTCTGCGGGATACCTATAACCAACCCTACCCGGATTCGCCTGAGGAACTGCTAACGCTCCTGCAGAACATGAACCTTGCCGCGGATAACGGCACGCTGAATCTGGCCGGAGTGCTCCTCTTTGCTGAGAAGCCCGAGTGGATCAAACCCCAGTTCATCATCAAGGCCATCCGCTATCCCGGCAACGCCATCCACGTAAGCGAATACCTCGACACTGAGGATTTTTCCGGGACATTTCCTGAGCTCTTCGAGGGCGCCATGGCCTTTATCATGCGTAACCTGCGGAAGGTCCAGGCAGATAAAGGAGTCAATGCCCCGGGGGTTCCGGAGATCCCGCCGGTAGTCTTTGAGGAACTCCTGGTCAATGCTCTGGTGCACCGGGATTATCTGGTCAGTGCACCTATCCGGCTGTTCGTCTTCGATAACCGCATCGAGATCATCAGCCCCGGTCACCTCCCGAACAACCTGACGGTGGAAAAGATCCGGGCCGGCAACTCGAATATCAGGAACCCTATCCTGGCATCCTACGTCGCAAAGGGGCTGTTGCCGTACCGCGGTCTCGGCTCCGGTATCAAACGTGCTCTCGAAGACTGGCCCGAGATCGACTTTGCCGACGACCGGGACGGCTGCCTCTTCACCGTCACAGTTCACCGAAAGGAGGAGAAAAGTTCCCCAAAAAGTTCCCCAAAAAGTTCCCCAAAAAGTTCCCAGAAGATCATCGAGCTCATGCAACATAATCCGACCGTGACCATTGCGGATCTCGCCTTGAGCGTAGGTGTAACAAACCGGGCGATCAAGAAGCAGATCGAAAAACTGAAACAACAAGGCCGGCTCCGCCGCGTCGGCCCCGCCCGCGGCGGGCACTGGGAGGTGCTGGAATGACCTTCACCGAATCAAACACCGTCGAGCAGATGATCCTTGATGCCGTCACCCGAAAGCGAACGAGCGACCGTCTGACCGTCCGGGAACCCCTTCCCGGCTGGGCCGCGTCCCTCGGCGGCGACCTCCGCCCGGCCCGCTGGGACTACCTGCCCCCCGCCGAAGTCCCGCGCCGGTCCGGCGACGTGATGGTGGAGTCATGGCTTCGGGACGCACTCATCCGTTTGAACCCCGAGATTGCCGCAGAACCCGACCGGGCCGACGAGGTCATCTACAACCTCCGCGCCATCCTCCTCACGGTCCAGGCCGACGGCCTCGTGCGGGCGAACGAGAACTTCATGGCCTGGCTCCGGGGCGAGAAGACCATGCCCTTCGGGAAGAACGGCGAGCACGTCCCGGTGCGGCTCGTCGACGCCGAGAACCCGGGCAATAACCACCTCGTCGTCACCAACCAGTGGACCTACCAGATCGGCCCGGTAGAGAAGCGATTCGACATCGTCTTCGTCGTCAACGGACTGCCGCTCGTGATCGGCGAGGCAAAGACCCCCACCCGGAGCGCCGTGACCTGGTTTGACGGTGCGTACCAGATCAACGAGATCTACGAAAAGCAGGTGCCGGCCATGTTCGTCCCCAACGTCTTCTCCTTCGCCACCGAGGGCAGGGTCTACCGTTACGGCTCGCTCAGAATGCCGATCGACCTCTGGGGACCGTGGCGGACGGAGGAGAACGAACCGGAGGGAACGCTCGCTGATGTGCGCCGGGCGGTCGAGAGCATGCTCCAGCCGGAGATTGTGCTCGACCTCCTGCAGTACTTCACCCTCTTTGCCACCGACAAGAAGCACCGGCGGATCAAGATCATCGCCCGGTACCAGCAGTTTATCACCGCCAACCAGATCGTGGATCGGGTCGTCAAAGGCTACCCGAAGAAAGGGCTCATCTGGCACTTTCAGGGCAGCGGAAAATCGCTGCTCATGGTCTTTGCGGCGCAGAAACTCCGCCTGCACCAGAGACTCGGCAACCCCACGGTGATGATCGTCGTCGACCGCATCGACCTCGACACCCAGATCACCGCCACCTTCAACGCTGCGGACGTGCCGAACATGGTCGGCGTCGCCACACGGCAGGAACTGCAGACCCTCCTCGCACAGGACGTCCGGAAAGTGCTCATCACCACCATTCACAAGTTCGCCGAGACCGATGGAAGGCTGAACGAACGCTCCAACATCATCGTGATGGTCGACGAGGCGCACCGCACCCAGGAGGGGGATCTCGGCCGCAAGATGCGCGAGGCACTGCCGAACGCCTTCCTCTTCGGCCTCACCGGGACGCCCATCAACCGGGCCGACCGCAACACATTCTGGGCATTCGGCGCCGATGAAGACGAGAAGGGCTACATGAGCCGTTACTCGTTCCAGGAGTCCATCCGCGATCGGGCCACCCTGCCGCTGCACTTCGAGGCCCCGGAGGTGAAGTTAAAGATCGACAGGGCGGCGATCGACGAAGCCTACCAGGAGATCACCGGCTCCTTGAGCGAGCAAGACCGCGACGACCTCGCCAAACGGGCGGCGAAGATGGCAGTGCTCGTGAAGAACCCCGAACGCGTCCGTGCCGTGGTGAACCACATCGTCAGGCACTACCAGACCAGGGTAGAACCGAACGGTTTCAAGGCACAGGTGGTGACCTTCGACCGCGAGTGCTGTGTGCTCTACAAGCAGGTGATGGACGAGTTGATCGATCCCGAAGCAAGCGCCATCGTGATGATCAGCCAGTCCGGCGATCCGCCCGAATGGAAAGTCCATGCCCGCGACAAGGACGCCGAAGAGAAACTGCTCGACCGTTTCCGCGATCCGGCGGACCCGCTGAAGTTCATCATCGTCACCAGCAAGCTGTTGACCGGTTTCGATGCGCCGATCCTGCAGGCGATGTATCTCGACAAACCGATGAAAGACCATAATCTCCTGCAGGCCATCTGCCGGACTAACCGCACCTTCGGCCAGAAGAAGACCCACGGCCTCATCGTGGACTACATCGGCATATTCGACGACGTGGCTCGTGCACTCGACTTCGACGAGAGAGCCGTGCAGCAGGTCATCACAAACATCGACGAGCTGCGTAAAGCGCTGCCCGTCCGGGTGCAGAAGTGCCTCACCTTCTTCCCGGGAGTGGATCGGACAAAAGGCGGCTATGAAGGGCTCATGGAAGCGCAGCAATGCCTGCCCGACAACGAGGTCCGCGACAGATTTGCAGCGGAGTATTCCGTGCTCGGCACCATCTGGGAGGCACTATCCCCCGACCCCGTGCTCGGGCCATACGAGAGAGACTTCCGGTGGCTCACGCAGGTCTATGAATCCGTCAGGCCCCCAAGCGGCCACGGGAGGCTGCTCTGGCACGCCCTCGGCGCGAAGACTGTCGAGCTGATCAACCAGAACGTCCACGTGCAGTCGGTGCGGGACGATGTCGAGACGCTGGTGCTGGATGCGCAGGTGCTCGAAGAGATCCTGGGCGACGCCGAGCCGGAGAAGCGAGCCCGCGAGATCGAGATCAAACTCATCGCCCGGCTGCGCAGGCATGCGGCAAATCCGACGTTCATCGCACTGGGCGAGCGACTGGAAATGGTCAGGGAACGCCACGAGCAGGGCTTCCTTACCAGCCTGGAGTTCCTCAAAGCCATCCTCGAGGTGGCGAGAGACGTCGTCGAGGCCGAACGGGAGACCGATCCGGAGGAAGAACGCGACAGGGCAAAAGAAGCGCTCACCGAGCTCTTTAACGAGGCAAAGAACAAGGGCACCCACATCATCGTCGAGCGAATCGTGACCGACATCGACGAGATCGTGAAGAAAGTGCGGTTCCCCGACTGGCAGCATACCTCGCAGGGCGAGCGGCTGGTACAGAAGGAACTCCGGCGCACTCTTCTCAAGTACAAACTCCATACCGACCAGGAACTCTTCGATCGGGCCTATGCCTACATCCGGCAGTATTACTAGTCCCTATAGGTGAAATCAGGCTTTAAAAAGTACCATAGCGCCACCAGGGGCCACTTTAGATGTTATCGATGAAAAAATAACTAATATGCCATAAATCATCAAAAGGCGACTTAAAAGAAGAAACTACCGTCCCACAGTGGAACGATAGCGCGTATAACAGGTCTCCATTCTGCTTTCCAGCAGAAGAAATTTTCGGTATCTAACGGGTTCCAGATGCGAGGGGTGGGATTCGAACCCACGGACCCCTTCGGGACCGGATCTTAAGTCCGGCGCCGTTGGCCGGGCTTGGCTACCCTCGCTCAAAAAGTGCCATTACCTATTCTCCATCGCATGTATTAAGTCCAGCGCCCACATGCCGCCGGCGAAAACCCGATCCAACAACCATTCTCCAGGGCGGCTCCCGGCCCCAAAGGTATTTGAGGCCGGGTCCGAAGATTGGAAGTATCATGGAGAGAGACCGCAAGCCGGACAGTCCCGAAGTGCCCTACTGGCATGTCTGGACCGACGAGAACGGCGTGAGCCGCCAGGACCGCTGCCGGATGAGTAACTTTGAGTTCGCGAGCATATCAGCCGGTGCGGCGCCGTCGTGGATCAGAAGGCCCGGCGGCCCGGCAGCCCGCGTCGTCGTCCTCGTCCTGCCCGCGGGCTGGGTCGGCGAGTGGCACGAGAACCCGGAGCCGCAGTGGATCGTGCCGCTCTCGGGCCGCTGGTTTGTCGAGACCATGGACGGCACCCGCGTGGAGATGGGGCCGGGGGAACTCTCGTTCGGGAACGACCAGAACACCGGGCCCGACGAGCAGGGAAAGAGGGGGCACCGTTCGAGGACGGTGGGTGACGAGCCCGCGGTGCTGATGCTCGTCCAGGTGGAGCGGCGCTCAAGCCCTGGCCGGCCCTGCCTGCCCGGATAACCGGCCTTCACGACGGTTGCAACAGATATCGATAAGATCGAGGCAAATCGATGACCAGAACACTCCTCGCGGCGCTCTCGCTCGCGGTTGCAGGCGCCTGCTTCTTCGCGTACCCCGCACTCCGGCCCTACACCGACGAAGCGTCTCTCGCCGGCGCCGGGGCGTTCGCCTCCCCCGCCTGGATCCTCTCGCATACGCTCGCCATGGTCGGGTTCATCCTGCTCGTGCTGGGGCTCCTTGGCCTCTACGGCATCCTGCGCGAGACAAAGGCCGAACCCCAGGCCCTCGCGGCGCTCGTGCTGACCTGGGTCGGCGTCGGGCTGGTTCTCCCCTATTACGGGGCCGAGACGTTCGCGCTCGCCGCCGTGGGCCGGGAAACACTCCAGCAGAACAGCGTCGATCTTCTGGTAACGCTCACGGACGCGATCCGGTTCGGGGAAGGCGTCTGGCTCTTCGGTGCGGGCCTTCTCGCCCTTGCGGCCGGGGCCATCCTCTTCGCAGTCGCGATCCGGCGCTCAGGCATCCTTCATGGGTGGAGCGGCATCCCTCTCGCGCTCGGCTTCGCGCTCTTCCTTCCGCAGTTCTTCACGCCTCCGGCGGTCCGGATCGCCCACGGGCTGCTCGTCATGATCGGGTGCTGGCTCATAGCGTGGAGCATGACGAAACGCCGGTAACCAGCCTCACGCCAGCTTCCGCACCACCCTCGCCAGCCGGTGCATTCCCTCCGCGATCTCCTCCTCGCCAGCCGCCGAGAAGTTCAGCCGGATCGTATCCTCCCCGCCGCCGTCGACGTAGAACGGCACCCCGGGAAGGACCGCGACGCCCTCGTGCACGCCCTCGCGGAAGACCTCCATCGACGAGACGCCGTCCGGCAGGGCCGCGGTCATGAACATCCCGCCCTCGGGGTTGGTGTGGGTCGTGCCCGGCGGCATCAGGTCGTCGAGGAGGTCGCACATCAGCCGGCAGTGCCTGCCGTAGACCGCCGAGACCCGGGCGACGTGGGCGTCGAGATCGTGGGTCGCAAGGTAGCGGTGCAGGATCACCTGGCAGAGGAAGTTCGAGTGGAGGTCGGCCGCCTGCTTCGCGACGTTGAACTGCCGGAGAACCGGCGCCGGCGCGTATATCCAGCCGATCCGCATCCCGGGTGCGACGATCTTCGAAAACGACCCCGAGATCACCGTCTGCTTCGGGAGGTGGCGCTTCACCGGCGGCCGCGGCTTCCCGTCGAAGAAGAGCTCCCCGAAAGCGTCGTCCTCGTAGAAGACCGTATCCGTCCCCTCGAGGATCTCCGCGACGGCCCGCCGCTTCCCTTCCGAGTAGGTTCTTCCCGAGGGGTTCTGCGAGTTCGGGATACCGTAAAAGAACTTCGGCGCGTGACCGCGGACGAGCGACTCGAACGCCGCGAGATCCGGCC
>PGYH01000100.1 GCA_002839575.1 Methanomicrobiales archaeon HGW-Methanomicrobiales-6
TAAATGCCTGATCTGCGTGGTGCGAAAGTGATCGGCACTGGGCCGGTGCCCATAATACGCTTAATCTAATATATCCTCACTGATATTTGTATGGTGATCTCGTGTCAAAAAGAGCCGTTGATGCAGTTTTTCAGGCACTTTTCCTCCTCTCCGACATCCGATTCCTGCTCCGGGAGACTGCTCCCGGGCATGACCTCGATGAGGGTCAGAAGGAGCGCGCCGCAACCACTCTTGCGAAGGTGAAACGGCAGGTTACAATCCTCGAAGAGGAGTTGATCCGGTGAAGTGCGCGGTCGATATCGAGTCCCGCGACGTCGAGGAGATGTACATCAACATCGACCCGATCCAGGCGGGTGGGCGGCTCACTGCCGAAGCCCTGAGGGCGGTGATATCGTTTGCGGACGGCTACTCGGTCTGCGACAACTGCCGGAGCCCCTTCAGGCTCGATTACATCAAAAATCCCCCCATCGCGCAGTTCCACGCGGACCTCGCCGCATGGCTGAACATGGACACGGTGCGGGTGGTGCCGGGAGCGCGCCGGGGGTTCCAGGCGGTCGCGAGCACATACGTGGAGAAAGGCGACCCGGTCATCGTGACGTCGCTTGCCCACTACACCGAGTTCGTTGCGGTCGAGGAAGCGGGCGGGATTCCGCTCGAGATCCCGAAGGATGCGAAGAACCACATCACCCCCGATGCCGCGGCAGAGAAGATCGAGGCGGTGATCCGGGAGTTCTCGAAGACACCGCCCCTGCTCTTCATCGACCACGTCGACTACCAGTTCGGGAACGTCCACGACGTCGCGGCCATCATAAAGGTCGCCCACCAGTACGACATCCCCGTCCTCGTCAACGGGGCCTATTCGGTCGGGATCATGCCCGTCGACGGCAAAGCGCTCGGTGCCGACTTCGTGGTCGGGTCGGGGCACAAGAGCATGGCGGCCCCGGCGCCCTCCGGTCTCCTCGCGACGACGAACGAGCATGCGGAGCGGGTATTCCGGACGACGCAGGCAAAGGGGGACGTGACCGGCCGGACGTTCGGGATAAAGGAGGTGGAGATGATGGGCTGCACCCTGATGGGCGTCACCGTCGTCGGGATGATGGCCTCGTTCCCCCGCGTCAAAGAGCGGGTGCAGCACTGGGAGACCGAGGTGGCGCATTCGCAGGCGGTCGTTGACGCGCTCCTCTCCATCGAGGGGACGAAGGTCCTCTCCGACTACCCCCGACAGCACACCCTGACCCGGATCGACACCCGCGAGTCCTTCGATAAGGTGGCAGAGCAGCACAAGAAGCGCGGCTACTTCCTCTCGAGCGACTTAAAGAAGCGGGGCATCACCGGCGTCATCCCCGGCTCCACCAGGGTCTGGAAATACAATACTTTCGGGCTGACGGAGAAGCAGATCCGGCACGTCGGGGAGTCGTTTGTCGAGATTGCGCGGGAGAACGGGTTGAATATGGTCTGAGGGATATCCTCGGAATTCTTTTTTTGAGCGGGTGCATGCGGGCCGGGGCGTTATCCGATCTATCGTGCACCTGAACTCTCCGGGGGAGTTCGCACGCACCATTCGCTCGCGTACACCCATCATAGGCAAAAACAGGGCAAAGCCCGGTACAGTGGACCGTGGTGGTCTACGCACCTCCGGTGCTCGATCTCCTGCCCTTCGGCCAGTCGCTTATCGCCATGCACTGCCCCCGCCCCAAGGGGCGGGGGAGGAGGCCGGAGGCCGGGAGGGGTGGGGGTTACGGGTATTCTCTTATGTGGTGGAGACAGGGGAGGGGGGCATGCCCCCCTCCCCGTCAGCCCCACCCCGCGTGGCGATACCCCCTCGAAATCCGTGCATAAATACACGCGAACACGGGACATACGAGAACCCTCTAGGGTTTAAAGTGCGACAGGTAAGGGACAGGGGTTCAAGCACCTGCCGGTGTAGGGTTGCAGAGACTCAAGGGGCCACAAAGTTTTGCGAATGGGGTCTATACGATTCGGAATGCAAGTACCATCAGCTGGAGTTGCATCTAATTCCTCACCCAATCTCCTCAACCACCCCGTTCCTCGCCCGATACCGCCGGACCGTCCCCACCGCCCGCTCCGCGAGACCCTCCGCATCGATCTCCTCTTCGAGTTTCATGATCGTCTCGGCAGGCGCCGCCGTCGAGGGGTAGCGGGGGGCGACCGTGCACCCGACGTCTCCCGGGTGGGCCTCGAACGTCCCGATGGCGCGGGCGCGGTCGACGACCTCCTCCTTGTCGAACCCGATCAGCGGCCGGAGCACCGGAACGATCGCCGCAGGAGCAATCACCGACATGTTCGCGAGCGTCTGGGACGCCACCTGCCCCAGGTTGTCGCCGCTGACCAGAGCGGCGGCTCCCCGCTCTCCTGCAAGGATACTCGCCACCCGGAGCATAAACCGCTTGCAGAGGACACACCGGTAGCGCGGCTCTTTCAGTGCCGTTATCGCCGCAAAAAACGGCTCCATGTCCACGACCTGGAGGTCGAGAGGGTGCCCCGGCACCCAGCGGGAGAGCCGGGCGTGGTTCGCGAGAACGTTCTTCTCCGCGTCCGCACCCCCGAACCGCCCGCCGTGCATGTTGACGTGCACCATCAGGCATCCCCGGCGCATCATCAGCCACGACGCAACCGGCGAATCGATCCCCTCCGAGAGCAGGGCCATCACCTCGCCCTGCGTCCCGTAAGGGAGCCCGCCCGGCCCCGCGATCTTCTCGTCGTAGACGAGGCCGCCGTACTCCCGGGCTTCCACGAATATCTCGTAGTCGGGCGCCGTCAGGTCGACCCTCGCCTCCGGTATCCGGTCGAGGACGGCCGAACCGACCGCCGCCGCGAGTTCCTGGCTGCTGAACCCCTCGACACCCGAACGCCGCGCCCTGACCGCAAACGACATCCCGGGCCCAAGATGCCTCTCTGCGTGCTCGACTGCCGTAGCCGCGAGCCCCTCGATGTCTGCCGTGGTCACCGTGCAGACGCTGGTGCTCACCACCCCGAACACCCTCGCGGCCGCCGCGGCGATCCGCCGGGGCTCGTCACCGTAGATCATGATCCGTCCCCGGTGAGTCTCGATACGGGGGGTAAGTCCCTCAGCCTCCAGCGCAAGGCTGATGTTTTCGGTCATGATCGATATGTACCGCCGCTTTACCTTCTCGCTCTTGAGGAAGATCTCGCCGTACCTGATCATCACCGCTTCCACGAATCCGCACCTCCTTCCCGGTAGCCCCCGGTGGCGATCGTCACATCCTCAAACCCGAGTTCCTTCACCGCACCGAGCAGTTCCTCAAGCCTCCGGCGGTGTGCTGGGTCAGCCTCGATCGAGGCCCGGTTGCCGCCGGTGCACCGGACCCGTATCGTCCCCGGGACCTCCTGCGCGAGAAGATCTTCCGCCGCTGCGACGAGCGCAAGGCACTCCCGGGTGACCGGTTCGCCGGCGGGGATGCGGGTTGCGAGGCATGCCGACGGCGGACGGACGGGCACCCCGAGTTCCCTCGCGAGGGCCTCGATATCCGCCTTCCCCATACCGCACTCGGCGAACGGGCTCCTGACCCCGAGTTCGGAGAGCGCCTGCATCCCGGGCCGGGTATCCGCCCGGTCGTCGGCGTGGGTCCCGTCGACCGCCGTCCGGCATCCCCGCCGCCGTGCCTCCGCCACAACCGCCTCCATCATCGCCCGCTTGCAGGCGTAGCACCGGTCCGGCCGGTTCTCCCGGACAGCGGGGAGTTCGAGCATATCGAGCGAAATCACGATCTGTTGAACGCCCAGACGCTCCGAGAGTTCCCGTGCTGCCGCGAGCTCCCCCGGCGGTGTAAGACCGGTATCGACGCTGATGCCAATCGCCCGGATCCCATGCCGCCGTGCGAGGGCCAGCAGGACCGAACTGTCCGTTCCCCCGGAAAGCGCGACCGCAATCGGTTCGTACGATTTCAGGAGTGCATCAAGCCCGCGAACTCTCACCATCTGCTCTTCATATGCTCGCTTGTCCTAGATGAATGTTCGCGAATCGCGCCAATTCCCGATTTCTGCACGAAGAGCAAATGATTTTTAACAGAGGCACTCCGAATGTGTACTGATATGGCGAAGAAAGCGAAAGCCAAACAGGCAGAACCCATGAAACTCTTCTATATTTTTTATAATCAGGAGCGCTGGGACAACTGGATCAAGACGCTGGATGAAGCAAGTTTCGAGCCCGCCGAAGGTGAAGAGGTCTCGGAAGGCGAACAGATGCTCTTCAGCTTCACCGAAGATATCACCCTCTCGGTCTTAAAGATCATCCGCCTCTACCAGAACGGCCGGTTCACCAAGGAGGAGGCCATCCAGAAACTCGACGACGTGGAGATTATCGTCATGACCGGGCTTCCCGAGGGCGAACTCGGGGAAATCATCGGGTCGCTCCAGCTCTCACTGCTGGTGCTCTTCACCGCCTGCCGGAAGTACCTCGAGGGCGGGTTCGATAAGGATATCAAGACGCTCGTGAAGAAGGGCCGGGGCATCGACGAGGAGAACCTGGAAGAGGCGCTCGAGGTTGCGGCGAATATCGGGGCCGCCGTGGTCGACGGCGCCACCTGCTGCGCGAAGTACATCAAGGACAACGTGGAGAACCCGACCCTCTTCGATGAGTGGCTCATCGAGATCGAGACCATGAGCAACGCCATGAAGTCGCTCGCGAAGTTCGACGAGGAGCCCGGCGAGTCATCGTGATTGCGAATAAGGCCCGGTTCCGGGCGGCACGGAAACTTGAGCGGGCAGCAGGGTTCCGTCTCCCCGACCATGTCTTCTCAGGTGCGTTTCTGGAGTCGCTCGGGAAGGCAATCAACTTCGAGAACCTCGATCGCCGAACGCATGAGCAGCTCCTGGCCTTTTTCCGCGACTTCATGGACTGCAAATGCAAGAACGCACCCTTCTGCGGGTGCCCGGAGAGGAAGTTCACCCTCACCATAATCGAGTTTCGAGAGCTGGGGCTCGATCACCGCCAGATCAGCGCCCACCTCCTCGATGAATACGGGATCGACCTCTACCCCGCCGACATCCTGAGCTTTCTCGAAGACTCCGTCCACATGCTCGAGGCGATACGGGACGTCGCCGAACTGCAGGGGCGGGAGAGACTGGCGGAGAACGCCATCGAGCACATCAAAAAGATCGAGCATTAAACCTCTCTTTTGCTACTGTACCCGATCCCCGGGGTTCCGCATCATGGGAGCGACGTTGCACCCCGCCATCTCTCCGAAGCAGAAGATGAACCGCTCCTTGATGCTCGCCGGCAGCCTCGACTCCGGGATGGGTTCGAACCCGAGTCTCCCGTAGAACCCGATCAGGGGGAGGGTCGAGTGGATGTAGATCGTCTCGGACCCGCACTCGTCGAGGAGCATCTGCACGGCCTCCTTTGCATACCCGCTCCCGCGGTACTCGTCCAGGGTGAAGACGCAGTCCATCTCGAGACCGCCCGAATGAAGGGTGCAGCGGGCCGTCGCCGCAAGGACACCGTCGACAAAGACGCCGAAGATCCTCTCCCGCGCCGGGTCGGCCTTCTGGCCGCGGTAGTGCGTCCAGACCGTCTCTGCAAGCGGAAACTCTCCCGGCTGCAGTTCTCGAATTTCTTTCTCCATCATTTTCCTCGAGTGTAGCCAAACATTGCCGCACCTGCTATTTTAACCGGATGGGCAGGGCATCCCCGGCGTTCAGGGGAATGGATACCTCTGCCCGGCAAACAGGTGAGTGTTTTGTCGGGATCAGAGCGCGTCGGGCCAGGGAACGCCAAGGTTCACGGTCAGTTCCTTCAGTTCGTCGTGGATGCCCCGGTCGATCTTGAGAAGAACCAGGATATAGACCAGCCCACCGAGCGCGACCGCTCCGAGGACGACAAAGACGTTCGTGAGCGGGATGACGAACGAGTAGGCCATAACGACGGCGCCCATCACGACCGCGGCGAGGACGATGTGCCCCACGGCCCCGGGCTCTATCCGCACGCGGATGCTCCGGGAAAGAGCGCGGTTGGCGAGCGCCGCGTTCAGCACCATGGTCACGAGCGTGGCTGCCGACGCCCCGACGATACCGAACGCCGGGATGAGGAGGACGTTCAAGCCGATGTTCGCCGCAACCGCGATTGCTGTTACCTTAAATGAGTCTTTCGGCCGGTCGAGGGCGTTCAAGCACATTGTCTGAAGGAACATGAAGACGTGAGCTACCTGGACGAGCAGGAGTATCGAGAGAGCTGCCGCCCCGGCGGTGGCTGACGCTGTGTAGAAGAAGTAAAGGAGCCGTTCGCCGAGGAGCCAGCCCCCGGCAACGACCGGGACCGCGAGCAGGAGCGAGTAGGTGAAGGCGCGGGCGAGCGCGTTCTCCACTGAAGAGAGGTCATGCTGCTTCCCCCAATAACTGACCTTTGGGTAGAGCGTGGTGCGGAGCGCTATGGTGATGAACGTCGCAATAGAGGTGAGTTGGAGCGCCACACGATAGATGCCGACGTCGGCCTCGGTCAGGAAGTGGCCGATCAGGATGGTGTCGGCGTACGCGAAGACGAGGTAACCGCCTGCGCCGAGAAATGTCCAGAACGAGAAAGCAAAGAGGCTCTGGATGTGCGATCGGCGAAATCGTGCCGGGGAGAGTTCGAGGAAACGGAAGTTAAAGAGTCCTGATGCAAGGAGCCCGGCGACGAACCCACCGGCGAGCCCCGCGACGCCGTAGCCGAGGACGACCGCAGCGACCTGGACTACTATCCTGATCAGCGTATCGATCAGGCCGCCGATCTGGTTGACGCCGACTTTCCCGGTGCCGTAGACACTGTTTGAGGCGATGTTCGTGAAGACGCTGACGACCAGCGCGATGACCAGCCAGGGGAAGACTCCCGATGATGTGAGGTCGGTGAGATACGGCTGCGCAATGAAGAGGAAGCTGACTGAGACGGACAGCAGCATCACCCGGAGAAAGACGAACGCGGTAAAGAACGCGTTCTGGTCCTCGCCCTCGCTGATCCGCTTTACGGCGGCGCCCCCGAACCCACCGTCCCCGATCAGGTTGAAGACGCTGAAGTAAGCAACGAAGAGGTAGTATGCGCCCATTATCGATAGGCCAACGGTGTGCGTGAAGAACATCGTGGAGAGAAACCCGATTGCGGTGAGGCCCAGCGTTGAGGCGAGGCTGATGACACTCTGGCGCTGGACGGGGTCGATGCGCATGACACGGGCAAGATACCCGGAGGGGCGGAACACAAGCAGTGGTTTCGCCGTGAAAAACCTTATTGGTTTTGAACCGAAGCAGGGGAGGCGGCCATGATCCGGCAGAGTGAGGCGGTGCCAACATATATCATGATCTGCGCTCACAAGAGGTCGCCTATACAATTGCCGGCGGTGAGATTTTGGATGTGGGAGTAATCGGTGTTGGGATGATGGGTAGAAACCATGCCCGCGTGTACTCGGAATTAAAGATGGTGGACTCACTCCATTTATATGACCTCAACCAGAAAGCGACCCACGGCCTTGCCGCAACCTTCGGGGCGACGGCCTCCCCGACTGTTGAGAGCCTGCTCGGAAGCGTGGACGCGGTGAGTGTCTGCGTCCCGACGCCCTATCACTTCGGGGTTGCGGAGACGGTCCTCGATGCCGGGGTGCCGCTGCTCATCGAGAAGCCCATCTGCGCGACGGCAGAAGAGAGCAGGAGGCTTATCGGGAAGATCCCCGACGGCCTCGTCGCCGGCGTCGGGCATATCGAGCGGTTCAACCCGATCGTCCCCGAGATTAAGAAGATCATCCGAAACCCCCTCTACATCGAGATGAAGCGGCACAACCCGGCCTCTTCCCGGGTGAGCGGCTCTTCGGTCGTCGAGGACCTGATGATCCACGATGTGGACATTGTGCGAAACGTCCTTCTCCCTGCTGGCCCCTATCAACTTACCGGCAGCGGGAACGAGGATGTCTGCAGCGCACTCTTCTCGTTTGAGGGAACTCCGGTCTACCTCTCGGCAAGCAGGAAATCTTCAAAGAAGATCCGGATGATCTACATAGAGGAAGAGGAGTTCACCATCGAGGGGGACTTCATGGCCCAGGAGATCTATATCCACCGGAAACCCGGGCAGTATGCGGTCGAGGACGAGCGGTACGTGCAGGAGAACATCATCGAGAAGGTGCTCGTGAACAAGCAGGAGCCGCTCAAGCTCGAACTCTCGACATTCCTCGACTGTGCGGCCAGAGGAAGGGAGTTCCCGGTCAGCCCCGCACAGGCGCTGCTGAACATGGAGATCTGCGAGGATGTCGCGCGGTGTTTCTCACCTCTGATGGTGTTGGCATGAGCCGCAGATTACAACCGATTATCAACGACAAAGGCCCGATCAAGAATATAGGTGTGATCGGGATGGGCTACGTCGGCATCCCCGCCGCGGTGCTCTTTG
>PGYH01000101.1 GCA_002839575.1 Methanomicrobiales archaeon HGW-Methanomicrobiales-6
TGAGGGTGCGGTGGAGTTTCTCGTTGACCGCGGTGACGTATTCCTGGTTGTTGCCCTGCTGCCGGAGATACACTTCGCCATTCTCAAGCACATCAACCACAGCGGCAACAAACAGCGGCACCCGTTTTAACTGAGCGTTCTCTTTCCTGAGTTGCAGGAGCTCTTTTTCCAGCAACTCATTCTTGAGTTTGTAATCCAGGATCTGCGCCTTTAAGTCCTGGATCTGGAGCATGAGCATGTCGTGCTCGCTGCCGGGAGTGCTGCCAATGGTTTCGTCCATGTCACTCATATAGTTGGATCTCCAACCACATTATAATGTGGTGGCAGTGATCATGCAAGGCAGAAGCATATCCAGGGGTATCGCAGACGGAGAACTCCTCATATCCTCCGAACCCATATCGTTCCTCTCGGGCGTCGACCCGAATACCGGGACCGTCGTGGAGCACGGGCACCCGCTTGAAGGGCAATCCATCGCCGGACGCGTGCTGGCATTCCCGTACGGGAAGGGCTCGACGGTCGGGTCCTACGTCATCTACGCGTTAAAGCAGAACGGGCTTGCTCCGGCGGCGATCATCAACACCGAGGCCGAACCGATCATCGCGGTCGGGGCGATCATCGCAGGGATCCCCATGGTCGACCGCCTCCCGCCGGAGTTCTCCCGCCTTCCACCCGGCACCCGGGTGACGGTGAACGGGGATACGGGCGAAGTAGCATACGATGAGACCGCGTGATGCCTCCTGTGCAGACGTATTATGAGATCCTGTGCGTCGCTCCCGACGCCGCGCCCGACGAGATCCGGGCGGCCTACCGGAGGCTCGCAAAACAGTATCACCCGGATATCAACCCGGACCCCGACGCAAACGAGCGGTTCATCGCCATCCAGCAGGCCTACGAGACGCTGATCGACCCCGATGCCCGTGCGCGCTACGACCTCGCCCTCCGGGGTGGTGCCGGCTCTGCGCCGCGTGACCCGTTCCAGCGGTACCGTCCCGGCGGGCAGGCGGCGTGGACGCCGGGATTCTCGTGGCAGGGGCAGGTGCCGAGATCCGGGCTCGGCCGGGTCGGCATGATAGCGCTCCTCTTCTTCGGAGCGATCCTGATCGTCCTAACGCTCGTCCTGTCGCTCCTCTTCCGCGCCGTTACCGGCAGCAGGCGGCAGGACTCTTAGACCCTTTCTCCCGTCCTCGCAATCCGGAAACCAGGCCGCGTGCCTCTGCCGGACATGGAAAGCGAAACCTTATCAGGTAAAACCCCCTTCGTGCGGGGTGATTCCCGCGAGGTGAACGTGATGCCTATGGAGAAAGTGAAACGCTACCGGTGCAAGTACTGCAACTACGTCTACTCCCCGCTACGGGGCGAGCCCCACCGGGGCATCCCGGCAGGTACTGCGTTTGAAGACCTGCCGGAGGACTACGTATGCCCGGTCTGTGGGGCGACCGGGAAAGGACAGATCGGGACGTGGGGGTTCGAGCTCTGGGAGCCGACCAAGTACGTCTGCAAGATCTGCGGCTACGTCTACGATAAAAAGCGCGGCGAACCGCTCCGCGGCTATCCGAAGGACACTGCATTCGAGGACCTGCCGGAAGACTACACCTGCCCGGTCTGCGGGATGGACCCGCAGATATCGAGTTTCCACGGCCCGGTCGGCAAAGCGCAGTTCGAACCTATCATGGACGTTTGAGCGAGGAGAAGGCGCCCTCATCCGGGATCGCACCCTGCATTCTGCGGGGGGATCCCGTGCTCCGGCACGATACGTGCTTTTTGCGGCGGCACTCTTTTGAATCCATAACACCCACTATTGTCTGAACCTGCTTGCCTGCACAAACCGGTTCTTTCAAATACTGGTCGGCGCATCAATCTGAGAAAACAGCGGTTGCCGCCTCCACAGGCAACCGTTGATGGGGAGTGCAGCGTTGAGCAATCGTGGAGTAAACGGGCAGATGGTGTCGGATGGATTTCTTCGGTAATATTCTGGGTCAGGGAAAGAATGCAAACCCCTCAATAAAGCAGGGAATGTCTCAGTTCGAGGCCGGAAACTACAATGAAGCGGTGAAGAGTTTCGAGAAGGCGCTCAAGGTCGATCCCGAAAACGGTCCGGTCCGGCTCTCCATGGGCCGGGCGCTCGCCTGTCTCGGCAGGGATGACGAAGCCGCGGAGTGGCTGAAAAAGGCGCTCGAGTCGTCTCCCGGTGATGCCGAAACACTGCGGGCACTGGGACACGTCCTCGCCCGGGCCGGCGACTACGAGGAGGCGGCCGGGTGTTTCGCGTCGATCGCCGCAGATACGAACGCCCGGTACTGGCAGGGGGAGATGCTTGAGAACCTCGGCCGGTACACCGATGCTGCGGCTGCTTACGCTCAGGCGCTGGCGGGAGACCCGGAGAACGTTGTCCTGCGGGAAAAACACGGGAGGATGCTCGAGCGGACCGGTGACTATCGGGAAGCAGCGGCCTGCTTTGCGAAGATCTTCAGGATGAACCCCGAGAGCACCGATGCCCTTGCAAGAATCGGGACCGCTCTTCTGTACCAGGGGGATTATCCCGGAGCCGTCGAGGCGTTCAGCCGGCTGCTTGAGGCGGAACCCCGCAACCTCGACGCGCTCTACGGCAAAGCCCGGGCGCTCGAACACCTCGGCCGGTTCCCGGACGCCGCCGGGTGCTACGCCGAGATTGCTGCCGTCGAGCCCAACATCCCCGCCCTGTACCACCGCGGCGTGCTGCTTCTCCGGGCCGGAAGCTACGCAGAGGCGATGGAATGCTTCGATAAGGTCGCCCTCGCCGACCCGGACCATATCCCGGTGCGCTACTCGATGGGGATGGTCTACGATACGCTCGGCCGCTACGACCGGGCGGTCAAGAGTTTCGACCATATCCTGAAGCACGACCAGAGCCAGGTCCAGATATGGTACGCCCGCGGCATGGCGCTCTTCCACCTCGGCCAGTATGCCGAGGCGATCCGGTCGTTCGACCGCGTGCTCGAGAACCGGGCGATGACCGGGATGAAGTGGATCGGGAGCGGCACCGACCTTGCGCTCTTTGAACGGGACGAGCAGGAGGCCCTCCGGAAGGAGAAGGCGCCAGGGTTCGATGCGCAAAACGAGATCATCTACAACCGCCGGGGAACTGCGCTGCTCCATCTCGGGCGGTATGCGGAGGCGCAGAAGGACTTCGAGACCGTTCTTGAGGCCGACCCCGGGAACGTCTCCGTCCTGCAGCGGAGCAGTACTGCGCTCCTCCATCTCGGCAGGTTCGACGAGGCCCTCCGCTGCCTGGACGCGGTCCTTGAGAAAGAGCCGCACAACGCCGTCGCCCGCTCAATGAAGGCGGATGCCTTCATGAACCTCGGCAGGTACGGCGACGCGCTGGCGTGCCTCGACCGGATGCAGGAAGCCGGCGAGGATGATCCCGCGCTCCTGTACAGGAAGGGAGACGCTCTGCTGCACCTCTCCCGGTACGCGGAGGCGGCGGATGCGTTCGAAGCCCTCCTCCGGGTCGATCCCGGGGATGCGGCAGCAGAGAAGAGCAGGGGCGATGCGCTCATGCACCTCGGACAGTACGAGGAGGCGCTCGCCTGCTATGACCGGGTGCTTTCGGCCGATCCCGGCGACCGGGCCGCCCTGCTCGGCAGGGGCAGAGCGCTTGAGTACCTCGGGCAATACGAGGAGGCGCTCGAGTCCATCGATCGGGAGGCGGAGACGGGTCCGGGGGACGCCGGGACGCTGATCCGGAAGGCGTGGCTCTTCGAGGGGCTCGGGCGCTATGCTGCGGCGGCCAACTGCTACGAAACGCTCCTTGCCGCCGATCCGGGTGCCGGGGGCCATCTGGTGAACCTCGGGTCCGTCCTTGCCACGCTCGGGCGGTTCGAGGAGGCTGCCGGGTGCTTTAAGCGGGCCGTCGAGACCGACCCGGGCAACCTCTTTGCGTGGTTCAACCGGGGCCGGGCCCTGGAGAGGATGGGGCAGTACGCGGATGCGGCTGACTGCTACGCACGAGTGACCGCCGAGCGGCCGGAGGATACCGGCGCCTGCTTTGCGCTCGCCATCGCGTTTGCGCGGCTCGGCAGGCACCGGGAAGCGATCGAGTGCTGCGACCGGGTGCTCGCCGCCGACGCCTCGAACGCCGCGGTCTTGAAGATCCGGGCGGATATGCTGGAAGCCGTCGGGAGGCACGAAGAGGCGGGAGCAGCATATGAGCACTACCTGAAGATCGCTCCCGACGACCGCGATGCGCGAATGGCGTTCGGCATGGCGCTCGAGCGTGACGGGAAGTTCGCCGACGCGATCAAGCAGTATGCGCTGGTGCTCGAGGGCGATGAGCGCGACGCCGAAGCGTGGTACACCCTTGAGAGCGCCCTTGTGCATATGGGCCGGTATGAAGACGCGCTCGAGTGCTCCAACAGCATCGTCGAGGCGAGCCCGGATAACCGGGCAGCATGGCAGCGGCGCGGGGAGATCTTCATGTGGCTCGGGCGCTACGCTGATGCGGTGGAGTGCTTTGAGAAGGTGATCGAGGCCGATCCGGCGGATGCTCTCACCCTGCGAAGGCTCGGGGAGGCCCACGAGAAGGCCGGCAGGTACGACGATGCCCTCGCCGCCTATACGCAGGTGCTGGACCGGGAACCGACCAGCATCGAGACTCTCCATGCCCGCTCGTCGGCCCTCATTCATCTCGGGCGCTACGAGGAAGCGGTCAGGTCCATCGACAAGATCATCGTCCTCGACGAGAACCCCGCCACCCTCTTTATGCGGGGAACGGTGCTCGAGAAGGCGGGCAGGTACGACGACGCCCTCGTGAGTTACGAGAAGGCGCTCTCGGTCGACCCGAAGAACGCGGCCGTCTGGAACGCTGCCGGGGGGCTCATGGATGCGCTCGGGCGGCATGAGGATGCCGTAAAAGCGTTCGATAAGGCCATCGAACTGGGCGAGGGGGACGTCCATGCCTGGCTCTCCAGGGGACTCGCTCTCGGCCACCTGGGCAAGCACGATCAGGCGGCCGCATGCTTCGATAAGGTTCTCGAGATGGACCCCCGCCATGCCCGGGCATGGTACCTGAAAGGGAGAACGCTTGATCGGCAGGGCAGGTTTGCGGAAGCGGTGGAGTGCTTTGGAAAGGCGCTCGAGAACGGGGGTGACTCATGAGGTCCGGGCAGGCATTCGGCGTCCTGCTGCTGATCGCGTGCGTCCTGGCTCTCTGTTCGGGCTGCACCGCAAGCGAAGAGGAGCGGGTGAAGTCCGGAGACACGGTGCTGGTCCACTACACCGGCACCCTTGAGAACGGGACGGTCTTCGATAGTTCCGCCGGGCGCGAGCCGCTCCGATTTACCGTCGGCAGCGGCAGGATGATCCCGGGGTTCGAGGAGGGCGTTATCGGGATGCAGGTTGGTGAGGAAAAGACCCTTCACATCCCGGCCGACCGGGCCTACGGACCGTACCGGGAGGACCTCGTCATCGTCCTCGACGCTGCCGGGATCGCCGGCGCCGAGAACCTGACGGTCGGCGACCAGGTCGGGGTACCCCTGCAGAACGGGCAGGTGATTCCCGCGACGGTCGTCGCCGTATCGGCCGATACGGTCACTATCGACGCGAACCACCGCCTCGCGGGCGAGGATCTTACGTTCAACGTCAGCCTGGTTGAGATTGTGTAGGGATTACTCAACATTTTTTCAATCCATTCTGTGGATCGGTCCCTATCGTAGTTGCATGAACTCATAAACCACTTTTCTGCGGCCACACCGGCACGGATTTCGAGGAGGCTGCGCGTCTCGCACCTGCCGGTGCTCACACTCCGTTCCCGGCGGAACGTCGTTCTCCAGTGCTCGTGTTACTGCCCTTCAAACCTGCTGATTTCTTCTGATAACACAAAGCACGGCTTCCGTGGGAGTATCACCATGGGGGAGGGGCTGACGGGGAGGGGGGATGCTCCCCCCTCCCCTGTCTCTACCTTGTACGCGGACATCTGTGACCCCCACCCCACCCGGCCTCCGGCCTCCTCCCCCGCCCCGAGGGGCGGGGGCAGTGCGTGGCGATATCCCCATGAAATTCGTGCATCGGGGTAAGCGATGTCCCCACAGGACATCTCTGGAGAAGACCGAAGGTCTTGGGCTTGCGATGGTTCGGAGAACGTCAGTCTATAGGACAGTTGTTCGAGAAGCTATCTGACTTCGAGGAACGGAGCTCGACCACCGTCAGGTGGGGAGTGCGAGCGTAGCGAGCTTGAGAAACCTGAAGGGTTTCGAGGGGGGAGTATTCCCCCCCTGTCCCCACCCCCCTCTCGGCGATAGCCCCACGGAAGCCGTGCCCGCGACGCAACAATGCTCAAGAAAAATTTCAATCCGGCCAAAATTACTCTTTCTTCTCCTCCCCGCCCTCCACCGGGGTGACAAGCACCTTATCGACCCGGTGGCCGTCCATATCGAGGACCTCGAACCGGAACCTGTCCCAGACGAACCGGTCGCCGGTTTTGGGTGTCCGCTCGAGATACATCATCACGAACCCGCCGAGCGTCTGGTAATACCCGCGATCTTCCCCCGGCAGGCTACCCGCCACGTCGAGGAGGTCATGGAACTCGTCGACCGGGAGCATCCCGTCGAGGAGCCATGATCCGTCTTCACGGCGAACCGCCGGCCCCTCGGGCGGGCGCTCGGCCGACGGGATGCCGCCGACGATAGCCTCCATGATATCATGGATGGTGACCAGTCCCTGGATGCTCCCGTACTCGTCGGTGACGAGGGCGATCCGCGCCCCGGACGTCTTGAACTCATCGAGGACCGAGAGTGCGAGGACGCTCTCGGGCACAAAGAAGGCGGGTTCGATCGCCTTCATGACGTCCGGGGGCTCGCCCGCGATCATCCGCGCCCAGAGGGTGCGGACCGAGACAATGCCGAGCAGGTTGTCCAGGTGGTCGCGGTAGACCGGGAAGTAAACGTGCCGGGAGTCCACCATCTTCTGCCAGTTCTCTTCGGCGGGGTCCTCGACGTCCACGGCCACGATGTCGGGGCGCGGGGTCATCAGCACGCTGACCCGCCGGTCGGCGAGGCGGAAGACGCTCTCCACCATATCCTGCTCCGCCTCCTCAAAAACGCCCGCCCGGGTCGCCTGCCCGATGAGGACCCTGACGTCCTCCTCGGTGACTTCGGGGCCGGAGGGCTTCCGAACCCTGAGCACCGCAAGGACCACTTCCGTCGAGGCACTCAGCAGCCGGACGAGCGGTGCGGCGGCCCAGGAAAGGAGCCGTATCGGGCGCGAGACCACCGACGCGATCCGGTCGGCGTGAGTCATGGCCACTCGCTTCGGCACCAGTTCCCCGATGACGAGCGTTAAGTAGGTGATAGCGGCGACAACGGTTACGACCGCGAGCGGGCCGCTGTATGGGGCAATCAACGGGATTTTAGCGAATTCTTCCGCGAGAGGCCCGGCGAGCGTCGCCCCGCCGAAGGCTCCGGCCAGGATCCCGACCAGGGTGATGCCGATCTGGATGGTGGAGAGGAAACGCGTCGGGTCCCCGGCAAGTTCGAGGGCGGCCGCCGCCCCGGCATCACCGGCCGCTGCCCTCTTCTGCAGGCGTGTCATCCTTGCAGAGACGAGCGCGAACTCCGCCATCGAAAAGAAGCCGTTTGCGAGTATCAGGAGGACGATGATCGCGATATCGGTGGCCGGCGGCATTGTAGTAGTCTTGCCAGCAGAAGCCTTAAACCTGCGGGGCACCCGGGGAAGCCCGTCGAGCAACGGATGGGTGCAGGAGCCGCCGCCGGTCCCGTGCAGGGAGAGTGGCCGGGAGGGGCCGGGCGGGATTGATCGGGAGAAAATTTTATCAGTGTCGGGGCCGGAGTCCCACCAGGTGATGCAGGATGGTCGAGGTCGGCGAACTGGCTCAGGATTTCTCGATACCGGACCAGAGCGGGCATGAAATCCGGTTATCGGGCTTCCCGGGGAAGCGGGTTATCCTCTCGTTTCACCCGCTGGCCTGGACCAGCATCTGCGCCAGGCAGATGGAGGCGCTCGAGGAGAACCGGAAAGCGTTCGACGCTCTTGGTGCCGTTGCCCTCGGCATCAGCGTGGATTCCGTCCCGTGCAAGCGGGCGTGGGCGGAGAGGCTCGGTATCCGGAAGACCCGGCTGCTTGCGGATTTCTGGCCCCACGGTGCCGTAGCGCAGATGTACGACGTCTTCGACAGCATAAAGGGCTACTCCCGGCGGGCGAACATCGTCGTCGACGAGTTCGGGCGCATCATATTCGTCGGGGAGTACCCGGCGACGGCGGTGCCCGATATGCAGGACGTCCTCGACGTTCTCCAGGCGCAGGAGAAGAGCAGGCGGGCAGAGGAGCAGGTGCCGGAGATATAGTCCGGCGTTTTACCCCCCAACCCGGAAGAAACTCCCGATCAGCG
>PGYH01000102.1 GCA_002839575.1 Methanomicrobiales archaeon HGW-Methanomicrobiales-6
GGAGGGGGGATGCTCCCCCCTCCCCCAGACGCGATATCCCCACGGTCCACTGCATCGTGATGTTTTCCTCGTTTGGTCACTCTGTTTACCACACCTCGCGGCGCCTGAGCTATTCTGAAATGCTCCTAACATGAGTGGCGATGGTTGCATGAGAATCTGAATTCGAGTTCTGCTAGGTGCGAGCCTGCGCACCATCAAGCCCAAAAAACAGGGGAACTCTCAGCTCCCGTTATTGTTCTTGTACAGTTCCTGGTCTCTGAGAACGCTCCTCTGGATCTTGCCGGATATTGTCTTCGGGAGGGTCTCGACGAACTCGACCGCCCTCGGGTACTTGTATGGGGCGGTGGTGTTCCGGACATGGGCCTGGAGTTCCTTGACCAGCGATTCGGACGGCTGGTAGCCGGGCTTCAACACGATGAATGCCTTGACGACCATACCGCGGATGAGGTCGGGAGACCCGACGACCGCCGATTCCTGGACGGCCGGGTGCTCCATGAGGGCGCTCTCGACCTCGAACGGCCCGATCCGGTAGCCGGAGGACTTGATGACGTCGTCGCTCCTTCCGATGAACCAGAAGTAGCCGTCCTCATCCATGCGTGCCTTGTCGCCGGTGTAGTAGTACCCGTTCTGGAACGATTCCCGGTTCGCCTCGGGGTTGTCCAGGTACTCCACGAAGAGCCCGACCGGCCGGGGGTCGAGCTTGACCGCGATGCGCCCTTCCTCGCCGCGGCCGACCGGGCTGCCGTCGTCGTCGTGGAGCTCGATCTGCCAGCCCGGCGCGGGTTTTCCCATGGAGCCGGGTTTATGCGCCATGCAGGGGAACGTGGCGATGCAGCAGACAGTCTCCGTCTGGCCGTATCCCTCATAGATGGGCTGCTCGGTGCCGTCCTCCCAGACGCGGATCACCTCGGGATTGAGCGGTTCGCCGGCGCTGCAGCAGTGCCGCAGGTCGCGGAAATCGAACTTGTCGAGGTCGGCGAGAATCAGCATCCGGTAGACCGTCGGCGGTGCGCAGAACGTGGTCACCTCGTACCGCTCGATCAGCGGGAGGAGCTCGGTCGCGCCGAACTTCCCCCGGATATCGTAGACGAAGATGCAGGCTCCGGCGATCCACTGGCCGAAAATCTTGCCCCAGGCGCACTTTGCCCACCCGGTATCGGAGAACGTCAGGTGCAGGTCGTTTTCCGTGACGTCCTGCCAGAGCGAGGCGGTGATGATGTGTCCGAGCGGGTAACTCTGGTTGTGCAGCACCATCTTGGCTTCGCCGGTGGTGCCTGAGGTGAAGTAGATCAGCATCGGATCGGTCGATTTCGTCTTCTTCGAGACCGGCATGCTGACCTTGTGGTGCGATACCGGTGCAGGGTACTCGAGCTCGTGCGGGTAACTCGCCCAGCCCTCCCGCTCCCCGTCCACGAGGAAGAGGGTATCGAGCAGCGGACAGGCGTTGGCGACCTCATCGACTTTCTCGGCGTTCTCGGAATTCGTGATGATCATCCGGAACTTCCCGGCCTGCACCCGGTATTTGATGTCCTTTGGCGTCAGCATCGTCGGGCAGGGGCAGAAGACCGCACCGAGCTTGATGAGCGCGATGACGAAGATCCACCATTCCGGGACCCTTGGGAGCATCAGCATGACCCGGTCACCCTTTTTAATGCCGTACTTCAGCAGGATGTTTGCGGCACCGTTCGAGAGATACCGCAGGTCGCGGAAGGAGTACTTCCTCTCGTTTCCCTCCTGATCAACCCAGATCAGCGCCAGTTTGTTCCGGTCGGTCTCGGCCCACCGGTCGATCACGTCGTAGCCGAAGTTGAACTGTTCGGGGACGTCGATCCTGAAGTTGGCGCAGGCGGCCTCGTAGTCGGTCATGTTCGGCTCCCGGATGCTTGCAGACGGTGCCCCCGCGGGGACCGCGGCCTGCACGCCGCTTGCCGATGCACCGTTGAGGTACTTCGTGCAGAGTTCGTTGAGCCATTCCGACCGGGAGATGCCACTGTATTCACGCATCCTGTCGATCGCCTTCACGAGGTCGTCATCCATCGTGATCGAGTATCGCACCATACAATACAGGTTTGTGGTGCACCATATCACTTTTTTGATTTGTCATACACCTCCGCCCGCGAGAACAGCACCTTTGTGGTGCATCCGGCCGGCATCCCGGCCGGGAGGCGATCCGGGCCGCCGGTCCGGGGAGGAGGAGCGCACCAATCTCCCGCACCGCCATGTTCAAATAGAGACGGTGTGCATCCAGGCCATATATGGCGGAGCAGACTATCCTCGTTACGGGCTCGACGGACGGTATCGGGAAGGCGACGGCACGCGCCCTTGCCGCGCAGGGCCACCACGTGCTGCTCCACGGCAGGGACCCTGAGAAGGGCCGGAGAGTCCTCGAAGAACTAAAGGCGGCCACCGGCTCCGACCGGCTCCCCCTCTTCATCGCCGACCTCTCGGTGCAGGAGCGGGTCAGGGGTCTTGCGGAGGAGATCGGCGGAGCGTACGACCGGCTCGACGTCCTCGTCAACAACGCCGGCGTCTTCATGCCGGAGCGAGAGGTTGCACCCGGCGGAATCGAGACGACGTTTGCCGTGAACTTTCTTGCGCAGGTCCTTCTCACCCACGAGCTCCTCCCGCTCCTTGCGAGGAGCGCTCCTGCGAGGGTCGTCAACGTCGCGTCGATCGCCCACAGGAGCGTGGGGTCGGTCGAATGGGGAAATCTCCCGGGCTTTTCGAGGTATGAGCCCTACGAGGCCTACGCCGTATCGAAGGTAGGGGTCATCGCCTTCACCGCCCGGCTCGCCCGGGCCCTCGAGGGGACGGGGGTGACGGCGAACAGCCTCCACCCGGGGGTGATCGACACGAAGCTCCTCCGGGCCTATATCCATGGCGGGAATGAAGGCGCCCCGCCGGAACGGGGGGCGGAGGTGGTGACGTATCTCGCAACCTCCCCCGAAGCCGGGAAGGTGAACGGCGGCTACTTCGAGGAGACCCGGTGGACCCAGCCGTCATCCCTTGCACACGACCCGGGGGTTCAGGAGCGGTTCTGGGAGATAGGTCTCGAACGTACCGGGATCAGTCGGTGGTGACACGAAAGCATATGCCCGATGAAGGAGAGCAGTGACCCGCACGGAGGAAGGATCGCATGACAAGACGCAGCATAAAAGGCGAAGAAAAAGAGGAGACAACGGAGTTCTGGTGCGAGATCTGCGGGGCGGCCTGTGACGAGCTGACCGAAGAGAACTACCCGGACCTCGAGAAGGCCCGGACGCTCTGTCCGGGCTGCAGGAAATCCTACGAAGAGTCCTGCAGGATCAGGTGACGGGAAGGGGAGATCACTTCCCGCCTTTCTTCAACTCCTCGATCATCTCCTCGACTTCTTCGTAGCCGTGCTGGTAGAACTCCTCTTCGGCGGGCTCAAGCTCCCGGAGCAGCCGCAGGAACTCCCCTGCATGCTCTTTCTCCTCGTCCGCGATATCGCGCATCACCTTCTGGACCAGCGGTTCGTCGGTCGATTCGGCGATCTGGTTGTAGAGCTGGATCGCCTCATACTCGGCGGCGATCGAGAACCGGATCGTCCTGATGAGTTCTCCCCGGTCCAGCTTGCGCTCCATGCGGTTGCCGGAGAACGGTTGAGAAAATTCGGGCATGTCAGATAACCTCCTATGGCTCATGCGGTGGGGCGCTATTTATAGATTGGGCCGGTTCCCGGCCGGGTGCCTGTGGCCGCAGGACGGCCTTACCCACATTTGGGAATCCGTACAAAACATTATAAATCAGGAACCGGTATGAGCCAGCATGGTGGTGCGGCCCCTGATCACGCGGCCTCTGAGTTTCATGCTTCAGATGGCGACCGTGCTCCGCAGGCATGCCATGGATCTGCTACAGTCCAGGGAGTTCGGTCGAACACTGCTCTACGACATCGAGAACAGAGGAACGTTTGAGGATATCTCGTGTCACGAGATAATGATTGCAGACGCCGTGCGGATGAAACGTTATTACGATGCCATCATGCGTTATATCAACCCGGGCGATACCGTTGTCGATCTGGGGACGGGAACTGGAGTTCTCTCGTTCTTTGCAGCACAGAGAGACCCGAAGAAGATTTACGCCATCGACCATTCCGAGCTCATGATAACAATCGCCGGAACGATCGCCGAGGAGAACGGCATAAACAATGTGTCGTTTTTCCCGCAAAATAGCCGGTTTTTCGAGCCGGATGAGAAGGTGGACGTCATTCTTCACGAACAGATGGGCTCCAACCTTATCGACGAAAATATGATAGAAAACATCCTGGATCTCAAAAAACGGGTATTAAAGAGCACAGGAAAAATCTTGCCCGGAAGATTCGAGTTGTTCCTCGAACCGATCTGCTTAAAAGAGGAGTACAGGGTTCCCCACCTGTGGGAGAACAACGTCTACAGTATAGACTTCAACTGTTTGAGAGATTGCAGCGAGTATAACGATCATTCGCGGCCGTCAAAACTTAAGATCGAGCATTCCTCCGTAGACTATCTCCTCTGCGACCCGGAACCGATCCTATCCTTCGACCTGAACACGATGCGCGACCCGGGCGAGATCCCGAGATCCATCGAGACATCAAAGAAGGTGGTTCGATCCGGCTCGATGGATGGCCTGTGCCTCTATTTCAGGGTGATATTCGACGACGAAATCAGTTTCGATACCTCTCCCTTATCCCCGCGTACTCACTGGGATCATCCATTGTTCAGGACCGAGAGGAGACAGTATGTTCAAGGCGAAGAGATATCGTTCAAGTTTACCATGGAGGTTCCCACCAGAAGGGAGACATGGTCGGTATCGGTCAAATAGCACCGAACCGCCGGGTGCAACTATCATGCCGACACAGAAAGAGCGGATAGAGGGTCCGGACTCCCGGCATCACCGCCCGGTCTCCACGCGACCTTCGCGATCCTCCCCTCCGGCTTCATCTCCACCGGCTCCGGAAGGGACCCCATATACGCGACCAGTGCGTCGACGTCGAACGGGCCGGGGACCACGTTCGTGCCTTCTCTGAACACAGTATATTTGTCACCGCCGGTTGCGAGGAAATCGACCATTGCTGCCGTGTACTCCGCGTCCGGGTCCAGCGGGGCGCCGTTCACCTGGACTGCGACGACCCTGCCGCCGGCGGGTTTGCTCTCGTCGAACGAGTAGGTAAGCTCGGAGACGGCGAGGTTGTGGGGCGGGAGCGGGGTCTCCCACTGCCGTTCCAGCGCGTCCCGGACCTGTTCTCCCGTCAGGGTCATCGAGAGCACGGTCGAGGAGAACGGCTGCACCGCATACAGGTCGCCCCAGGTGACTTCGCCCTCCGCTATCTCCGCCCGGAGCGAGCCGGTGGTGATGAACGCGATATCGGCACCCATCGCCGCCCGCTGGCCGTCGACGACGAGGTTGCCGAGTGCGGATTCGCCGGCGTCGGTCTCTACCCGCGTGATATCCGCCGATGCGACCGTTATGATCCGGCCGGTCATCGGCCTGACCGCCTCTTCGCAGGTCTCGAGCAATGCCAGGGCCCCGGGATCGGGGCTGGTGCCGTTTCCGTATGCCGGGACGATTCGTGCCGATGTGTGCGTGACCTCGCCGGTGAGGGGATCGATGACGAGACTGACGTCGGAAAACGCCCTGCTGCAACTGTATGCCTGCGCCACCAGGACCGGGTTTTTGCCGGCGTTCTCCAGGTAGGCGTTGGTGAACGCATGGGTGTGGCCCGAGAGGACGACGTCCACGTCCGCATCAAGGCCGGCGACGATTCCGGCGACCCTGCCGGTGACGTTGCCTCCTTCCCGGGTCGGACCGTCGTAGGGCTCCTGCTCTCCGCCCTCGTGGAGGAGAACGACGATCGCGTGCACCCCCTGCTGCTGGATCTCCGGGACGTAGCGGTTGATCGACGCGGTCTCGTCTTCAAAGAGGACCTCCTCGATGCTCGCCGCCTTCTGGATCAAGGGGGTTTCGGTTGTCGTGGCACCGATGAACGCGATCTGTACGCCGCCGGCATCCCGGATGGTGTAGGGAGCGGCAAGAAGGGTGCCGTTCGTCTTCCAGACCACGTTTGAGCAGACGTATTCCGCTGCCGCACCCGGGTAGGGGTCCGCCAGGTGGGTGATGGCCGTCGCACCGTTCCCGCCGCGGACCATCCGCAGCAGCTCGTCCGTGCCCCGGTCGAACTCGTGGTTGCCGAAGGTTGCGATTATGTCCGGGCAGTCGTCCGCGAGGCCGTTGAAGAAGAGCACGGTGGGTTCGTCCAGCAGCAGCCCGGACTCGGGCGGCGACGCCCCGACAACATCCCCGGGGAGCGCGATGAACGTGGCGGCCCCTTCGGCATCCGCCATCGCGCATTTGAGATACGACGAAAGCACCGGCGCGCTCCCGGCCGGTTCGCCGTTGAGGTTCTGCCCGGCGGAGAGTTGCCCGTGGAAGTCGTTGACCGCGAGGATCCGAACATGCACCGGTTCTGCTGCCGGAGAGAGGGAGCCTGAGAGTGCGATGGGGGCGAGAACAATGATCAGGAGTACGAATAAGCCGACGGCCGCCTGCCGCCGGGGCGATCTGCCGCTCGAGGATGAACCGGATACCATTAAAAGAACTCTCGCCGGGCGGGATAAATACCAGCCGGAACAGATCCGGACAGGGACGAAGGAACAGGGTTTTTTCCGGCCCGATCAGCATAGCACCCGGGCCGGCGCGGCGGGTTCCATCCCGCGGTCTGCGGTTAGGGGGGTCGTTCAGCCGTCCCGGGGGAGGATCTCCTCGACCGTGATCGTGTAGGTGATCGTCTCCCCTGCGAGCGGGTGGTTTCCGTCGATGGTGATCCTTTTGTCGTCCACGTCGAGGACGGTCACCAGGCAGGACTTCCCCAGCACCTTGACCCTGATGAACTCGCCGACAACCGGTTCGTGGTCGAGTTTCAGTTTCGTGCGCTTTATCGTGACCACGAGGCGCTTGCGGTACTTCCCGTAGGCCTTCTCCGGGGGCAACGCAACCGTCGCCGTCTCGCCCGGCTCTTTGCCGATCAGCGCCTCCTCAAAGAGGGGGTTGATCTGGTTCTCGCCGAGGGTGGCCCGGACCGGCTCGCCCGACCGGGTATCCTCAAAGACCTCGCCGTCGGGGCGGGTGCTGGTGAAGTGCAGGAGGAGGGTGTCTCCGTCTGTCACGGGTGCCATGGGTGCCTGATCGGTTTGTCGGGCAGGGGTTTAATTCATTGTGGGAGTTCGAAGAACTTTGCAGCATTCATCAAAAAGAGGAATTACGCGCAGATGGGATTCCCACCAGTATGTCGAAAGCTCCTTTCACCATTGCGTCTGCAAAATTCATGCCGGGCACATGCGGGACCTCCCGCTCATCCACTCAACGGAGACCAGGTCCATTCCCGGAGGATTGTGATTAACCCGTTTCTCTCGCCACACATCTGCTCTCTCCTGCCCTGTGTTCTTGAACCCTGCACTTGCAGGGTTCCTGTCAACCACCCCCTCCTCGCGTCGGGGGGCTCCTCGGCCCATGATCCTTTTCACGAGATAGGTTTATGCACACTTTCGGCAAGTACGGGCCATGCGTCAATACCGCATCGCCGTTATGGTCGGGAGCCTCCGGAAAGATTCGTACAACCGAAAACTTGCGACCGCCATCGTGAAGCTGGCACCTTCGGACTTTTCATTCCACCAGGTGCAGATCAACGATCTGCCACTGTATAATCAGGATGACGATGAGAACCAGGCAGCACCCGTGAGAAGGATGAAGGCCGAGATCCAGGCCGCCGACGGTATCATGTTCGTAACGCCCGAATACAGCCGTTCGATCCCCGGGGTCCTCAAGAACGCCCTCGATCACGGTTCGCGTCCTTACGGCCGGAACGTGTGGGCCGGAAAACCGGCAGGAATTCTGGGCGTTTCTCCCGGTTCTGCCGGGACGGCCATGGCCCAGCAGCACCTGCGCAACATCCTCGCATGTCTGGACATGCCCACACAGGGCCAGCCTGAAGCATTCATCCAGGTACGGGAAGGCCTCTTCGATGAGGCGGGAGAGATCGGCGAGGCAAGCAGACCGCACCTGCAGAACTGGATGGACCACTATGTTGCCTGGGTAAAAAGCCACGTGGAGTAGGGCGACAGGGCGGGGGCGGGTATGATGCACCTCTCAGGCGTTTACAGAAGGATCTGCGCAGGCTCCGCCTCATCCTCAGGTAGGCAGGGCAAAAGACCTGACCGATACCCGGGTACGGTAACATGAATAAGACGTAAAACGCTCAAGAAAAGGTGAGAGAACTTCTACCAAGCCTCAGGCGAGATTCGAACTCGCGACCTCGTCCTTACCAAGGACGCGCTCTACCGGCTGAGCCACTGAGGCGTGAC
>PGYH01000103.1 GCA_002839575.1 Methanomicrobiales archaeon HGW-Methanomicrobiales-6
CCTTGATGGATATGCGCCCATGCAGTGTAGCGGGAATGTTCTATCCTGCCGAGCCCAGGCATCTGGAGCAACTGCTGGAAACATTCTTCCGAAACAAGGCTCCGGGCATCACAGCCCGGGGTGTCGTCTCTCCCCATGCAGGCTACGTCTACTCGGGGGAGACCGGAGCCTGTGCTTTCTCTACCATACCACCTGATTTTGACGGCACATTCGTCGTCATCGGTCCGAGCCACCGGGGATACATGACCAGTGCCTCTGCCGTCCCGTGGGCGACGCCTCTTGGAATCGTAGACGTCGATACAGGATTTGTCGATGCACTGGATATCGAGGTCGATGAGGTATCGCACCGGAGCGAGCACTCGATTGAGGTGCAGATGCCGTTCATCAAATACCGGTTCCCGAGAGCACGGGTTGCGCCCGTTCTTATGGGAGACCAGAGTTATGAGGCGGCAGTGAGCCTCGCAGAGCACCTGCTTCAGGCGATCGAGCACACGGGACGAAACGTGCGGATTGTCGCCTCGAGCGATTTCTCTCACTACGTCCCGGACGAGGTGGCCCGCCGGCATGACCTCACTGTAATCGATGCACTCAAAACCCTGGACGTGTCGGAGTTTTATCACCGACTCCGGGAGACCGGCGCCACGGTCTGTGGCTACGGCCCAATCGCCGCCATGTGCATCACATGCCAATCGCTCGGTGCAGAGAGAGGGGAACTCCTGCGGTATACGACCAGCGGCGACGTGACGGAGGATTACAATCAGGTTGTGGGGTATGCGGCGATAGCGGTGGTGTAATTTGGCAACGTGGAGCGCGCCGGGTAAGATATTCCTGTTCGGCGAGCATGCAGTGGTCTATGGTAAGCCGGGAGTCGCGATGGCGATCAAACCCCGCGTCTTTGTCACGGTGAGGAAATCCCGCAACCCGACACGTCCTAAATCACCCTACATCGACGAGTGTTTCAAATTGATGGGGGTCCGGGGCAGCGTATACGTCCACTCACAATTGCAGAGTTCATCCGGGCTCGGATCGTCGGCCGCGGTGACGGTGGCCACGCTTTCTGCAATCAACGACGAGTTCCGTCTCGGGCACACCCGCGAGTATATCGCCGAAGCTGCGTTTGCCATCGAAAAGAAGGTCCAGAAAGGGAGGGCAAGCCCCACCGACACCTACGTCTCGGCAAACGGGGGGATGGTGCTCATCACAGGGGGCTCCAAGCGGAGACTTCCTCCCGAGAACCTGCAGATCGTGGTGGGGAATACCCTGGTGCCGCACAGCACCGCGAAGATGGTGGAACTGGTCGGGAATCTGCGACGAAAGCAGCCGGGTGTCGCAAACCCGATACTCGACGCTATCGGGGCGGTGACGCTTGCCGCCCTCCATAACATCAGCAACCCGAAGGAACTCGGGCAGTATATGGACATAAACCACGCCCTCCTGGAGGCGCTCGGCGTGGGGCATCCGGTCAGCAGCAAACTCGTCCTCGCGGCGAGGGCGAGCGGCGCATACGGCGCGAAGATCACGGGAGCAGGAGGCGGCGGGTGCATCATTGCCCTCTGCCCCCGCCGTGCAAAGAGCCGGGTTGCCGGGGCCATTGAGGCCTGCGAGGGAAAAGCAATTATCACAACGATCGATACAGACGGCGCGAGAAAAGAGAAGCATGACTGAGACCGTGGTACTGAAACTGGGAGGGAGCGTGATCACCGACAAGTCGGGAGAATGCGCTATCGATCACGCTCGCCTGCACGAGGTTGCGGAAGAGCTTGGCGCACACCGAGAGACCGCGCTCGTGCTTGTCCACGGTGCAGGGTCATGCGGGCACCCGGAGGCCCGGCGCTACCGCATCAACGACGGTCTCACCAGGGAGAACGTTCCCGGCGTTTATGAGACACACGCGGCCGTCTCAAGCCTGAACACCGCGGTCGTCGATGCCCTGCGGGATGCGGGGGTCGAGGCGATCGGCATCCACCCGCTCGATCTCGCGCTCGCACAAGACGGACGTCTGGTCTCGTTCGAGACCCGCCACATCGCCGAAATGACAGAACACAGGATCGTCCCCGTGCTGCACGGCGACGTGGTGATGGACCGTCTCCGGGGCTCCTGCATAGTCTCGGGCGACCAGCTCGTGACCCGTCTTGCCGCCGCTCTCGCGAGCCGGCGCGTGGGCCTTGCAACCGACGTGCCCGGGGTGCTGCAGAACGGCCAGGTCATCCCGCGTATCGACCGGAGCACGGCAGAATCACTCGATGTTGGCGGATCGGGAAACACCGATGTGACCGGAGGCATGCAGGGCAAGATTGCAGAACTCCTGGCGCTGGCCGATGGAGGCATCGATTCGCACATCTTCCATGTCTCAAAGATTGGCCGGTTCCTGGACGGCACCGGGCATGGCGGAACGATAATCGGAAGGGGTATGCCATGACGAACGAGACCGCCACATCCTCACGGAAACGGGATCATCTGGTCATCTGTTGTGAGCAGCCTGTCGAGGCCGGCGATGCCGGGTTTAACGATGTGCGGCTGGTCCATAACGCTCTTCCCGAGTGCAACATGGATGCAATCGAGACGAAAACACGGTTCCTCGGTAGAGCACTCGGCTCCCCTCTCTTCATTGCAGCGATGACCGGAGGACACCCGGACACCCTCGAGGTGAACCGGCGGCTGGCACGTGCCGCCGAACGGTATAACCTCGGCATGGGTGTCGGTTCTCAGCGAGCGGCATTGGAAAAGCCCGAACTGGAGGAGAGTTTCACCGTCGTGCGGGAGGAAGCGCCGCGTGCCTTCCTCTGTGCAAACCTCGGAATCATCCAGCTCCGCGACCACGGCATCGAGTGGGCGGAACGGGCTGTCGAGATGATCGATGCACAGGCGATCGCCATCCACATCAATTCGCTCCAGGAAGCGATTCAGCCGGAGGGCGATCATAACACAGAGGGGTGCCTCGAAGCGCTCAGGTACCTCTGTGAAGAGTTCTCCTACCCGGTCATCGTGAAGGAGACAGGTTCCGGCATATCCGCCGGGACGGCAAGGGTTATCCGGGGAGCAGGAGCGAGCGCTATCGATATCGGCGGCTACGGAGGCACATCATGGGCAAAGATCGAACGCCTGCGGGCGAACGACTCCAGGCTCGCCGATCTCGGGGAAGCGTTCCTCTCCTGGGGCATACCGACGGTGGTAAGCCTCTGTGAGGTCCGGACGGCGGGAGGCCCGATCATCGCGACGGGCGGACTCCGAACGGGTGTCGATATCGCGAAATCAATTGCCCTCGGGGCGGACCTCGGGGGCATGGCGCTCCCTCTCTTAAAACCGGCCATGGAGAGCGATGATGCTCTCTCTGCGGCCATCGAGGCGATGCACCGCGAACTTCGCGTGGCGATGTTCCTGACGGGATCCCGGTCGACACGGGATCTCCGGCACGCACGGACGTATATAACCGGCCTGACCCGGCAAATGCTTAGAAACAGCGACTAATCACGAAACAAACATCCCAACAAGGAGGCTACATGGATATTGAGATCATAGCAGTGGGCGGATATAACGAAGTCGGCAGAAATATGACTGCCGTCCGCTGCGGAAAGGAAATCGTCATCTTTGATATGGGCCTACGCCTCGACCAGGTGATGATCCATGAGGATGCTGATATCGAGAATATGCATTCTCTGGACCTGATCGAGATGAAGGCCATTCCTGATGACACCATCATGAATGCGGTAGAAGGGAGTGTCAAGGCGATCGTCTGTTCGCACGGGCACCTGGACCACATCGGTGCGATACCGAAACTGGCGCACCGCTATAACGCCCCGATCATCAGCACGCCCTATACCTCAGAACTGATCAGGCAACAGATTGCAGGCGAACAGAAGTTCGGGGTGAACAATAAGCTCTTCGCCCTGAAAGCCGGACAGCGCTACACCATCTCCCCGCACCTCACGCTCGAGTTCGTGCGTGCCCAGCACTCGATCATCGACACGGTCTTTCCGGTCCTGCACACACCGCGGGGCGCGGTCGTTTATGCGAACGACTTCAAACTGGACCGGACGCCGGTGCTCGGGGAGCCGCCGGACTTCGCCCGGTTGCGCCAGATCGGGAAGGAGGGCGTCATCGCTCTCATCACGGAGAGCGTCAACATTGCCGATAAGGGACGCTGCCCGAGCGAGAAGATCGCACGGGACCTGGTTCGGGACACCATCACGAGTTACGAGGACGACAAGAGCGCTCTCTTCGTCTCGACGTTCTCGTCGCACATCTCCCGCGTCAAGACCATCGCCGAATGCGCCCACGAGATCGGCAGGAAACCGGTCCTGCTCGGGCGGTCGATGGAGCGCTACAGTTCGGCGGCAGAACAGCTGAAACTGGTCGGGTTCCCCGAATCGCTCTCGATGTTCGGCAACCGCCGGACCGTTGATAGGACGCTCAGGCGGATCATGAAGACCGGGAAGGACAAGTTCCTCCCGATCGTCACCGGCCACCAGGGGGAGACGGGCGCCATCCTGACGAGGATCGTGATGGGAGATACCCCCTACAAACTGGAGAAGGGCGACAAGATCCTCTTCTCGGCAAAGGTGATCCCGAACCCGATGAACTACGGGCAGCGCTACCTGGTCGAAGCTCGCGCCAAAATGGCGGGCGTGCGGATCTTCGACGAGCTGCACGTCTCGGGTCACGCCTACCGGGAGGACCACTACGAGTTCCTCCATCTCTTAAACCCCCAGCACGTCATCCCGTCGCACGGCGATATCGGGATGACCGGAGGCTATGCGAAGTTCGCGGAGGAGATCGGGTATACGCTTGGAAACGACCTCCACGTCATGAGGAACGGCAAGAGCCTCCTGATAAAGTAGGAGATAGTGCATGACGACGCTAGAAGACTACCTGGAGAAGAATGCTGACCGGATCGACAAAGTTATTCACCGCTACTTCGGAGACGTCCACGGCGACCTTTTCCGGGCGAGCGCCCACCTGCTGCTTGCGGGCGGCAAACGCCTCCGCCCGGCGGTCGTCATACTCGCTGCAGATGCGGTGAGGAAAGGAAGCTCGGACGACCTGATCCCGGCGGCGCTCTCGCTTGAACTGACCCACAACTTCACCCTCATCCACGACGATATCATGGACGGCGACGCCGCCCGGCGCGGTGTCCCAACGGTGCATACGGTCTGGGATGAGCCGACGGCGATCCTTGCAGGGGACGTCCTGTACGCGAAGGCGTTCGAGTTCATCTGCCTCTCGGATGCCTCCGAAACCGCCAAGATCCGCGCGGTGAAGATGCTCGCCCGGACATGCACCGAGATCTGCGAGGGGCAGAGCATGGATATGGCGTTCGAGAAGCGCCACGACGTCCTGGAGATGGAATACCTGGAGATGGTCAGCAAGAAGACCGGGGTGCTCTACGGCGCGTCTGCCGCCATCGGCGGGATCCTTGCGGGTGCGAACCCGGTCCAGGCCGATGCCCTCTACCAGTTCGGGGTGAACAGCGGTGTTGCCTTCCAGATTCAGGACGATCTCATCGATCTCCTTGCAAGTTCTGAGGCGAGCGGCAAGGACCGCGCTTCGGACATCCGGGAAGGGAAGCAGACCCTGATCGCCATCCGGGCACGCGAGAGGGGGATCGATCTCGCTCCGTACCGGAGGGCACTTACCGGTGCCGAGATCGACGATCTCATCGCCCGGCTGCAGGACGAGGGCATCGTCGAAGAGGTGCGTGCCGTTGCCGTCGAGCGGGCCACCATCGCAAAGCAGGCGCTTTCGGTCCTCCCCGACTCGGAGGAGAAGCGGCTTCTTGCGGAGATCGCCGATTTCTTCATCGCCCGAGGCAACTGATACCATGGAGACCGATATTGAGCACCTGCTCTTTATCTACGCTCTGCAGAACGCAGTGAAGCACGATGGCGCCCCGAAGAGCGGGACAGTCATCGGCACGGTGCTTGGCAAGCACCCCGAGTTCCGGAGCCGTGCACGGGAGATCGGGCCGCTCGCGGGAAAAGTGGTCGCAGAGGTGGCGAAGATGACCGCGGCGGAGAGGAAGAGCCGCCTTCTGGAACTCGCCCCCGTACTCCTCGCCGAACCTTCCGAGACGCACGAACACGTCCGGGAACTTCCCGCCCTTGAGGGCGCGGAGAACGGCGTGGTGATGCGGTTTGCACCGAATCCGAGCGGGCCGCTGCACCTCGGGCATGCCCGGGCCTCCATCTTAAACGACTACTATGTCCGGCGCTATGGAGGGCGGTACGTCCTCCGTATCGAGGACACCGACCCGCGGAGGGTCGATCCCGAAGCATATGACATGGTCCGGGAAGACATCGCGTGGCTGGGGCTCGGGATCACCGATATCGTCTACCAGAGTGACAGGCTCGATATCTATTACGACTGGTGCAGGAAACTTATCGAACTCGGCGGCGCCTACGTCTGCGTCTGCGATTCTGAGCGTTTCCGGGAACTCAAACTCAAGGGCAGGGCGTGCCCCTGCCGGGAACGTACGGTGGAGGAGAACCTGGAACTCTGGCAGCAGATGCTTGATGGGGAGTTCTACGAGGGCGATGCGACCGTCCGGGTGAAGACGGAACTCGCCCACCCCGACCCGGCGATGCGCGACTACTCCGCGATGCGGATCGTGAATACGCCCCTCCACCCGCGGGTGGACGCTACGGTCTTTCCGTTGATGAACTTCTCGGTCGCGGTGGACGACCACCTGCTCGGGATCACCCACGTGATCCGCGGGAAGGACCATATCGCAAACACGCGGAGACAGCGCTACATCTTCGACTACTTCGGCTGGAAGCCGCCGGTCTACCGACACTATGGCCGGATGGGGATATCGGGCGTCGTCCTCTCGACGTCGGGGATGCGCGAGGGGATAGTGAGCGGTCTCTACACGGGCTGGGACGACATCCATCTCGGGACGCTCCGGGCGATCGCGCGCCGGGGTATCCAGCCCGAGGCGGTCCGAAACGCCATGGTCGATATCGGTATCGGCGAGACCGACATATCGTTCTCGTGGGAGAACCTCTACTCCCGGAACAAGGAACTCGTCGACCCGAAGGCGAACCGCTACTTCTTCGTGCCGGATCCAATCGAGGTGACCGTCGAGGGGGCTCCGCGTCACGAGGCCCACGCGGCACTGCACCCGAACGACCCATCCCGGGGGGTCCGCACCCTCGTCGCCGCCGGAACGATCCTCCTCCCGCGGGCGGATATCGCGGGCAAGAGCATGGTCCGGCTAAAGGACCTCTACAACGTGAAGATCGAGTGGGACGGCGAGGAGCCGCGCGTATCTTACGCGGGCGACTCGCTCGAGGAGGCCCGGCGCGAGAAGGCGCCGATCATCCAGTGGCTGCCGGCGGACGCGAAACTCCCCTGCACTCTCCTGCGGCAGGACGGGAGCCTCGAGGGGTTCTGCGAACCACCGGTTGCCGGGGAGGCGGACCACGTCATCCAGTTCGAGCGGATCGGGTTCGCCCGGATCGACTCGGTGGAAGGCGGCCGGGTGAGCGCGTACTTCGCGCACCGGTGAAGCCGGTTCGGCGGACGGGGTAGGCCCCTTCTCCATACAACTTTTTTTTGAAACGACCGGCCGAGCGAGGGCGACCCACAGTCTCCGGCTCTGACAGATGTTGGCACGGATTTCAAGGGGATATCGCCATTGGGGGAACGACGCTCCGGAGAACGACGTCCTGAAAGGACGGAGCTCGAGAAACCCGCAGGGTTTCGAGGCGTGTGCGAAAGCGAACGTGAGCACCGAAGGTGCGAGGAGCGGAGTTCGAGCACCGTTAGGTGGGAGGAGGGGCTGACGGGGAGTGCGATGGTTCGTAGAACCGGAGCTCGACCACCGTCAGGTGCGAGGTGCGATGTTCCGAAGCGCGACTGCCCGAAGGGCAGGAGCGTGAGCACCGAAGGGCAGGCAAGAATTCGAACAGCGTCAAGGTGCGTAGTGCGAGCACAAGCGGAGCTTGAGCGGCGTTAAGGTGTAGGAGTAGGTGCTCCACCCACTACTACTCTTCGCGTTCTTCGCGAGTCGCACCATCTGTGCTCCACCTCCGCTTCATACGAGTCTTGTGCCTTACGCAGGATAGATAAAATAATAGATTCCCAGGGGAAGACCGGCCGCGTTCACCGGCGCTGGATCGCCGGCATCTCCGCCCGTCCGGCGAGTTCCCGAAGCACCGCCCGGGCGAGCCCGACGTTCCTGTAGTCCCGCTCGCGGGCGACGTCGCGGATGCAGGCCGGCACCTCGATGGTGCGCAGATACTGCTGGTTTTTCTCGATGAAGACCTGCGATTCCGGGAGCCATTTCCCCATGTAGATCGGACTCGCATGAAGTCCCGGTGCCAGGCCGCGGAGCCCCGCTCCGGATCGATCGAGAGGACCGTCTCGTAGCAGGTTGCCGCCTCGTCGTAGCAGCACATGGCCCCGAGCACCCAGCCCCTGCACTGCCAGGTGAGGAGATGCTCCGGATCCAGCGTGAGCGCCTTATCGCAGCAGGCGATGGCGCTGTTGTGCTCCCCGAGGTGCGCGAGAACGTATCCCTTCCTCTGCCAGGCTGTCGCGTCTTCGGGATCGAGGGCGAGTGCCCGGTCAAAGCAGGCGAGCGCCTCATTGCAACGGCCGGCTTTGATGAGAGCAAACCCTTTCCGCCTCCAGAGAACCGGGTCGTCAGGGGTGAGTTCAAGGGCTTTATCGTAACACGTGACCGCTTTATTGTAGTCTCTGGCGTTGCAAAGAGCCTGGCCTCTGTGGTACCATCTTTTAGCACCCTCTTCTCGTGTCGCCATCGAACCTACAGGGGAACCAACCCATAAGAACCTAACGCGGTACCTTCCGCAATGAATAAAACCAATCGAACGAGAGATACCTGTATTATGGCAGACAGGATTCTTGTTGCCTATGCCACCCGCTACGGTTCGACCGCAGAGGTGGCGGAGGCGATCGGCGAAGAACTCCGGAAAGCGGGCATTACGGTCGACGTGCAGCCGGTGGGCGAAGTCCAGGACCTCTCCCCGTATCGGGCGGCCGTCATCGGGAGTCCGATCTACATGGGGAAATGGCTCCCGGAATCGCAGGTCTTCATCGAGAAAAACCAGCAGTATCTGCGCACCATC
>PGYH01000104.1 GCA_002839575.1 Methanomicrobiales archaeon HGW-Methanomicrobiales-6
AGGGTTTACCATGAAAAACTGATCCTGGGGTGATTCCTCATCCTCCTGGATCAAAGAGTCCTCGTTTCTGCACCACATATCCCGCCTGTACCAGAATCTCAATCATTTGCTCAATCGTTTTGTGTGTCCTGTCGATGAGCCGGGGCATTTTGCCTCTTTTTGCAGGAATATTCTCTTCAGCGTAATACTCCCTGTTCGTAAGGAGATGCCAGAGAATACAGAGGATCTTTCGGGCGAGTGCAACAATTGCAACCGTGTATCCCTTGCGTGCCTTCAGTCTCAAAAAGAATGTTCGGAGAACTGAATTTTTCTTCCGTGCTGCAGCCTGCGCCACTTCCACAAGAATCCAGCGCAGATGCTTGGATCCTGTCTTCGTGATCCTGCCTGTTCTCAGAGTGTCGGCTGATTGATAGACCGCAGGGGTCAACCCCGCCCAGGATGCCAGTTTGTCTGCAGAAGCAAAATCCTGGGAGTTCCCGATCTCAGCAAGGATCGTTGCCGCACTGATGAAGCCGATACCCGGCACGGACATGGCAATCCGGAGTTCTTCTTTCCGTTCTTCTAGCCTCGTCTGGATCTCTGCATCAAGGTCCAGAATCTGCTGATTGATCAGGCCGATCTGGTCGAGCGATTGTTCGATGATCAGCACCTGATCGTCACCCAGATGATGCTGGATTGCATCTTTGAGGGCATCCGCTTTCTCTTTGACCTTTTGAGACGGAATTCCCTGGATGATCGTATCGATGGATGTCCCCTGCAGAATCTGTTGAAGGATATACTGCCCGGACTTTCCGAAGATGTCCGTGATCACTGAGGAAAGTTTGATGGAGGCGGATTCGAGAACACGATGAATGCGGTTCTTGAGACGGGTTCGACTGTGGACCTGGTTCTCTCGGGCCCGCGTAAGATTTCTCAATTCCCGATCCTCTTTCGGGAAGATCCGGGAAGGTTTGATCAAACTGTTGAGCGCAAGTTCAGCGATCCATTGCGCATCAACGATGTCTGTCTTTCTCCCGGGAATATTCTTGATCCGGTAGGGATTGGCAACGATCACCTCAATGCGGCCTTCGAGCGTTGAATACACAGAATACCAGTACACGCCAGTGGATTCAACCGCAACCTGCTCACACCCATGGTCAAGAACCCATGACTTCAAGGCGAGCAGACCAGGTTGAGTCTGGGCAAATCGCTCGATCCAAACCTCTCCGCTGTTCGAGAGAACAGCAGCAACAACGAATTTCTTATGGACATCGATCCCACAAACTTTTCCTTTCTGGGGTAACATATGCCTCTCCGGTGGGGAGAATACTGTCCCTCAAAGGCACTTTACCATCCGCGTTCAAAGACGCACGTATGCTTTGGAATGTGACAAACGGCTGGATTCAACATCGGGATTGAGATCCCAAAACCCTTGCAGCCTCGCTCCCCACTGACCAAGACCGCGATCGGATCCGTATTACTGTTTTTCATCAGGTATGCTTGAATCCACATTCATGCCCGATTCAACACAGGTATGCTTGAATCCACATTCATGCCCGATTCAACAGAGCCTAAAAAAGGAAGAGTATCCTACTCAATCACAATCGCCGGCTTGAACGGCAGGGCCGCCGACGCCTTCGGGTGGGTGCTTGCCTCAGCGCTCCGGACCGTCACCGGCACACCGAACTCGTGCTCCAGGAACGCCCGTGCGCCCTCGAGGACCGCCTGCTCGTCGGGGGACGACGCCGCGAGTTGCTTCACGAGGTCGGGCGGCAACTTCAGGACGAGTTTTGTGATCTGCTTCGCCGCGTCCGTCGCCTCGCGGCCGCGCTTGCGCATCTCCTCGTTCTGCATGATCTCCCGCACCACCTTCGTCTTGTCGGCCGATGCCGCGATGATCCGGAAGGCCTCGTGCTTCCAGGCCGGTGAGACGAAGAGGCTGACGGATTTAGGCTCCATCGGGATGAGTTTCACGATCGACTCGATGTCCTCGACCGTCCTGGCGAGAAGCTCCTCAGCGAGCTCGACCTCCGGATTGACCCGGGTCTCATCAACCTCCGGCCAGGGGGCGAAGGAGACCATACCCTCCCCGCCGACCTCGCGCCAGAGCGCCTCGCAGGTGAAGGGGATGATCGGGGCAAGCAGCCGCACCCAGGTCCGGCAGAGGTCCTGCATCACGGCCCCGCCGGCCGTGCCCTCGGGCAGGCGGCGGCGGTACCACTTCAGGTCGGCCTCGATGCCGAAGAATGCCTCCTGCAGTGCCTGCCGGGTCTGGAACGAGTCGAGTGCTGCCGTCGCGCTCTCGATACGGCGCTGGAGCCTGCTCGCGAGCCAGGCATCGATGGGGGAGGTTCCTTCGGCCTCTTTCGCCTCCTCGACCGTGTTCCAGAACCGCTCGATCTGTCTTTTCGTCGACGAGACTAACTCATTCCTCCAGTCGAAGTCCTGCCAGGGCTCGGCACTCCCGACGAGGAACATCCGAACCGTATCGGCGCCGAACTCCTCCAGGGCATCCTCGAGCAGGAAGACATTACCCTTGCTCGAGGACATCTTCGCCCCGTTCAGGAGCCCCATCCCGAAGACCACCATGCCTTGCGGCTGCAGTTCCTGCGGGAAGATCGCCCGGTGGTGGAAGAGCTGGAACGTGAGGTGGTTTGAGATGAGGTCCTTTGCCGAGAACCGGTAATCGTAGGGATACCAGTAGAGGAACTCGCTCCGGATCGCATCAAGCGTCTCGCGGTCGACGGTCTCCGGGTTCCCTTCCCCGAAGAAGACGTAGTCAAAGACCTCCGGCGTCAGGTTCTCCGGCGGGATGGCCTTTAGGTGGTGGGCGATCGTGTAGTAGGCCATATAGATCGTCGAGTCGGAGAGCGGCTCGATGATCCAGGTCGGGTCCCAGGGCAGTTTCGTGCCGAGCCCCACCCGCCGGGTGCAGGCCCAGTCCTTCAGCCAGTCGACCGTCCGGTCGAACTCCGTCCGGACCTCGGGCGGGACAAGTGCCATCCGCTCGAGCAGGACCTTCACCTGCTCCTTCCAGCACGGGTCGCTGTACTCCAGGAACCACTGGTCGTGGAGGATCTTCACAAAGACCCTTCCTCCGCACCGGCAGACAACCTGGCGGTTGTCAAACTCGTACATCGGGATGGAACCGTAACGTTCCATCATCAGCGCCGCAACATCGTCCCGGGCCTCCCGCACCGGCCTCCCGCCGTACTGCTCAAAGACCTTCCCGCGGGAGAACTCGGCACTGTAGACCTCCTGGGTGAGCGCCTCCATTCCCGGGTCGTTCTGGTCGCGGATGCCTGCACGCTCGACCGCGTCCTTTGCCGGGATCTCGCCGTAGCCCTCAACGGAGATGAGCGGGATCGGCCGGATGGACGTGTACTTCCCCTGCTGCTGCAGGTCGCGGAGCGCGATGTAATCGAAGGGTGCGTGGGCCGGAACGCTCATGACGATCCCGGTCCCCATGTCCGGGTCCACAAACGTCGCCGGGAGAACAGGGACCTCGCCGGAGAGCGGGTGGGAGACCGTCTGGTCGATGAGCACCGTTCCCGGGACCTCCTCTCCCACGCGGATGTCGTGGTCCTGCAGGGCGAGTTTATCTGCGGCCTCCCTGCTCAGGAGCCACTCCTCGTTATCAAGCGTCACCCGCACATAAGTAACGTCGGGGTTCACCCAGAGGTTCGTCACGCCGTAGACCGTCTCGGGCCGGAGGGTTGCGCAGGGTATCCTGGCGCCGTCCCAGGAGAAGACCACCAGCGTGAATTTGATGATCTCGGCCTTCTCGCCCTCGAGCAGGTCATGGTCGCCGACCGGGTTCTCGCACTGCGGGCAGTACTTGACCGGATGGGCACCCCTGACGACGTGCTCCTCCTCGTGCAGGTGTCCGTACTGCCACTCGATGAACTTGCTATACTGGGGGTCGACGGTGATGAACCGGCGCCGCCAGTCGATCGAGAGTCCTGACTTCTGCATCACGCGCCGGTACTCCTCCGAGAAGTGCCGGACGATCTCCATCGGGTCGATGAACCGGTCCAGGATGTCCTGCGGCACCCGGTAAAGGTCACGGTAGAGCCCGATCGTCTTCTCATCGCCGTTCGCGATCCTCTTCGATATCCCGATGACCGGGGTGCCGGTGACGTGGAACGCCATCGGGAAGAGAACCTGTTTTCCCCTCATCCGCTGATAACGGGCGAGGACGTCCGGGACGATGTAGGTCCGCCCGTGCCCGACGTGCATCGCCCCGCTTGGATACGGGTACGCCACGGTCAGGTAATACTTCTCCTTCTCTGCCGGATCGGCCTCGAACGCGTGCTCCCACCGGGTAATGCACTCCCGTTCGTTGCCCTGCATGTCTAATCCGCTCACTCTAAGCCTCCAGGTTCTGGTTCCTCATATATGCCCTGCATCATACCGGCCGCAGCCGGATCGTTTCGCCCTCGTTGTAGCGCTTGATCATCTCCTGGGCGATCGTGCTGTTCTTGGCGAGGAGGATGTCGCCCTCCTCGTTCACCGTGGCCGTGAAGAGATACTCCTTCCCGGCGAAGACGTCCACGATCTTGCCCTTGTTCTCAGGAGAGACGATCGTCAGTTGCTTGCGGTCGAGGCGGATCTTGATACCGCCGGCGAGTTGCATCTCCTCTTCGACGGGTTTTTGCGCCTCAAGTTCGCTCCTCGGCCGGATGTCGATCCCGATACCGAGTTTGTTCACAATCGCCGAGACATTCTTGCCGCCCTTCCCGATCGCCGCCGGGACGTCCTTGTCCTCGATGTAGACGACGGCCTTGTTGTCGCTGATGATGCGGACCTCGACCGGGCCGGTCGTGTATCGCCCGATCTCGCGCTGAACCTCCTTCTCGGCAACCTTCCAGGAAACGTTCTCCTCGGGCTCCGCTGCCGGTGCCGCGACTAAAGGCGGTTCCTCATGGGCAGCGGCAGGCTCTCCGGCGTTCCTCTTCCGGCCGAGCGGCATCACCAGGGTCTCTCCCTCGTAGCGGAAGATCTCGATCTCGGGCTCCCGCCGGGCGTGGTCGCGGACGACGATCACCGGGCGGATGTGGGTGTCGCCGGGCATGCCCTCCGGTGCCTTGATCGCCAGTTCAAGGTCGTAGATCTTCGTAATCGCGCCCTGAACGACGTAGATGACGGTGTTGATGATCTGCGGGAGGATACTGTAGTCGACCCGGTCGCAGAACCGCCGGAGACAGTCATGCACCTCCATGGCGTGCACCACGCCGACCATACCCATCCCGGCGAGGCGCATATCGGCATAGACAGTGAAGTCCTCGCTCTTCCGGATCTCGTCGAAGACCACGTAGTCGGGCCGGACGAGCAGGAGGGCTTCGGCGGTGTTCGTCATGCTGCCCTCGAGTGCCGTGTACTGGGTGATGTGGTCGGGAACCTGCAGATCCCGCGGCGCCTCCATCGTCTTCACGACGAAGTTGTTGTCGGCGAGGAACGTCGCAAGGCTCTGGGCGAGGGTGGTCTTCCCCGCCCCCGGCGGTCCTGCAATCAGGACGCCCCGGCGGTTCCCGAGGATCCGCTGCTTGATCTCCGGCGCCATGTCGTAGTCGTCGAGCGAAAGGTCGACGAGCGGCCGGACGACCGTGATCTCCATCCCGTCCGAGAACGGCCGCCGGGCGATCGAGATCCGGAGCGACCCGATCTGGACGACCGTGATCCCCCGCTTCTCGAGTTCGATGAACCCGTCCGGGTCGCGTTTCGCCCGCTCCAGGAGTTCCTGCGCCATGGCCTTGAGTTCGTACTCGCTCATCGGCGTATCCCGGAGGGTGACCAGGCGGGTCTCCCGGAGTTTGCCGATCTTTGCCACCGGCAACGCCCGCTCTTTAAGTGTGATCGCGATCGTCTCCTCATCGAGGTACTGATCGATCGAGAGCGGCGAAAAATTGCCAATCTGCGGGCGCAGGTACGTGACGTCGAGTCCTTTGGCCTTCGCCACCTCCGCCTGCACGAGATCGCTCGTGATGAACCGGGCCTCGTGGTCGATCGCGACGTTCCGGATCAGGGCGTCGATCTCGCCTCCGCTGGAGAGTTTCACCTGGTCGAGACTCGGACGCTCTCCGGCAAACTGGAGTTCGATAACACCTTCTTCCGACATTCGGAAGAGTTCTTGAAGTTCTGTCAGACCAGAAAACCCTATCTCCCGTCCCTGATTCGCCTGTGCTTCCAGTTCGGCGACGACGGCTTCTGGTATGATTATTGTTGCGCCCTTATATTCTCCGGTTTTTATCAGCGATGTTATGCGTCCATCTATCACGACGCTTGTATCGGGTACAATTTTCATAAAAAATCACCATAGTAATGAAGTCATTCACCCTTATTAGCGTATACCTTCTCTGGATCAAAGACCATTCCGGCGATCTCTTCCCCCTCGACCGTCCGGTAGAAGCATGATGCATGGCCGGTATGGCAGGCCGCACCGGTCTGCTCCACCTCGTAGAGGACGGCGTCCTCGTCGCAGTCGACGAGGATGCGGCAGACCCGCTGGACGTGCCCGCTCTCCTCCCCTTTCTTCCAGAGTTTCTGTCTGCTTCTGCTGTAATAGTGTGCATATCCGGTGGTCCGGGTGAGTTCCAGCGCCTCTGCGTTCGCGTAGGCGAGCATCAGGACATCACGAGTCCTTTTCTCCTGCACGATGACAGGCACTAATCCGTCCTTGAACTGTATCTCCATATTGGTTCACATTCCTGCGATTGTCTTCATGATTACAAAGAGGATATCTCCCATGAATAGTGCGATCAGGAACCCCGCCGTGATCGGTATGATGAACGGAATGCCGTAGGATATCCAGACCTTGCCGGCCTTCCGGTAGAGGGCAAGTTCCCTCCGGTAATCTTCGGGATGCAGCCTGAGATCTTTTGTGTATAACCGCCGCTCGCCCCGCACGATGCGCCCGAGCGACTCGGTGAATCCGACGAACCGCCTGACCAGCCGGCCCTCCTCCTCATCGATATCTTCCATGACAAAACCGAATTCGTTCTGGATTGCTTTCCCGTCGACCGGAAACCCGAGGAAGAGGCAGGGTAACGGGGCCCGATTTCCCGCGAGAAGGTTTTTCGCCAGTATTGCAACGGGTGCTGCGATATTGATGAGCACGGCGTTCGTGAGCACGGTGAACGGGAAGAACCCGAGGGGTGGGGTACCGAAATACGGTTCTATCGGGAAGAACGGGATGCATGCGGTGATGATGATGAGGGCATACGCATCTGCCCCCCCAAACAGGTTCGCCGCCTGGAAGAAGTAGAAGAATCCGCAGAAGACCGCGACCAGGCCGAGGTACCCTGCTGCCGCCTGCCAGCCTGCGAGGATGGTCAGCCCATATACCCAGACGGCCGCCGGGAGTGCGATCGCGAGTGCAGGGCGCCAGGTTTTGTGGGGGACCCGCCGCTCTCTTGCGTCCAGAACCGACGCGTACATGAGCGTGGCCCCTATTGCAACCGCTGCAATCATAAGTGGGACAGCTGCCACGGGCGGAAGAATCATGGGCAGGTACTTTATCCACCTTTTATCTCTTATTTCTGGCGATCGCTCTGTGCGGGAGATCCTGCCGTTTTGATCTGTTCCCCGGATAGATAAGGTGTACTATGGTTTGCGCTCCTGTGAAAATGGTTTAATCCTGGCTGTTCTCCGCCAGCGGCTCTCACTGCAGCCGGAACCCCTTCGGAGATTGCCGTCCGCAAATGGTCTTCTCTCGCTTTCCGGATGCGCCACTTTCACAAGAATATTTGCCCAAATTGGTATCGGGTTATCACAAGGTATTAATAATAGAATACAGATGTGATATATTGTGATAGGGGTAAAATCCCCTTTCCAGCATAAAAATTACTGAATATTACCTGAAGATGTGCATGGACATAAACGGCCTTATGGACGAGATCCTACAACAGTCGACGTGCAAGGGGCGCTTTACCCTTAATGAGTTGCTGCACTACAGCACTACTCAGTCCCCGACCGGAGTTGCGGTCTTTAAAGAGAAGGGGCATACGTTTTTCCTGGTTATCTCCGGGGGTGAGGCGAATGGCGCCATGTTTGTCGATGAGAAGGGGACACTCTTCGGAGACTCCGCCGTTCTGCGCCTGACCGGGAAGGAAGAATTCGAACTCTTCCCGGTGATGCCGTCGATTGCTGATGCACTGGTGTCACGGTGCAGGGTCTTCGACAAAAGCCACCTGAAGAAGAACGGCCGCCTCGATATCCCGACCATCGGCACTCCTACCCGACAGCGGATAGGGGTGCTCTGCCTGACTGTACGCGATGGCGAGAAGCCCCTTGCCGGGGCCCACGTTGCGATCCGGAAGGGAAAAGTCGTTATGACTGGCGATGTGACGGATTCTGCGGGAAGAGTCTGTTTCCGGCTCCTCAATGGACGCTATATGTGTGTGGTCTCGGATCGGCTCGGAGAGCGGACGCGGTGCATCATCGAGTTCCATGAACCTCAGGTAGAAGCGTGCATTGATATTGGGGGCACAGAGGATGAGAACAGGTGAAGATGAAGAACATGAATTGATAACAACGGTCAGGAATCTTCTCACACAATCAGGAAAATTGGAGACTGGTAATGGGGAAACCACGATGGAGAGTGATGAACCCGCTTTGCCGTTCCAGTCTGTTGAAGGGGAGATGCAGGGAGAAGCGGATCTGGATGCCGCCGGGTCCGTTTTCGATGAAGTGGACGGGCAACCGGAGCAGTCTCCCGTAGAAGCGCAGGAGAGCGAGGGGGTCGGGTTGTTCAGCGGAGTGGTGCCGATATCGGGAGACACCGCTGCACAACGCGCAGCGGGCAGCGAAAATCCGGTCAGGGCACTCCTCAACCGGATCGGGCAGCACGAGGCGAATGCCGGCTCAAAGGCTGTTCCTCCCCTGTCTGCGACGGGGGGTGTCGGGGCAGAGCCGGAAGCGCCGGCCTCGCTCTCCGGGCGCAGCACTCCTGCCGGTATCCTCGACCGGATGAGAGGGTGGCGGGAGACCGATGCACCCGGCCCCTCCGGCCCGAAGGAGATCGCCGAGCCCGAGCCTGAGCCCGAGCTCGACGATGACGGCGTAGTGACGGTGGAGGAACTCGGGAACCTGGCGGACCTGATCCTCCCGAAGAGTGCGACGTTCACGATCGATGAACTGAGCATAAACCGTGTCGAGCACAATTTTGATTTTGTCGATAATGCCCGGGTCGTATCGGAGTTCGATGACCTCTTCTCCCAGGCCTTCTCCTCGACTTCGCTTGCCGCAGTTGCAGAGGTGGCGGCTCCTGCCGAAGAGGTTTTACAACCGCGGTTTGGGTTCCTCAAGAGGTTCCAGCTCCCCGGGGCCGGGACGGTGATCGAGGAGTACAACCCTGTGCAGCATGGTCCGCTCGTCGATCTCGCGATGCGGCCGTCGCCGGGACTTGAAGAGATCGAGCTCTACCCGGTAAACGAGCCGTACGCCTACGTCCGGGTGACCTACGACAGCACGACGCACGAGTATACTTATCACGTCCTTGAGCCCGTACTCACGCCCGCGGAGCAGGAACTCTTCGGTGAGATCAAGGAACGCCTCTTTGAGACGCTCAATATCACCACCCGTGACCTCACCCGCGACGAAGCACGCAAGGCGCTTCGCGATTCTGCGAACACGGTCATCGCCGATTACGGGATTCACCTTCCGCCGCTCGGGCGGGAAAAGATTCTCTATCACGTGGAGAAGGAGTTCCTCGGCGACGGACTGATCGACCCGGTGATGCACGATAAGTACATCGAGGATATCTCCTGCGACG
>PGYH01000105.1 GCA_002839575.1 Methanomicrobiales archaeon HGW-Methanomicrobiales-6
TATTGTCTATTAGCAGAAATGAGGAGAAAAAAACTATCGTCTCGAAACGTATTTCAGGAAGGGCGGCTCCGCTTTCATCACCACCCTGAAGGGTGGGGTCTTCCCGCTCCGCCCCCTTTACCCCCGCAAGATAAAGAGGCCCTCAAAAACCCTTATATTCCCACCCCATCGGAGTACTTTTCACCAGATCCAACCCATATTTATACATGGCCTCGTACGTCCACCGGATAGAGGTACAATATACCCGCGATCCACGGCTGCCGACGCGTACCGAGAGGTTCCGCTCGCTGGGTTTCCCCCTGCGCGAGCTGCATCTCGTCGACGTCTATACCATAGCGACCGCCCGGAGGGACTTCTCCCCCGATGAGCTCTCGCAGATCGGTGCGCAGCTCAGCAACCCCGTTGTCCAGCGGTACTCCGTAGACCGGCCGACGGAGGCCGCCTTTGATTACGCGATCGAGGTCGGGTTCCTGCCCGGGGTCACCGACAACGCCGGGACGACGGCAAGGCAGACCATCGAGGACTACTTCGGGTTCCGGTTCGGCGAGGGGGAGGCGGTCTTCTCGTCGCAGCTCTACCTCGCCTGCGGCGACCTCACGCCCGAATCCCTGGAGCGGCTCACCGCCGCCCTCACAAACCCGCTCGTCAACCGGGTACACGTCAGGAGCCGCGAGGAGTACGCCGGGAAGGGGATGGACGCGGTAACGCCCTTCGTCCACCTCCACGAACTCCAGGCAGCCGGGACCGTCGACCTCGACCTCCCCGACGCGGAACTCGCCCGCATCGGGAAAGAGGGCATCACGGACCCCGGGACGGGGGAGCGGCGCGGGCCGCTCGCGCTCGACCTCGCCCAGCTCCACGCGATCCGCGACTACTTCCGGAAACTCGGGCGAAAGCCGACGGATGTCGAGCTCGAGTCGCTCGCCCAGACCTGGAGCGAGCACTGCAAGCACACCATCTTTGCTTCAGCCATGGACGACGACGTCCCCCGGGGGCTCTACAAGTCGTGCATCCAGGCGGCCACCAACACCATCCGCGAGGCAAAGGGTGATGACGACATCTGCGTCTCGGTCTTCACCGACAACTCCGGTGCAATCGTCTTCGACGACGAGCACCTGGTGACCTGCAAGGTCGAGACGCACAACTCCCCCTCCGCCCTCGACCCCTTCGGCGGCGCCCTCACCGGGATCGTCGGGGTGAACCGCGACACCATCGGGTTCGGCCTCGGCGCCAAGCCCTGCATCAACATCTACGGCTACTGCGTCGGCGACCCCGATACCGAACCTGCCCTCTTCCGCGGCAAGAACCGGGAAAACCCCATCCTCCCTCCCCGGCGGATCTTCGAGGGCGTCGTCCGCGGCGTCGATGTCGGCGGCAACTGCTCGGGCATCCCGACGCCGCAGGGGTGGTGCTACTTCCACGACCGCTACGTCGGTAAACCCCTCGTCTTCGCGGGCACGGTCGGCGTGATGCCGCGCACCCGTAACGGGAGACTGCTCCACGAGAAGCAGGCTCTGCCCGGCGACCTCGTCGTCATGGTCGGCGGCCGGGTCGGCAAGGACGGGATCCACGGGGCCACTTTCTCCTCGGAGGCCCTCGACCCCGCGAGCCCCGTGACCGCGGTCCAGATCGGCGACCCGATCACCCAGAAGAAGTTCTCCGACGTCATCGTCAAGGAGGCCCGCGACCTCGACCTCTACCGGAGCATCACCGACAACGGGGCGGGAGGAATCTCCTGCTCCGTCGCGGAGATGGCACGGGAGTCGGGCGGGTGCCATGTTCTCCTCGACCGCGTCCCGCTGAAGTACCCCGGCATGGCGCCGTGGGAGATCTGGATCTCCGAGTCGCAGGAGCGGATGACGCTCGCCGTCCCAGAGGAGAAGATCGAGGGGTTCATGGACCTGATGAAGAGGAGGGAGGTCGAGGCCACCGTCATCGGGACGTTCACCGATACGGGGAGATGCGTCGTGGAGTACGGCGGAGAGACCGTCATGGACGTCGACCTCGACTTCCTCCACGACGGCCTCCCGAAGAAGCACCTCCGGACAGAGCCCGTGGAGACGGTCTATGCCGAGCCCGACGTGCCTCACCCCGACCGGCTCGACGACCTCCTCCTCGCGATGCTCAAAAGAAAGAACATCTGCTCCAAAGAGTTCATCTCGACCCGGTACGACCACACCGTTCAGGGCGGGCACGTCCTCGGGCCGGTGCAGGGAGCCGGGCGGGTCCAGACCACGGCCACCCTGACGAAAGTCGTGCCCGGCTCGATGAAGGGCGTGGGGCTCTCGCAGGGCCTCTTCCCGTCCTACTCCGAGATCGACCCCTACCGGATGGCGCTCGCCGCGATCGATGCGGCGGTCCGGGGTTTGATCGCAATCGGCGTCCCGCTCGCGACCATCGCGCTCCTCGACAACTTCTGCTGGTGCTCCTCCGACGAGCCCGGGAGGCTCTGGCAGCTCAAGCGCGCCGCGTTTGGGTGCTATGACGGCGCGGTCAAGTTCGCGACACCGTTCATCTCCGGGAAAGACAGCATGTTCAACGACTTCTCCGGGTTCGACGCCGACTCGAACCCCGTGAAGATCTCCGTACCCCCGACGCTCCTCATCACCTCGATCGGCGTCCACCCCGACGTCACGACCGCGGTATCGATGGACGCGAAGTTCGACGGCGACCTCGTCTACGTCGTCGGGGAGACCGGGGAAGAACTCGGCGGGTCGGAGTACCTCGCGCACCTCGGTATCGAGGGGGGTTCGGTCCCGTCCCTCGATATCGAGGCGGCGAAGGTGCGCTACGGCCGGATGACCGACGCGATCACAAAAGAACTTCTCGCCTCCGCCTTCCCCGTGACCCACGGGGGGCTGCTCGTCGCCCTTGCAAAGGTCGCGATCGCCGGGAGAGTCGGCATGGATCTGACAATCCCCGGCGGGATGCGCCCGGACACCTACCTCTTCTCGGAGTCGCTCGGGCGGTTTGTCATCACGGTCGCCCCCGGCGACCGCGAAGCCTTCGAGGAGATCTTCGCCGGCGACGCGCACCTCCTCGGCAGCGTCGGCGGCGAAACGTTCCGGGTGTCGGCAGGAAAAACGCTCATAGAACAGCCGGTGACGGCAATGGAAACTGCATATAAAGCGCCTTTCGGGGGGTACTGAGCATGGCTCGCGCAAACAATCCAAGAGCCCTCATCATGAGCGGCTACGGGATCAACTCCGAGATGGAGACGCAGGAAGCCCTGATGCGGGCGGGCATGGCGTCCGATATCGTCCACATCAACGACCTCATCGCGGGGGAGAAATCCCTCTCCGACTACCGGCTGATGGTCTTCCCCGGCGGTTTCTCCTACGGCGACGACACGGGTGCCGGTAACGCCTACGCAAACCGCGTCCGAAACAACCTCTGGAGCGACGTAAAAGAGTTCCTCGCGGGCGACAACCTCGTCCTCGGGATCTGCAACGGGTTCCAGATCCTCGCGAACCTCGGCCTGGTTCCGGCGTTCGACCGGGACTACCCCCGCGAGATCGCCCTGATGCCGAACAGGAAGGGCGTGCTGGAGTGCCGGTTCGTCACCCTGAAGCCTGCCGCGGATAACCTCTGGACAAAGGGCATCTCGCACATCTACTGCCCCGTCTCCCACGGTGAGGGGAACTTCTCCTGTTCGGAGGAGACCCTGAAGCGGATAGAGAGAGAGAACATGGTCGCGTTTCGCTACTCGCGCGACGACCTCTCCCCCGCGGAAGGGGAGTACCCCTACAACCCGAACGGGGCGATCGCGGACATCGCCGGAGTAACGTCGGCGGACGGCAAGGTTCTCGGGCTGATGCCGCACCCCGAGCGGGCGATGGAGTTCGTGAACCTCTACGACTGGCCGGTGAGAAAAGAGCGTTTGAGGCGCGAGGGAAAACCGCTGCCCACCGGGTCGATGAACATGCAGTTCTTCCGTAACATCGTCGATTACTTCGGGCAATAACCCAATCGGGACTCTATAAGAAAGATCCGGGTTTCGACGACGGTTCGGGAAGGGGAGGCGTGCCGGGAACCGGCAGCCCCCGGAAGGTCACGGCCTCCACTGCGGTGGGATCATGGCCCGCGAAAGCCAGCCCCCTCCATCCCGGTCTCCCCTCAAACTGAGAACAACTGCCCGAGCTCCACCTTCTGCCAGTCCCGGTCCACGACCTTCATCCAGAGCGTACGGGTCGCCGGGGCAAAGACCACCTGGTGATCCGAGGAGTACGGCATACCCCCGAGCATGCTGTGCCGGAATGTCGCGCCCCCGTCCTGCAGCAGCACATCACGGATCTCGACCATCCGTTCACCGTCGATCGATCCCTTGCTCTCCTCCGCGAGGCGCAGGAGATTGTCATACCGCGTGGCCGAGTGCTCCGCCGGAGCCACCGCAAGCCGCCACGACGGGTCCACGAAGTGGTTTGCGGCCGCGATCACGCCCGTACCCTCGCGGCGCTTGATGTCGTACACGGTCTCCTCGTAGGAGTAGGCCCGGTCCGGCCCGGCCGCGTTCACGATCCAGGCGCAGTCAGCGCGGGTGGTCATGATCCCGGCATCGAGCCCTTCCATATCGGAGTAGTCGAGCATCAGCCGGAAGAACTCGCCGATAAGATCGGGCCTCCCGGCGATCTGAAGAGCACCGCCCGAGTCCTCAGCGTTATCGTCGGCGATGAAGAGCCCCGCGCTGTTCATCAGGGTCTCGGGGCGTGCTCCTGCCGGGCCGAAGGTCGCGACACCGTTGCTCCCGTCGGTCGGGTTGTAGACCGCGAGGGTGTAGTACGGATGAAAGACCGAAAAGACGTCGGGCAGGTCGTAGTTCCGGGAGAGGACCACCGAACCGTCCGGGGTGTAGTTGCCCCATACCGCCACAAAAGAGCACCCCGCCTTCGCGCCGTAGGTCACGAGGTAGACGATCGGTCCTTCGTAGAGGACGTCGACCTCCTCCACGGTGAGACCGGACGTCTCCGCGATGCCGGCCCGGATCTCCTTCATGCGTTTTGCCTGCAGCACCGTTGCCTCCCGGGCGAACTCGCCTACTTCCGTCTCGGTGTATCCCGATGCCGTGAAGTGTGAGCGGAGCATCTCGTACTCGGCCTGGAGTTCGTCTTTCATCAGGGTCCCGTACTGCCGTCCCATCTCCCGGTAGGTGCCGGAGAGGACGACAACGGGGTAGGATCCCGCCTCGTAGCGTGTGCCGTTGCCGAACGTGGCAACCTGTTTCAGCCCGGTATCGGCGGCCCCTGCATTCTCCGAAGTGAGGACGATCGCCGTCGCAGGCACCACGAGCGCCAGTGCGATAAGAAGATACAGTAGTTTCACGAAGAAGCATCTTCACCTGAGCGGATAAATCTGCTGAAGTTATTGCGCCTGTTTTTCAAATTGCGAGCCGCTCGCCCGCTGTATCCATATCCCAGCACACGAACCGGATGGAAAGTCCCCCGAATCCCGGCCGTCCGCCCGCCATCCGGCCTGCGATGAATATCTGTCAAGAAGACCTCCCCGTCCCGGCATAAAACTATATTATTCTCCCGGGAGAATATCCGGCCGGAACCGGAGGAGTCGCCACGAAGATCAGGGTCGCCCGCTGTTTTGCAGAGGAGAGTGCCGATACGCCTGCGGTTCTGGAGGTCGAGGTCGACCAGGCGGACGTTCCTGCCGCAGACGAGATCCTGACGTTCGCCTCCATGCACGGGAACTTCGTCTGCATCCCCGACCGCATCTTCCGCCGGTTCGAGATAATCCTCCCTCCCGATAGCCGCCTCGAGATCCTCAAAGATGCGCTCCTCGAGGTCATACGTCTCGAACCTGAAGGCTCGGAGGGGCTCAATCCCTACGAGATCGAGGACTTCATCGACGCGCTCGAGCGAACGCGGCAGAAGGTGCTCGCCGACGACAGGGCCTGACATTGTGTTTCGTTCACCTTTTTGCCCGGGACCGCGAACGAATACGTGATCGGATTGAGAGATAAGGAGAGAGGGGTGTGCGGGCTTGCCGTCAACACCATCCGTACCATGGACTGCATCGAGGGCATGCGGCGCCTGGCGGCGGGCTCCGTCGACGTCATCGTCACGTCGCCGCCCTACAACATCGGGAAGGACTACAACTCCTACGACGACAAAAAGCCCCGCGAGGACTACCTCGACTGGATCGGGGAGGTCGCCGCCGGAGCGGCGCGGGTCCTTGCCGACGACGGTTCGTTCTTCCTCAATATCGGTGGCAAACCCCGCGACCCCTGGATCCCCTTCGATGTCGTCCAGCGGTTCCGCCCCCACTTCGAGCTACAGAACGTCATCCACTGGGTCAAGTCGATCGCCATCGAGAAGGAGGATGTGGGCGGCTACGAGAAGATCGCCGGGGATATCGCCGTCGGCCATTACCAGCCGGTGAACAGCGCCCGCTACCTGAGCCAGTGCCACGAGCACATCTTCCACTTCACGAAGAAGGGCGACGTGGCGCTCGACAAACTCAGCGTAGGCGTGCCCTACCAGGACAAGAGCAACATCGGCCGCTGGAAAGCGGCGGAACGCGACCTCCGCGACCGGGGGAACACCTGGTTCATCCCCTACCGGACGATCCGCTCCTCCCGGCCACACCCGACCAGTTTCCCGGAGAAACTCCCCGAGATGTGCATCCGGCTCCATGGCTGCCGGCCCGGGATGCTGGTTCTCGACCCGTTCATGGGCATCGGGAGCACGGCGCTTGCGGCCATCGCCCTCGACGCGGACTACATCGGGTTCGAGATTGACCCGGAGTACCGCCAGATCGCAGAGGCCAGGATCGCCGAAGCGCGCCGCGAGAAAGAACTGACGGATATTATATCCTGAAACCCAAACGAGAGACTGATGGAGACCCTCATCGCCTTCGCCGTTGCCCTCGTGGTGATCACCGTCGCGTCGCTCAGGTATCGCCTTCCCCCGTTCCTCACCCTGGTCGGGACGTCAGTTCTCTTCGGCTTCCTTGCCGGCATGCCTGCGGAGACGGTTATTGCAGCAATCACCGGCGGTGCCGGGAGAATTTTCTCCATCCTCGCGATCGTCATCTTCTGCGGGGTCGGCATCGCCCAGGTTCTCCGCGAGAGCGGCCGGGTAGAGGGGATCGTCGCCGACATCCGGGGCCTGGTGCGCCGCCCCCTCGCCACGGCGGGAACGGCCGGCTACCTCCTCTCCGTCCCGCTGATGTGCGGCATCACCTCGTTCGTCATCCTCGCCCCCATCCTCACGCACCTCTCCTCCGACGGCCGGGCATCAAAGACCCTCCTCTACTGCGCCGGCGTCGCCGGGATGATATCCTACGTGCTCCTCTACCCCGCTCCCGTCGTCTACTCGACCATAACGGCCCTCGGCCTCTCCGGCCGCCCCTGGGATATCGACCTCGTCGCCCTTCCCCTCTCCCTCCTTCTCCTCGCCGGGCTCCTCCTCGCCATGCGAGGACGGATGCCGCCGGCCGAAGAGGCGGAAGAACCGGCGGCCGGGCGGAACCGTCGTGCCTGGCTGCCGTTCATCGTCATCCTCGGGATGCTCGCGATCGGATCACTGGTTCCCCCGCTCCACGCTCTCGCGAACATCAACCTTGCGCTCCTCGCCGGGCTCTTTGCAGCCCTTGCCACCGTTCCGGGCGACGTCCGGGAGAAAGCGCTTACACGCGGGACGAAGAACGCCGGGATCATCATCTTCGACCTCGCCGGTGCCGGGGCGCTCGGCGGCGTCATCGCCGCAAGCACATTTCCTGCGGACGTGACCGCGCTGGTACTCGGGTTCCTCCCCGTAACCATCCTCCCGTTCGTCATCGCCGCCCTGGTGCAGGCGGCACAGGGCTCAAGGGTCGTCACCGCGGCCGTCACCGCCGCCATCCTCGCCACCATCCCGGCCGTCACGGCGATCGACCCGCTCGCCCTGGTGCTCATGGTCTCCGCAGGAGCGTTCATGTTCTCCTACGTCAGTGATCCCTTCTTCTGGCTGCTCAAACGGACGACCGGCGACGACTTCTCCGCGGTCGTGCGAAACTACACCCTGCCGCTCTCGATAGCGGGCCTCGTCACGCTCGCGGCGGCGCTGGTGATCCAGGCCGTGCCGTGACGCAGGCCCCACCGGTATTCATCAAAAAATTCGCCCTGACCATGCCTATTATATAATTCGGGCGGCATGTAGTCCCTTGCCAGAGGGAGAATGATGGAAATAAAGTACGTATCGACGACATGCCCGTACTGCGGCACCGGGTGCGGGTTCAACCTTGTTGTCCGGGACGGCAAGGTCTTTG
>PGYH01000106.1 GCA_002839575.1 Methanomicrobiales archaeon HGW-Methanomicrobiales-6
AACCAGACGATCATCATCGGGGCGATGCTCCTCTCCCCGATCATGGGCCCGATCTACGGGTTCTCCGTCTATGCCGCTCTCGGCAAGATCGAGAACGCCCTGCGTTGCCTCGGCGTGCTTGCGGCGCTGCTCCTGGGTGTCCTCGTCCTCTCCGCAGTCGCCACCTTTCTCATCAACCTCGTCATACCGCTCACATTGACCGAAGAGATCGCCACGCGCCTCGTGGTGAACCCCATCTACACGATAATGGCGGTGCTCCTCGGGTTCGCGGCGGTGGTGGCATTCAACCGGGGCACTTCGGAGGTGATCGCCGGCGTCGCCATCGCTGCCGCCATCATCCCGCCGACGGTGGTGGCCGGCCTTGTTCTGGTGCTCCAGCCCATGAGCATGATCACTACTGCGCTGCTGGTGGCCGGGCAGGTTGTCGGACTGATAGCGGGCGCGCTCGTCGCCGTGACCGTGCTGAAGATCAAGCCCCGGGATACCCGCGACCAGAATGTCGCAAAGCGATACGTGACATGGTCGGTCGCACTGATCGTGCTGCTGATCGTTCTGCTTCTCTGGATCTCGTGGCTCATGTGGAGTTAGCGGCCTGTGCCGTATCACTTCACTACTACCCGCTCACCGGTGGTATCGCAGGCGTGATCGGCACAGCGTTCCAGGTAGCGTGCGATCATCACGTAGTCGATGCACCGGGGGATGTTGTGCGGGTCCTCCATCATAGGGTGATCGGATCCAATCTCCCCGTTGAGCGGCATGCTCCCGCCCGAAAGGGGGTTCATGGTGCCTGCTCGGGCCCCAGCTTCTTCCTGGCGTGCCCGTCTCCCGGGCACTCTGCCGATCCGGGCCAGGTGCTTATTGCGTGAGTATACCGGGCGGATAGGTGTTCCCGAAGGGGACTATATGAGTATATTCACCCACAATAAACTCCGGTAGCGTATATACTACAGAGAATGCATATACCCTGACGGTGCCAACGCGTACCAACCCATGGAGATCAGGAAAGTTCAGATCACCGGCGGTTCGTCATACATCGTATCCCTGCCGAAACAGTGGATCAGGTCCGCGAACATCCAGAAGAACGATCCGGTGGGGCTGATCGTGCAGCCCGACGGCTCGCTTCTGGTCACCCCGAAGATCAGCGGAGAGACGGCCCAGCGGACCAGGGTCTTCGAGGTCGGTGCCGCGACGGACCGCACCGACCTGCTCCGTCTCCTCGTAGGAGCGTATATCGCGGGCTTTGCGGTCATCCGCCTTGAATCGAAGGGACGGTTGCCGCCGTTCATCCTGCAACTGGTCAGGGAGTTCACCCAGATGGCGATCGGGCAGGAGGTGGTCGGCGAAACGGAGTCCTCGATAACGATCAAGGATCTCCTCAACCCCGCAGAGATGCCGTTTGAGAACACCATCAAGCGGATGCACCTTCTCGCGCGGGGCATGCAGCAGGATGCGATGGCTGCGGTAAGAGGACGCGACGCGGCTCTTGCCGGGGATGTCGTCGGGCGGGATACGGAAGTCGACCGGCTGCACTGGCTGGTTGCGCGGCAGGATAACCTCATCATAAGCGACGCCACGCTCTCGCGCCGGATGGGCATCCCGGTAAACCAGGCGGCGCACTACCTTCAGGTCAGCAGGATCATCGAGCGGATAGCCGACCACGCCACCCGGGTGGCGCATAACGCCCTCGCCCTGATCGACCGCGAGGTCGAGGCGGCGACGCTCGACCTCATGGACGAAGCGAGCGCGCTTGCCCTGCAGATCTTCTCCTGGAGCATGGAAGCGTTCCATACGGGGGACATCAGGAAGGCCAACGAGACGCTGCAGGGGGTGCGCGACCTCGAGGAGAAAACCCGGGAGATCGATACCCGGGTGCTCCGGTTCGAGGCGGTGGCGGCGATCCCGATGAGGCAGATCACAGACAGTATCCGGCGGATCGGAGAATACTCCGGCGACATCTGTGAAAGCGTCATCAACTATACCGTCGGGCTGGAAGGCTGAGGCGGCTTTCCGGCCGCACGATCCTTTTTTCGGATACAAAGCAAACGCTCTCGGTAAGCGCAGTCCCTTGCCGGCGGTACCATGGGCACACTCATACCACTCGTCGTTCTTGTCATCGTCTTCCTCCTGATCGCGGTCCGAAAGATCGGGAACGTCAACTTCCGTATCTGGCAGGTGATGCTCCTCGGCGCGCTCGTGGTCCTCGCGACGGGATCGATCACGCCGCTCGATGCGCTCGCGTCCGTCAACCTCGACGTGATGCTCTTCCTCTTCTTCATGTTCGTGATCGGGGAAGCGCTTGCGGCGAGCGGCTACCTCTACCACCTCTCCTTTCGCCTGTTTTCAAGGGCGGGGTCGGTCCGGCACCTGCTCGTTCTCATCCTCGCCGGAGCAGGCGTGCTCTCGGCGCTCCTGATGAACGACACGCTCGCGGTCGTCGGCACCCCGCTGATGCTCTACTTCGCCCGGCGGCACGGCATCTCCCCAAAACTCCTGCTTCTTACGCTTGCATTCGCCGTCACGACGGGGAGCGTCGCAAGCCCCATCGGAAACCCGCAGAACCTCCTTATCGCGCTCTCGGGCGGGATCGAGAACCCGTTCATTACGTTCCCGCTCTACCTGGCCGTCCCGACGGCAATCTCGCTCCTGCTCACCTACGTCTTCCTCTGCCGGGCGTTTCCGGGCGAACTCCACCCCACACCGCTGGTCCACCACGAGGAGGAGATCCGTGACCCCGAACTTGCGGCCCTCTCGCGATTCTCGCTCATCCTGCTCGTCCTCCTGATCGCCGCCAGGGTCGCCGTGGTCATGCTCGTCCCACAGATCGATATCCGGCTGACCTGGATCGCGGTCGTTGCGGCCATACCCGTCCTCGCCGGGAGCAGGCGGCGGTGCGAGATCCTCCGCAGGATCGACTGGCCGACCCTGGTCTTCTTCGCCGCCCTCTTCGTCCTTATGGCGAGTGTCTGGCAGTCCGGGTTCATCCAGCCGCTCATCGAAGAGAGTTCCCTTGATCTCGGCGCCGTCCCGGTCATCGTCGTGCTGGGCGTCGTCGTCTCCCAGTTCGTCTCGAACGTCCCCTTCGTCGCCCTCTCCCTCCCCGCGCTCTCGCACCTCGGGACATCCACCGTCGGGATGATGGCGCTTGCGGCCGGCAGCACCATCGCCGGAAACATGCTGATCCTCGGGGCGGCCAGCAACGTCATCGTCATCCAGGGCGCGGAGAGGGACGGCGAGACGCTGACGTTCGGTGAGTTTGCGCGGGTCGGCATCCCGCTCACCCTCGCCCAGACAGCCGTATACATGGTCTTCCTCTCGCTCATCGGGGCGTGAGAGTCAGGGCCGGCGCGACTCCATCGACCCCGGAGCCGCCCCGAGGTCCAGGGAGATCGATCCGAACCGGACCGATGCGACCGCGGCCGGGTCGAAGGGCGGGGCAACAACCTCGAGCAGGCGCCCTCCGGGGTGCAGGTCTTCGACGATGCCGAGGGCGAGGACGAAGTTCTCGGCGTCGTTTAAGGAGACCAGTCTTCCGGCGGCCCCGCGGGGGTTCCTCATGTCGGGCACCCTGCCCTGGAGCCCGAGCCCCCGGAGCGAGACTTCCTGCGACTTCGCGTCGGCAAAATAGGATGCGAACTGCTCCTCGCGGTAGCGCCGCCGTCCGGCGGCGGGCCGGGCGACGACCGCAGGCGAGACCGGAAGGCGGTGGATCACAACCCCCGGGTGGCGGGCGAAGTTCGCGAGCAGCCGTTCGAGCTCCCGCCCGCGCTGGAGGGCGACGATGCGGGTGGGGCGGAGGAGGTCGATCATCTGCAACTGGAACTCAATGCCCACCCCGCCGGCGACGAGCCCGGGCGAGTCGATGACGGTGGTGCGGGCCCCACGTTCGGCTGCTTTCTCGACGAGGCGTTTCGCTCCCGTGATGGTCTGGACGAAGTGGCCGCCCGGCGACGTCGAGCCGACGAACCGGAGGCAGGGCTTCGATGGACCGGGGTAGAGCGCCATCCCCTCGGTCGTCGGAGGGCCAAGCCGGGACTGCCCGGTGTCGCAGTCGACGTATGCCGTCCTCATGCACGCTGCCGCCTCGTCGACGAGGTAGCGGCAGAACGTCGTCTTTCCGCTGTCCGTCGATCCGACGACGTAGACCCGCTCCGGGATATCCCGGAGCGCCGCGACGACCTCTTCCCATCCTTCCCCTATGCAGATCATAGGCCTCCTGAAAGAGGGTATTGTGGTTCATAGGTATAGTGCCTGACGCAACGCTCCTCCCCCCGGGAGAGGCTTTATCAGGAGGATACCCCAACTCGCAGCCCATGAACAGAACGGCAGCAACCACCGAGCCGGTGCCGGCGGCTCTCGGCAGGGTGTTTCCCACCCTCATGGCCGCATCCCTCTCCGGCAGGGTCGTCACGCTCCCGGACGTTGCGGAGGGCGACGTTTCGCTCATCGTCCTCGTCTTCCTCGAGTCTGCCCCGCCGATGGCGGAGTCGTGGAGCGGGCCCTTTGCCGGGGCGTTCACCGAAAATCCCCGGGTGACGACCTATCTCGTTACGGTCGTCGGCGACAGCCTCATCGGGAGATCCCTTGCCGACCGCATCCGGCAGGGACTCGCGGGCGGCGTCCCTCCCGCACAGCACGACCTGGTGCTGACGGTGCCGGACGATATCGAGCGGTGCCGGCGGGCCTACGGGATCGACGATGCGTCGCTCGCGCTCGCCTACATCTACCTCCTGGACGGGCGCGGCATCATCCGCTGGATGGAGAAGGGAACCGCCACGCCGGAAGGGCTCACCGGGCTGATCGATACGGCGCAGGGGATGCTCGACCCGCTCCTGGAGTAATCAGGACGGTGTGTGGCGGCGTGCCGGCAGGATGGCGGCGACAACGGCGAGCAGCGGCCCGACCACGAGCCCCGCCCAGGTGACGAGGGCGAGAACCCCGAGCGCCACCATGGCGATGCGTTCCCCGGCCCCGATGTGCCTGCGAAAGGCCACCAGGAGCGCCGAGACCCCGAGAAGAACGGGGATGAGCCCGAAGGCGAGGGTCAGGAGGAGAGCGGCGCCGGGGTTCGTCCCTGCGGCCGCGATGGCCGTCTGCATCAGGGTCATGGCGCCGCTCCCGATGAAGAGGAGACCGGCAATCGCTCCGGAGAGGGTGAAGAGAGATCGCCGCCGCCGGAGCAGCAGGCCGGCTCCTATCGCGAGGACGGCGATCATCGGTGCGAAGATCAGGAGGAGCGGCTGTCCCTCGTGGCGGTGGATGGCGGCGACGTCGACCGGGATCCGGATCCACTCTCCCACGGTAAATGATTCGACGTAGCCGAGCGCGAGGGCGTAGTTCCCTCCCTCTCCCGATGTGTAGACCGCAAGGGTGTAATCGCCGGCCGCCGGTGCCGGCATATCGATCCGGGCAAGTCTGTAGAGTTTCGACGGCGTGAACGGTTCGTACTCCGGCTGCTCTGGAAGCCTCCCCGGCATCGTTATCGTGCCGGCGCCCTCCGGGACCTCGACATAGGGCGGGATGGTGCCCGAACTCCCGATACCCGGTCCCGAGAGCGCCATCCCGGGCACGAACCCGCCCGCACGCGGGACCTGGAGCGTCGCGTATATCCGCTCCCCTTCCTCCATCCGGAACCGGTAGTAGCGGGCGGCGGGGCCGTCGGGCAGCGTGCCGTAGATCACCCACGACTTCGCAGGGTCCTCGATGACGAACGCCGGGTCCGGCGAGGAGCCGTCCCGGGCAAAGAGGGGAGCGTGAGCGAGGGCGGGCGGTGCTGCCAGCAGTGCGGCGAGAAGAACGGCGATTGCCGCATGGCGTCGGGAAGGGGGCATAGCCGTCCCGTGCCCTTCCGGCTCATAATGGTTCCGGCACCCGGGACGGGCGGCGGCCCTGCCCCGGGGTCCCGGCAAAAAGGGTTAGAGGTTTTTCAGGGCAACGATATCGGTCACGCCGGTAAGTTTCCAGATGTTCGAGCGTTCTTCGGAAGCGATCGCTTCGAGCGGCTCTTCGGGCTTGTGGCCGAGCGCCGCAAGGATGTTCTGCGAGAGGTTGTGCGCCTTGATCATGCTCACGAACTTCTCCCGGATGATCTTCTTCTCGATCGCGTCCTCAAGCTGCACCAGGTACCCCTGCATGGTCACGAACGTGTAGCAGGAGAGGTCGCCGGAATACTTCTCGATCTCGACGGAGACGTAGGGGTGCTGCCGGAAGAGGTCGTTCTTCCTGCCGTACTTGGTCGCCAGGAAGTAGAGAAACTTTCCATCGAAAACGTACAGGAACGGAGCGATATACGGGTATTTACCCCCCTGAAATGCAATACGGCTGACAAACCCTTCCGCGATGAGTTTATCGTACTCTTCTTTATCCATACTCGGGATCTTCACGATCTCCATCAGGCATCCTCCTATGCCGGTAACCTGCGAGAGTTCATATAAGTTTCCACAGGAAGGCATTCCATCTCCGGAGATAGGGTAAATGCCCGACCAGGACGAGCCCTGGGACGGAATTCTCTGGTTTTACGGCACAATCAGGAGGAAGAGGCTGCCCGCAGGCCCTGCTGCATCAGGAGAGGCGGTAAAGGTTTTTTTTGCCGGCCGTTCCTGACTTCGGCCTCCCTGGAGCGTAGTTATGCGGGCCAATGTGCCGACCCGCAGATGGATGATAGCCGTCGGTACAGGAAATGGTTTCTCCGGAGAGGCCTTTTTTTAAAACAGGCAATATAATAATATTTATATTCAGCAATTGAAAGAAAAATGCACATGAGCAAACATCGTGAGAATGCTCTAATTTTCTTAGGGATTGCCGTCTGCGCGGGATTCCTCCTCTCAGTACCGGCTGTTGCCGGCTCCGGCCAGGGGCTCATGACGCTGGAGTCTGGAGAACTGTTACCGTTCTCATTCAACGCTCTTTCGGCGGCGGAGAACGAATCTGAGCCATCCAGCACCTCCATACCCCCGGACGACACGGTTACCCCGGATGCAGGGAACGCCTCCGATGCGACCCCGGCACTCCCGGATACGGAGAACGCTTCCGACGCATTCCCGGCACTTCCGGGCGAGGAGAACGCTTCCGACGCATTCCCGGCACTTCCGGACGGGTGGAATGCTTCCGGTGAAGCCCCCGTCCCGACCGGGCCCGGTGTCCCCGATCCAGATCAGGTAGTGCCTGCGATTGATGCGCCTCCGGACGAGACCGGCAACTACGACGACGAACGGCTGATAAGGCTGATCAGCACCGCCAGCATCCGCCTGATGAGACTCTCGATGGAGCATGCGCATGCCCTCTACCAGCAGGATGCGGACGCCGCCGCCGTAGCGGCGGACGACCTGCACGCGTTCTCCGTCAGGCTGCTACGCGAGGTGCAGCCGCTTCAGGTCTCTCTGGAACGCCAGCCCGTCAAGGACGAGTTCATCAGGTCGATAGGCGCATACTCCACGGCAAGCGAGACGCTGCTCGACCCGATGAATACCAGCGGGGATGCCGTTTCGACGGCCTTCAGGGACCTGACCATAGCATCGGAAGGCCTTGAAACGGTTAGCCAGCAGGCCGGGGAGGGGCAGCCGGTCCCCGGCACCCGTATGTCCGTGATGAGCGCCGGGACACCTACCGCAGGGCCGGTCCTGGCCGCATCACCGGAGAAGGTGCTCCCGCTCCTGGACCGCTACACGTATGACGACCCGTCAGGCGAGAATATGGTCTCGCTGCTTGCGGAGTCCACCCGGACCGCAACGGAGTACCAGGAAGTCTCCACCAATGCGTCGACAACGAAAGTCGAAGCGGGCGAAGGGCGCATGTTCCTCCTCGTTGCCGTCAAGTCGACCAACCTCGGGCACAAGGGCGACTCCGACCTCTACACCATCGAGACACCCGGACGGGACGCATTCGTTCTCGAATACCAGGGGTCGACGTTTGCGCCCCTGCAGGCCCCGCCCTTCACCACGCTCGGTGAGTCGTTCGACAAAAAGCCACTCGAGCGGTACGAGTCGCTGAAGGGCTATCTCTACTTCGATGTCCCTGAGACGCTCGAGGTCTCCGAGGCAACCTTAAGGGCGGATCTCGGGGATGCCGGGACGCCTGCCTGGGAACTCGAAACGGAGCTCGGCGAAGAGCCAGAGGATGCGGTATAACCCGCACCGTCTTTTTTTCCCGAATCAAAGGGTGATCAGTTCCACGTTCCGGGTCACGGTATCCAGCACGGCAATGGTCGGCCGGCCGGACAGGTAACCGCAGGCCTCCCCGGGGTTGACGACCAGCGTCGACCCGAGGACCCGGACCACCGACTGGTGGGTGTGGCCGTGAACCACGACATCGAAGGCCTTTCGCCCGATGAGCGCCTGCAGAAGTTCACGGTCGTCACCGTGCAGCAGCCCGATCGTCATGCCGCCCGCAGTGACGGCGGCAAACGCTCCCCGCAGGCTGAGCCTGTCGTGCTCGGCGAACCGTGCCGAAAGGAGCCGGTGGTCGCCGTCGTTGTTCCCGAGAACGCCGATCATGGGTGACTGCAGGTTCGCAAGCCGGGGGACAACGAACGGCGAGACGTAATCTCCCGCATGCAGTACCAGGTCCACCCGCTCCCTGTTGAGCTGTTCTACAGCCGCGTCCACCATTTCGAGGTTGTCATGTGTGTCCGAGAGGATGCCGATGCGCATATATGGATTCCTGACCGCCGTCACGATATATATGGCTGTTCATCGCCCCGGCGCTCCGGCAGAACGGCGGGGTGCCACAGGAGGCATACCCGACGCGCGCTTTTACCCGCACCGTCCCGGAAATCCCGGATATTCCGGCGTCCTTCGGCTTTTTAAACAGGAACATCTTTATTTGACTGCTATCTGATACTGAGTAGGAGCACGCTCCCAGGGGTGCGCCGGGAGTGCTGAACCAATGGATTCGTGGAGGTATAGCATGTGGGCATACGTCAAACGATCTGACGGTCGAACAGAGGAGCGAGAGTTTCCTGCCGGGGTTTCTATCGAGATCGGCGACATCCTCGAAGACGGCTCGGTCGTCGTCGATGTTCCGTATCCGGACGATATCGACGATGAGGCGGAAGTTCCGGCCCTCTACGACGACTGAACCGGTCGCGCCGTCGAGAATGTCGCTGCTCTTCTTATCGCTGGAACCGGCCCGCGGCACGCCGCATCGGCTGGACGTTCGTTCCTTCCATCTCACCGAGAGCAAACGCGAACCTCTCCCGGATGGTCGGCGGAAGATCGCTCTCCGGTATCGATATGAACCCGTACTCCCCGTAGAAGTCGACGAGGTTCCGGACCGCGTGCATGTACAGGATGTCGTGCTGGCACGCCTCGACGAGTGCGTCCATCGCCTGCCGGGCATACCCCCTGCCCCGGAACCGGACCGGGGTGAAGACCCCGTCCACCTCGTAGCCGTCCGGGTGCCGCCGGCACCGGGCAACGGAGACGAGGGTGCCGTCCGCAAAGACCCCGAATATCCGGTCCGTCTTCGGGTCGGCCTTCAACTCGTGGTAGTCGAGCCAGATCTCTTCGGCGAGCCCGAACTCCTCGCTCCGCAGTTCCCGGACCTCGATCTGCAGGTGGATCGAGACCGCCAGCACCAGCACCGGCGGCTTTACACACCCCGCGACGGCGCTCGCAACGCTCCCGAGCGTCGCCCTTCCCGCGGCGTCGCGTTTTCCGATGCGCGGGATCACAACCGCAGAGGCACCGATCTCGTCCGCCACGGCACAGATGGTGCGCGCCGGGTCTCCGGCCCGTACCAGCGCCTCAATGTTTCGCCCCGTGGGAGAGAGGCCGGCACGAAGAGACGCAAGCCGGTCACCGGCCTCCTGCTCCGTCTCCGCGTGTCCGGGTTCGACGACGTGCAGGAGCACCGCCGTCCCGGTCCCAACAGGGTCTTCCAGGGCCGCGCGGACCTCAGGAGACGGTGCCGCGAGATCGGTCGGGGCCAGCACCCGTGCAAAGAGCGGCGGCCGGCTGTCTCCCGACTGCGGGACGATCAGGACATGGGTCCGGGCATCCCGGAGCACGGTGGCCGCAACGTTCCCGGAGAAGAGGTTCCGGAGCAGGCCCTGGTCCCTGACCCCCATCGCGATCAGGTTCGCACCCCTCCCGGCGGCGGCTTTGAGTATCCTCTCGGGGACAGGCGTCCCGTCGTCTTCCGCTATCACCACCTCGGCGGGGTATCCCTGCTGCTGCACCCGCTCCTGCATCCGGCGGAGCGCGTCTTCGGCAGGCGAGGGGCCGGCCGCTGTCCGGGCGTGGAAGAGGACGACCTCACGGACGCCCGGGACCTCACCGACCCGCTCCGCCATTGCAGCGGAGGCATCGGAGAGGTCTGTCGGGATGAGCACCTTTGCAAACATGGTTTCACCTCAAATGATCCGGTATCCGTCCGGAGGCACGTGTATCACGAACCTCGCCCCCTTACCAGGCGTCCCGGTCTCCTGGATCGTCATGCCGGTGATGGAGAGGATCTCCCGGACGAGGAAGAGCCCGAGCCCGCTCTCGGTGCCGATACCGTATGCAAATATTCTCTCTTTCTCTGTTTCGGGAACACCCTGACCGTCGTCCTCGACACAGATCGAGAGCCCGTCGTCCCGGATCCGGTAGGTGATGACGACCTTTGAAACTGTCTTCCCGTGGCGGGCTGCGTTCTCGATCAGGTTCGCAAAGACCCGGTCGAGCATCGGGTCGGCGAAGACCTCGAGCCGCTCCACCCAGGGCCGGACCGATATCCCCGGGAGCAGCAGACACGACGCCGCTTCCCGGACCACCGCCTGCAGCGGCTGCCACCCCGGCGGCCGGAGGCCGAGGTCCTGGTAGTCGCGGGTGATCTCGGCGCGGCGCTCCACGAGCCGGGCATCCAGGGAGAGGTCCTCCAGGTGCCGGCGGACGGCGGGGTCGTCGAACTGCCGCATCCCTGCGGCGATCCGCTCAAGGAGGGTGGATACCGCCGCCATCAGGTCGTTCCGGGTGAGCCTGCCCAGCATGTTCAGTTTGGCATTTGTCCGGCGGAGCGCGTCCTCGGCGTTCGTCCGGGCGGTGATGTCGACAAGCGTGAGGACGATCCCGCCGCCGGTGAGCCGGCCGCCCGACGCGAGCACCCGGACCGCGGCCCCATCGGCGCGGCGGAGGACCGTCTCATACTCGTAGACGGCACCGTTCCGGTCGATCTCCGTCCTGAACGCTTCCCAGGCACCGGGGTCGTCGAGGAACGCGGCGACGGGCTTGCCGATCAGGTCTTTTTCCGTGGAGCCGAGAAGGGTGGCGCCCACGTAGTTGGCCTCCTCGATGCGCGGGCCGGCCTCTCCCATTGCAACGATGAACGTTCCCGCCTCGGAGTTGTCGAAAACTCCCCGGTAGCGCTCCTCCTGCTCCCGCAACCGGAGGGAGAGGAGCGATACAACGGCGCCGATGGCAGCGAAGACCACCGCCCGCGCGAGCGTCGGGACGACCAGTCCGAGATCGCTCCCGGCGAACGGCAGGATCAACGCCAGGTAGCCGAGGGCGAGGGCGATCGAGAAGACGATGCCGCGGCGGGGGAACCAGTAGGCGGCAAGCACGATCGGCAGGTACAGCAGGTGCGGGAGGACGCTGGTGATGCCGGCAGAAAGCCCGGCGGCGTTTGCGGCGAAGGCGATGAGGACCGATGCCGCGAGCAGGAGGAGCCGGGTATCCTCCCGCGCTGACCGGCGGCGCCCGGTGATCAGGCTGTTCGCCTCCGGATACGGTTATTGAGCACAGCCGCCCCTCCGAATAGCCAGGCGGGGAACACCATTCCGCGGTACGCTCTCTGCATGTTCTCTACAAGGCGCTTTGGCGTTTAGGCTTTAAAATGGATCTGATCGGCCGGCCGGCCCTCCGGCTCCGGCGGCTCCGTTCCACGCAGACGAGATCATGCAAAAGGCATATGCCATCCGTTCCGCCATTATTGATCAGGATAATCCGGGAGCAACCATGAAGATCTCACTCCTCCAGGTGAACACGGTTGTCGGCGACCTCGCCGGCAATGCCGACCGGATAGCGGCAGGCGCCGTGGAGGCAGCCCGTCACGAACCGGACCTGATCGCCGCTCCGGAACTCTCCCTGACCGGATGCCCTCCCCGCGACCTGCTGCTTGATGCGGGATTTATCGCACGGAGCATCGCCGTCCTGGAAGACCTGGCCGCAAGACTCGCCGGTGCGCCGCCGGTGCTCGTCGGTTTCGCCGGGCCGAACCCCGACGGAACCGGCCGGCCGCTCTGCAACGCCGCCGCCCTCCTCCGAGACGGGGCGGTAGTACAGACCTTCCGGAAGGCCCGGCTCTCCTCCGGCCCGCTCGACGAAGGCCGCTACTTCGAGCCGGCGGCCGAACATCCCGAACCCCTCCGCATCGGCGAAAGGACGGTCGGGGTCGCTATCGGTGAGGAGGTCCTGTGCGGCGGACCGGTGCCGGATGTGATCGTGAACCTCTCCGCATCGCCGTTTGCCGCCGGCAGAGGGCGCCTGCGCGAGGAGATGCTCTCGGGGGTCGCGAAGGAGTACGGGGTCCCGGTCGCCTCGGTAAACCTCGTCGGCGGGAACGACGACCTGGTCTTTGCCGGCCGGAGTTCTGTCTTCTCCGCAGACGGGACCCTCATCGCCCGCGGTGCGGCCTTTGCCGAGGACGTCGTGACCGTCGATCTCGCCCGCCCCGTCCCGCAGGCGGTCGCGCCTGACGACCGGGGAGTTGAGGCCGAGATCTGGCAGGC
>PGYH01000107.1 GCA_002839575.1 Methanomicrobiales archaeon HGW-Methanomicrobiales-6
TGGGTGAAGAGTGGCCGAACCGCTACAACCTCTCGTCGCTCCGTATCCTCGGGTCGGTCGGCGAACCGCTCAACCCGGAGGCGTTCGAATGGTTCTACCGCACCATCGGGAAAGACCGGTGCCCGATCATGGACACCTGGTGGCAGACCGAGACCGGGATGCACATGGTGACCACGATGATCGGCGAGCCCATGCGCCCGGGCTTTGCCGGGAGGTCGATCCCGGGCGTCGTAGCGGACGTCGTCGACATGGCCGGCAATTCGGTCCCGCCGGGCACGGGGGGCCTCCTGGTCATCAAAGAGCCATGGCCGTCGATGATGCGGACCATCTGGAACGACGACGAGCGGTACCGCAAGTACTGGAACACCGTCCCGGGATGCTACACCGCAGCAGACCTCGCGGTGAAGGATGAGGACGGCTACATCATGGTCATCGGACGGTCCGACGACCTGATCGTCGTCGCCGGGCACAACATCGGGACCGCCGAGGTCGAGAGCGCGCTCGTCTCCCACGACGCGGTGGCGGAAGCCGCCGTTATCGGGAAACCCGACGCCCTGAAGGGAAACTCCATCAAGGCCTTCGTTATCCTCAGGGACGGCCGCCAGCCCGGCGACAAGTTGAGGAACGACCTCATCTACCATGTCCGGATGACGCTCGGCCCCATCGCCATACCCTCGGAGATCGAATTCGTCGAGTCGCTCCCCAAAACCCGGAGCGGCAAGATCATGAGACGGGTCTTAAAAGCGCAGGAACTGGGGATGGACCCCGGGGACATCTCGACCCTGGAGGAATAACCAACCAACTCTTTATATACTTTTTTAAGCATCTTATAAATATGAATGAGCACAAACCAGAGGAGTCCCTCAAGATAGAAAATATCGTTGCTTCGGCGAAAGTGACCGATTCTCTTGATCTCCCCTCGCTTGCCTCTCAGCTGAAGGACGCGGAATACAATAAGAAGCGGTTTCCCGGCGTCGTTCTCCGCATGCAGGACCCGAAGATCGCTGCGCTCGTCTTCGGCTCCGGCAAAGTCGTCCTGACCGGTGCAAAAAGCATCGACAGCCTCTCGCGGGGCCTGCAGATCCTCGCCGACCAGTTGCGGGCACTCAACATCGACATCCCCGAAGACCTGACCTATAAGATCCAGAATATCGTCACATCCGCAGACCTCGGGACGCCGATCAACCTGAATAAGATTGCCGTGGGCTTCAACCTGGACAAGATCGAGTACGAGCCCGAACAGTTCCCTGGACTGGTCTACCGGCTCGACGACCCAAAGGTGGTCGTCCCCCTCTTCGGGTCCGGCAAACTGATCATCACGGGCGGCAAGGTGCCCGAGGATGCCCAGCGTGCGGTACGGCGGATCCTCTCCGAACTCTCCAGTCTCGGGCTCATCTGAATTCCATAGTCTCCTCTTTTGTTCATCCGTAATTACCCCGCTCAAGTCGGGGGCATGATCTTCCTCGCAGCATCATGCCCTGTACACACCCGTCCCGATCAAAGGTTTGCAGACCCTTCCGGGACGGCCTCTCAACCACCTCCTGCGGGAGCAGGCCGTCCCGGAATTCACAGCCCCACACTGCCGGCACCGTGGACGGAGACGGAACCGGCAGGTGCTGTGCCCCTCCGCCGGAGTCTCTGGCTCCCGGATCACCGGTTTTTCTTCCCGGAGATCATCCCTTGCATTGCCGGAGAACGTGTCATCCGGTGAAAAAAACGTTCGATCTTATCGGTTTGATGCTTCATTCATTCTCTCATAACTATCACAATCGTAAAATCTCCCATGGAAATAATAATATTTTTATAGTCAGATTTAAAACAATAGATACAATCTGTTGGTGGATGGATGAGGTCAGACAAGGTACGGTATTTTACGCCACGCGATGAAGAACTTGCCGAACTCCTAATCGGCATCGGAATCAAGAGGAATGTCTCCAAAGTGCTTGTATATCTTGCGAATACCGATGAAGCAACGTCCCGGGACATCGAGCGGGGCACCGATCTCCGCCAGCCCGAAGTCAGCATCGCCATGCGCTACCTCAAGGAGTGCGACTGGATCGATACCCGCGAGAGCAAGTCGGAGAGCAAAGGGAGGCCGGTGAAGATCTACACGCTCTCCCGTTCGATAACCGAGATCATGGATACGATCGAGAAAGAAAAGAAGAGAGAAGCCCGCCATCAGTTAGACCTGATCCAGAAGATGCGGGAATGCATATCAATGCAATGACACAACGCTGCAACCCTTCTCTTCACCGACAATTACTGTTATTTTTTCCATGTAACCGCAGAACAGGCCGCACTCCAGCGCACCGGGTATCGATGCTATCTCTGCTTCCAGGCGCCCGGGTTCCGCGATCGCCTTAAAGTCGCAGTCGATGATGAAGTTGCCGTTATCGGTGACGACCGGGCCGTCTTTCTTCACGCCTTCGCGGAGGACCGGATCGGCACCGAGCGCCGCAAGCCGCCGGGAGACCGCCTCCACGGCGAACGGGAGCACCTCCACCGGCACGGGCGCATTCAGGGTATCGACCATCTTTGAGGGGTCGACGACGATGAACACCCTTCGGGCTGCGTCACAGACGCACTTCTCCCGCAGAAGCGCCGCTCCGCGCCCCTTGATCAGGCGGAGCGCCGGGTCGACCTGGTCGGCCCCGTCGATGGCGATATCGAGTTCGGGGTGCTCGTCGAGGCTCGTGAGGGGGATGCCGTACCGGCGTGCCCGGATGGCCGCCTGGTAGGATGTCGGAACGCCGGCGACACAGAGGCCTTCTCGGATAATCCGCTCGCCCAACCGTTCCATCGCAAAAAAGACCGTGGACCCGGTGCCGAGACCGACGACCATCCCGTCCCTGACCTCTTCGGCCGCCCGGTAACCTGCGTTCCGCTTCGCTTCTACCTGCTCTGCTGCATGCATGGTGTACTCTTCTCCTTCCACTCAGATATCCATGCCGTCAAAGATGCCCTTGAGTTCGTCCGTGGCAGCAAATGCCGTGCAGTCGAGCGTGATCGGCGTGATGGAGACGTTGCCTCTCTGCACTGCGTGCACGTCGGTCCCCTCCTCCGCGTCCTCGTACAGGGGCCCGTCGATCCAGTAGTAGGGGCGCCCGCGGGGGTCGAGGCGCTCCTCCACGCCGGTGTAGAAGAGTTTCTCAGCAAGACGGGTGATCTCGTAGCCGCCGCGCACCGGCGCCGGGATGTTCACGTTGATGACGTGGGCGTTCTCCGGGAACCCGGTTGCAAGAACCCGCTCGCAGACATCACGGACCACCCGTTTTGCATCGGAGAACCGGTCCGTGATGTTTGAGGGGTCGTCGAACTTCTCGCCCTGGTCCTCCACCTGGAGCGAGAAGGCGAGGGACGGCACCCCCTGGTTGGACGCCTCGAGTGCGGCCCCGACGGTCCCCGAGGTCATGATGGATTCATAGGAGAGGTTCTCACCGATGTTGATGCCGCTGACCACGAGGTCCGGGTTCAGGCGCAGCGCGAACAGCCCGATGATCACGGAGTCGGTCGGTTTCCCGCCGACCGAATAGGCGGGCACCCCGTTCATCGTCACCCGGTTCGCACGGATAGGCTCAAAGATGGAGATCGATCGCCCTACAGCGCTCTGCTGGGTGGCAGGCGCGACCACGGTGACGTCGGCTATCGGCGCGAGCGCGTCGTATGCCGCCCAGAGGCCCGCGGACGTGATCCCATCATCATTGGTGAGCAGAATCTTTGGTTTCATCCTTGTATAGGGATAGTTCCCGCGCATCAAATACTTGCCCGATCGTCAGGGTCAAGTCTTCTGCAGATGACCTCTACTGCAATGAAGGTTTTTCTCGCTGAATACTCCGTCTGCAACGACCCCGAGCTTGCGCCCGAGGGTGCCGCCATGCTCGCCGCGATACGCGGGAGTTTTGAGAAGTGCGGCTACGACGTGGTGACGCCCGAGAGCCCCGACTTCGAGGGCGAGATCCGGCGGCTCGCGCCGGGGTGCGACGCAGGCCTGGTCATCGCGCCCGACCATCTCCTCTTCCGATACACGCATCTCCTCGAAGGGCTCACCCACAACGTCGGGTGCGGAAGCATGAACGCGGCCGTCTGCGCGAACAAGCAGCGGACGGCAGATATCCTCGCCCGGAACGGGATAGCCGTCCCTCCCGCCGCCGGAGAGGGAAGGAGGGTCGTCAAACCGATCACGGGCTGCGGCGCCCTTGGCGTCCGGCTGACGGAGGAGGAGCCGGGCGCCGGCGAGTTCGCCCAGGCCTACGTCGAAGGGGGGGCGCTGAGCGTGAGCCTGGTGGGGAGCCGGGTGACCGGCAACGTCTGTGAGTTCTACTCGGGCGCCCCCCCGCTCCTGCTCGCCGTCAACCGGCAGGAGATCGCCGTGGCGGACGATGGGAGGTTCCTCTACCTCGGGGGAGAGACGCCCGTCCATCCCGACCGCGAGGACGAGATCGTCGAGGTCGCCGTCCGGACGATGAACGCCCTCGGGTGCCAGGGGTATGCCGGGATCGACGTCGTCGTCGGGGACGAGATCTACGTCGTGGACGTCAACCCGCGGCCCACGACCAGCCTGGTCGGGATCGCGGCCGTCATGGAGGAGGAGATCGCCGATATCCTTGTTGCGGCGTCGCACGGCGAAGCGCCGGCGGAGGTGCACCTCTCCGGGAGGGTGCGGTTCGATAAGGACGGGGGGATCTGCCGGCTATGATCGGGATCGACATCGGCGGTGCGAACCTCAAGGTCGTCGACGATGCCGGCGTGCACATTCATTACTGCCCGCTCTGGCAGGGCGCACCGCTTGCCGATCTCCTCAAACCCTATGCGGGGCCCGCTGCCGTGGTGATGAGCGGGGAACTCGCGGACTGCTTTGAGAGCAAGATGGAGGGGATCCGGTGGATCGTCGGGGCCGTCCGGGAGGTCATTCCCGATGCCGTCTTCTACGGCACCGACGCGGCGTTCCATACCCGGCCGGTCCCCAAACTTGCCGCCGCGAACTGGCTGGCGTCGGCCGACTACCTGCGTGAGGAGTATGCCGATGCGGTCCTCCTCGACGTGGGGAGCACTACCGCCGACGTCATACCCCTGAACTGTTTCGAGGAACTCAAAGGGCTGACCGACACCCGGCGGCTGCAGGAGCAGTACCTCGTCTACACCGGCATGCTCCGGACGAACGTCGCAACGCTGGTATCGTCGGTGACGCTCGACGGGATAGCGACCCCGGTGAGCACCGAATACTTCGCCGCAAGCGCAGATGCGCATCTCGTGCTCGGCCACATCGCCCCGGCGGACTACACCTCTCCTGCACCGGACAGCGGCGAGAAGACCGTTGATGCTGCGCTCCGCAGGCTCGCCCGGGTTGTCTGCGCCGATCTCGGCGAGATCGGGAGGGAAGGAGCCCTGGAGGTCGCCCGGCAGTTCTGGGAGGTTCAGCGGACGCTGATCGCCCGCGCGGTGGAGCACGCACGCTCCCGGAGCGGTGCCTGCCGGGTGATCACGGCCGGGATTGGCGCGAACCTGTTTGCCCGTGAACTGGGCGGCGTCACGCTTGACGGCGAGATCGGGGAGGCCGCGGATGCACTGCCGGCGTACGCGGTCAGGGAGGTGGCGCTACGGCGAACCGGTGGGCGCTGACCCTTCTTCTGCTGGCGATATCGGTCGTCGTCACGGCCGTATCGCTGATGCTCGGCTTCCCGTTCTTCTTTCTCTTCCTATTCATCCCGCTGATCCCGCTCTTCGGGAGGCCCACTGCCGTGAAGCGCTGCCCGGCCTGCGGGTGGGAAACCGCAGGCGACGAGCGCTTCTGCCCCCGTGATGGGACGGCGCTCACGGTCGAGGGTGAAGGTGGCGAGGTTCAGCAGCGAGAGCGGTAGAAGGAACCCGAAGAGTTCGGTTGCCGGAATCGTGCCGAAGTCGCGGGAGGCATAGTTCCGGATAGTCCCCCTATCGACGACGATCCCCATCGCCCGGAGGTGCTGCGCCACCCGGTTGAAGGGCATCTGCTGCGCGAGAACGAGGCAGAGATCGACGATAGGCGACGCAAGCCGGGTATCGGGGTAGAACGGCGCGTCTGCGTAGCAGAGAGTGCCGCACTGCTGGCAGTAGAAACGTTTCACGGCGACCCGGATCGTGCGTTCCTCTCCGTTCTGGAGCATGACGGCAAACCGCTTCGGCCGCAGGTCGTGCCCGGTCACCGGCCCGCCGCACGACGGGCAGGCATCGAGGTCGGTGAACATCACGCCGTCCATCGACGCCAGGGCGTTTGCCACCAGGTCGACGAGCATCGGGGGAATGGGTAGTGTCTTCTTCACGATGGTGGTTCTCTCCCTGTGCAACTGTAGGAGAGGGGTGGGTTTCCACCAATAATAACGCCTCCCCTCAAATGTGACGGGGGAGCATAGGGGTCGTTGCACCCCGCCGGAGGGGTGTCCCGGAGAGCGCCTGTTCTTTTGCCTGCACCGCCGCTCCCGCTCTGGTCCGGTGCAATCTTCCTGGCTTCTGAGCAGCTGGAGGAGCCGCAGATCGGGCTCTGGTTCAGCACTTATGCATGCTCGCGGTGCCGGGCGGGCCGGTCTCCTGTTGAGCGTCAACCACATAAAAACCCAAATAACCTGTGCAGACTGGTATTCGGCAGCAACTGTTGCCGGTGATGGAGGGGACAGATCTGGTTAACTAACATAATTTAAGTAGCTTAACATCCGATATTCGGTTCGTCATAGAGGTGATAAAAACATGACGTTGAAGTATGTTGCCACAACATGCCCCTACTGCGGTACGGGATGCAGTTTCAATCTCGTCGTCCAGGACGGGAAGGTGGTTGGAACGGCACCTTACCGCCGTTCACCAGTGAACGAGGGGAAGGTCTGCCCCAAGGGGACCTACGCTCACGAGTTCGTGAACAGCCCGGACCGTCTCACGAAGCCGCTCATCAAAAAGAACGGAAAATTCGAGGAAGCGACCTGGGACGAGGCGTATGATCTGATCGCGCAGAAGTTCAAGTCGTACAAGCCCGACGAGTTCGCGGCGCTTGCATCGGCCCGTGTCTCGAACGAAGAGAACTACCTGCTGATGAAGTTCACCCGCGGTGTCATGAAGTCCCGGCACATCGACCACTGCGCCCGGCTCTGCCACGCATCCACCGTCGCGGGTCTTGCCGCCTCGTTCGGCTCCGGCGCGATGACCAACTCCATCGGCGACATCGCCGACTCGAAGTGCGTCTTCATCCTCGGGTCCAACACATTCGAGCAGCACCCGCTGATCGGCCGCAGGGTGATGCAGGCCAAGAAGAACGGCGCGAAGATCATCTACGCCGACCCGCGCTACACTGCGACCGCGAAGCAGGCCGACCTCTACATGCCGTTTGTGTCCGGCAGTGACGTTGCCATCCTCAACTGCATGATGCAGCAGATCATCAAGAACGGCTGGGAGGACAAGGAGTTCATCGCCAACCGGACCAAGGACTACGAGAAACTCAAGGAGGTCGTCATGAAGGACACCTACAGCCTTGAGAACGTCTCGAAGATCTCCGGTATCCCCGTCGAGAGCCTCAAGACCGCTGCCGAGTGGTTCGGCACCGCCGAATCCTCCGCGCTCCTCTACTCGATGGGCATCACCCAGCACACCGTCGGCGTGGACAACGTCCGGTCGACCGCCAACATCCAGATGCTCACCGGGAACCTGGGCAAGCGCGGCGGCGGCGTGAACGCGCTCCGTGGCCAGAACAACGTTCAGGGCGCCTGCGACATGGGTGCGCTCCCGGTTGTCTTCACCGGCTACCAGAAAGTCATCGACGAGGCCGCCCACAAGAAGTTCGCCGACGCCTGGGGCTTTTCCGACGGCATCTGCGAGCCGAAGAACGGGTATGAGGTCACCGTCATGATGGACGTCCTGACCGACAACCCCGGCGAACTCAAGTGCATGTACATCATGGGCGAGAACCCGATGCTCTCCGACCCGGACCTGACCCACGTCAAGCACGCCATCGAGAACCTGGAGT
>PGYH01000108.1 GCA_002839575.1 Methanomicrobiales archaeon HGW-Methanomicrobiales-6
GTGGGCCGCCGATGCCGTAACCCCGAGCAGCCAGTTCGATCTCGGGCAGACGGCGATGGGGATATCCATGTCGACGATCCGCCGGAGCTGTGCGTCTGTTGCGTGGGTGCAGTGGACGAGCAGGTCGGGCTCGAACGCGAGCGCGTCGTCAACGTCGTCCGGATTCTTCTCCCCGGCATGGAACGCGACGAGTTTCCCCGCGGCCCGTGCATTCGTGACGGTCTCTTCGGCGTTCGCCACGTCGTGGACGCTGCTGATGCCCGCCCCGTCGCTCACCTCTTCGCCGCCTTCACGGCCGAGGATGATCGGCCGGCAGTCAAGCCCGGCCGCTGCCTCGCGGAGCGCCGCGACCCCGTCGGCGCCACCTTCCCTGAAGTCGGCAAACCCGGTCGTCCCGGTCGCGAGCATCGCAATGATGCTCGCACGCATCCCCCTGACGAGTTCAGTCCGCGGGGTTGCCGCAAGGATCCTGTGCTTCAAACCGTTCGGGGGTTTGACGAGGTCCGCGAGGCTGCCCCGGGCAGGGAGGTCCATCGCGACGGTGTCGCCGAGATGCGTGTGGGCGTTGAAGAAGGCAGGCACGATCCACCTCTCGGGCGTCCGGGAAGAGGGCTCTATTGAGGAGATGATGCCCTCTGAGACGGTGATGGTGACGTCTTCTTCCCTGAGGTCTTCACCGAGGAGCGCCCGGCCGGTGACGACGTAGTGTGCGGCTGTCTGCATCTTCAGACCTCTGTTTTATATATTGCAAGGGAGAATATTTCAGTATGGCGAAGAAATCTGGCGGAAGACTGGTATCCTCTGCCGGCCTGGTCAATTATTACGACAGCGACGATCGCCGGGCCATCCATATCAGCCCGATAGCCGTTATCGTCGTGACCATCGCGACCGGAGTGGCAGTCTTTGTTCTCAATGCTCTCTTCTAATCCTTTTTGTTCATCTTCAGCGATGCCCTGATGATGTCTTCTTTGGGCGTGAAGTAGACGGAATCGTGCCCGTTCCACGTCCGGCAGTTCCGGAACACCACCGCGGGGACGCCCTGGTGGCTCTCGCCCATGACGAAGTTCGCGAAGGCCGCGATCTCGTCGACGACCGCTTCTTCGGTGATCTCGAGGACGTGGCCGAAGAGGTCGGTGTCGCCCCGGTAATCGTCGATCGCCGTCATGCCCGCCCAGCCGATGGCGATGCCGGTCTGGCCGCGCCGGAACGCCCGCCCGCAGGTGTCGGTGACGATCACCCGGACGTCTTTTCCGGCGATACGGCGGATTGCATCCCGAAGATCGGCGGCGGCCTCCATGGGGTCGGGGGGAAGGATGATCAGCCGGCCGTCTTCGACGTTGCTGTGGTCGACGCCTGCCCGCACGCCGATGTGACCGGACGGCAGTTCCGAGAGGATGAACGGGTGCTCGAGCAGGACATCGGTGGACGAGTCCAGCACCGCCTGCACGAAACGGGGGTCTTCCTTCGTCTTCGCCGCGATCCGGACGGCTTCAGCGCCGGGGGTGATGGCGGCAAGGTCGCGGGTGAAGCCCTTTGCCTTTGAGTAGACCGACGAAGCGACGGCAAGGATGTCCCCGTCCTCGAACGCGATGCGGTCGCAGATCAGGGCGGGCAGGTCGTCTCCCCGCTGGATCAGGGGGAGGCCTCGAACACCGATTACCTGGATATCCATGAAACTCACGGATCAGTGGTCGTCTCCGCTTCCAGAAAAATGCTCGGGTTTCTGTCGAGAGGGCTCCGCTGGATTGCGGGGATTATTCCTGGTTCCGGCCGGGCGCGGCGGGCGGAGAGGCCGGAGGATGAGCGCCGGCAGGTGTGGGTTGTGAAGGATGGGATGGCAGGGGTTCGAGAAGGCCGAGGGCCTTCGCTGTGCGACGGTTCGGAGCGGGATGGTTCGTAAGGACCGGAGCATGAGCACCGAAGGTGCGAAAAACCGGAGCATGAGAAGACCGGAGGTCTTCGCTGTGCGACAGACTAAACAGCCGAAGCGAGGAAAAAGCCCGGTACAGTGGACCGTGGGGATATCGCCATTGGGGGAGGGGCTGACGGGGAGTGCGAGCGTAGCGAGCTTGAGCACCGATAGGTGCGAGGGGGGCGTGCCCCCGCCCCTGTCTCTACCTCATAGGGAATATCTGTAAACCCCACCCCACCCGCGCTCCGCGCTCCTCCCCCGCCCACGAGGGGCGGGGGCAGTGCGTGGCGATAGCCGGTGGGAAACCGTGCACGCTTCTTCCCGGGATCTCCCCATGCGGTGGACCGTGGTGGCTATCGCCACTGGGGGAGGGGCTGACGGGGAGTGCGATGGGCGGAACGCCCGGAGCTCGACCACCGTCAGGTGGGAAGGGGGGAGTATTCCCCCCTCCCCTGTCCCCACGGAATCCGTGCCAGGGAAGCAATCCAAATGCCACGTATGAACGCCGCTGGTGCGAGTGGTGACGGCGCAGAGCACGGTTGGCCGAAGGTGCGACGTTCCGGAGAACGACTGGGGGTTTCGAGGCGTGAGCGATAGCGAACGTAAGCACCGTCAGGTGCGAGGAACGGAACTTGAGCACCGTTAGGCGCGAGGCTGGGGAACCCGCACCCGGGATCGCCGACAATCCACTCCCCCACCGCACCCCTCGCTCACCTGCAGGGCAACCCCACATCCTCCCTCAGCCGGAACTCCGGCTCGAACGAGCCGATCATATCGAGGTACTGCTCGACGGTGCGGGTGAAGAGGAAATTCTCCCGCACCCTTTCGCGTGCCGCGCGCCCGAGCCGCTCTGCGAGGTCCGGGTCGCGGAGCAGCCGGACGATCCTCTCCGCCGCCTCGTCGACGGAGGATACCAGGAACCCGGTCTCCCCGTCCTGGATCTGGTAGCGGATGCCGCCGACGTTCCCGCCGATCACCGCTGCGCCCTTCCACATCGCCTCGGATACCGTCAGCCCGAATCCCTCCCGGATGGACTTCTGCAGGACGACCGCGGCCCGCCGCTGGAGCGCGTTCACGAGCGCACCGTCCTGGACGCTGAGCACGATAACCCGCTCGTTTTTATGGGCGAGGATCGACCGGTAGACCTCGGCACCCTCAGGGTCGTCGGTTGCGACGTTCCCGACAAGGACCAGGGTGCACTCCTCCTCCTTCCGCGCCTTCTCGAACGCCCGGATGACGCCTTCCGGGTCTTTCCAGTGGTCGAACCGGGAGATCTGCACCACCAGAGGGAGGTCGGTCGGAATATCGTAGTGCTGCAGGCGCTCGTCGATGGCGCTCTCGGAGAGTTCTTTGTTCACGATTGAGAAGGGGTCGATCCCGGGCGTGAAGAAGACCTGCGGTTTTCTGAGGTCCCGCCGGTACTCCCCGCAGGAGAGGACGACGGCATCGTACTTCTCGATGAACGGGACGAGGTAGTTCCAGACCTTGGGGTTCGGCGCGGTGAGGTCGAGGTGGCAGCGCCATACCCAGGGGCTCTTCTTCCGGTAATGGGTGATCAGCGGGAGCGGCTGCGGGTCGTGAACGAAGACCACGTCATGGTCGAGGTGGTTCCGTACGGCGTTCTCCTGAATGACGCTCTCATAGACCTCCTTTTTGCGGCCGGTCAGGTTGATCCGCGCCCCCTGGAGGGCGTTATGGAACTTCTTTGTCACACTGAAGAAGTCCGGCGGGCCGTGGACGACACGCCATCCCGTCTGTATGCCGAGGCTGTTCATCAGGAGCGTCAGGGACGACAGGATCTGGGAGACCCCGCCGCCGTAGTAGGTTGAGTTCATGTGCATGACATGCAGGTCACGGAGCGGCCGTGCCTTCGCTTTGATGCGGTGAACGGCCTCTTTTCCGATATACCGCTCATAGTCCCCGATTGTGTGGATTGCGCTCATCCTGATCCCTCCTCTCATTCTCGCGATCGTTCTTATGCGTAACGGCAGGGAGGCCCCGCCGCTCCGGCACCGTACCCTGCAGAACTGCCGGACGGACGCGGAGGGGAGGCGCGTTCCATACCTATATATGCTCCCGGCATAATGCTGACCGCCCGCCGCTGCCCGAACTGCGGGCCGGACGGGCAGAAGGAGGTTTGACATGGAGCATGGGCCGGGCGCAGATAGCCTGCCGGGAAGGCACGAGTCGTTCTGGATTGAGACAACCCCCGAGACGTCGTATCCCCCCCTGCCGGGGAACCTGGAGACCGACGTGACGGTCGTGGGCGGCGGGATTACCGGGATCACCACCGCCGTCCTCCTCAAACGGGCCGGTTACGCGGTCGCCGTGATCGAGGCGGGCAGGATCTGCCACGGGGTGACCGGTCATACGACCGCGAAGATTACATCGCTCCACCGGCTGATCTACGCGGAACTCATCGACCGGTTCGGGAGCAGGCAGGCGCACCAGTACGCCGAAGCAAACCAGGCGGCGATCGAGACGATCGCGTCTCTTGTCCGGGAGTACGATATCCCCTGCAGTTTCGAGCCCAAACCCGCCTACACCTACGCGGAGTCGGAGGAGTCTCGCGACCTTGTCGCGGCCGAGGCGGACGCGGCACGGAGCCTCGGGCTTCCGGCTGCGTTCGTTGAGGACGTCCCGTTGCCGGCCCGGACCTACGGCGCGGTGCGGTTTGCCGACCAGGCGCAGTTCCACCCGCTGAAGTACCTCCTGCACCTGGCGTCGCTGGTTCCCGGCGACGGGAGCCGGATCTACGAAAAGACCCGGGCGCTCGAGGTGCAGGACAACGGAGGGCGCTGCACCGTCCGGACGGCGCTGGGGACCGTCACGTCCCGGGCCGTGGTCCTCGCGACCCACTACCCCTTCTATGATGCGCCCGGGTTCTACTTCGCCCGGATGGAGCCATCGCGGTCCTATGCGCTCGGCGTCCGGCTTGACGAACCGTTCCCGGCCGGGATGTACATCAACGCCGATGGCCCCGCCCACTCCTGGCGGTCGCAGCCCGCCGTCGACGGCGGCGAACTCGTCATCGTCGGCGGCATGGAGCACCGGACCGGCGAGGACGTGGACACGCGGGAGCACTACAGGAGCCTCGAGGCCTACGCCCGGTCGGTCTACCCGCTCCGGTCCATCGATTACCGCTGGTCGGCGCAGGACTACCTCACCATCGACGGCGTCCCCTACATCGGCCCGCTCGCCGCCGGCCACGAGAACGTCTACATCGCGACGGGTTTCCGGAAATGGGGGATGACCAACGGCACCGCGGCCGCGACGATCATCACCGACATGATCCAGGGCCGCGCGAACCCCTGGGCGGAGGTCTACGCCCCCGACCGGTTCAAGCCGGCGGCGGCGGCCCGGCGGTTCCTCGTGCACAACATCGACGTGGCCGAGAAGTACATCGGCGGAGCGATATCGCGCCCTGCCGGGGACCTCGCGGACGTCGCACCCGGGGAGGGAAGAATCCTGATGCTCGAGGGCAAGAAGGCCGGCGTCTTCCGCGACCGGGAAGGAAAGGTCCACGCGGTCAACCCCACCTGCACCCATCTCGGGTGCGTCGTCGCATGGAACAGCGCCGAAGAGACCTGGGACTGCCCCTGCCACGGCTCGCGCTACGATGCCGACGGGAAGGTGATCCACGGGCCGGCGGTGAAGGATCTCAAGCAGCGAGGGGGGTGAGTTTCTGTCTCGGGGTCGGTCGGCATTCGTACGCCAGGTGCTCAAACTCCACTCGGTTGCAGCACCACTAACGCGGATTTCGAGGGGATATCGCGTCTGGGGGAGGGGCTGACGGGGAGGGGGGATACTCCCCCCTCCCCTGTCTCCACCGTACATTGGGACATCTATAACCCCACCCCACCCGGCCTCCGGCCTCCTCCCCCGCCCACTGGGACGGGGGCAGTGCGTGGCGATAGCCACCACGGTCCACTGCACCGGGATTTTTCCTCATTTCAGTTGTATTGCCTGCCGTCTAAGAAGCATCTTTCCCTCAGGAAGATCCCGCAAAAAGAGGACCGGATGGATAATTATATATCCGCCCGCCCGCACACTCCCATTAACCATGTACCTCGTCATCCGCTGTCCGGGCTGCAAGACCTTCAACTACGTGGACCGTTACCAGCGCTGGAGGCTCTGTCCCATGTGCGGGGAGGTGATAAACGTCGGACGTGCGCCGGTCTACCTGGACGTCGACGACTTCCTGGACGCAGAACGGGTGGTGGAGCAGCTCGAATCCTACCTGCACCAGACCGGTAAAAAAGACCTCACGGAACAGGATATCCAGCAGCTAAGGGCCCAGTACGCAAGTTGGGTGAAAAACCGGGTCTGATCACCAGAGACGCCCGCAGCCCGGGCAGAGCATGCTCACTCTTCTTCCGCAGTGCGGGCAGTAAAGACCCGTGCGCTCGTTGTTCTCCAGCGGCCTCCCGCACCGCTTACAATAAATCGGGGCCTCAAACCCACACTCGTGCCTGACCATCAGTCCAGATATTCGTAGCCCTTCACAAAAAGATTTCCTTTCCCGCGGTTCGCGATATCCCCGGCAAACCGGATAAGCGTACGCCCCTCGTGCTGAACCGTCCCGATCTTCCTGAAGGTGGGGAGCATCGCCTGCGCAGTGCCGTAGACGGAGCAGGAGCCCCCTTTCATGTTCGCAGCCGGACGGCGGCAGTCCCCGTGGATGACGAGCGTGCCCCCGCGCATCTCCGCCCCGGGCATATCTCCGGCATCGCCGTGCACAGTCACAGTGCCGCCGGCGATGTTCTCTGCGAGGAAATCCCCGACACGGCCGAAGACCTCCACGGTGCCCCCCTTCATGCCCTCCCGGCCGCCACGGTACCCCGCCGCACAGTAGTCGGCGGCGTCGCCCCGGCAGATGATGGTCCCTCCCGCCATCTCTCGCCCGAGCCAGCCGTCGGCGTTGCCGTGGACCTCGATGGTCCCGCCGCTCATGAAGTTGCCGCAGTGCATCCCGATACCACCAAGGATAGTAATCCTGCCGCCGTCCATGTACTCGCCGACCCTCTTCAACCGGAACGTCTCACCCGAGAGGACGACCTCGACGTCCTCTACCCGGTCGGCATCCCCCTCTACCGAGATCGAGAAGACCTCATCAAGCCGGAGTTCGCGGTTCCCCCGCCAGACTAAAAGATCGGTGCCGGCGAGGAAGTTCTTCGGAACGATCGACTCCGCTTCGATGGGGATGAACCATTTCCCCGCGGGTTTCATCGCGAGCGTGACCTTCATATCTTCGCCTCCGTCTCGATGCACCGATTCCGGTTCAGGTACTCCTCCTGCACCGGGTAGTTCCTCATCCGGACGGTGTAGTAGCGGTCGAACTTCTCGATGAAGTCCGGGTCTTTCCCCATATCGTAATTCTCCGAAACCTTCGGTTTGACCCAGAACGTGGCGTTGCTCCCGTCGACCAGGCATTCGCCCCGCCGGGCGACGACCCTGCCGCGCTTGATCGTGTACTCGGTCTGGCTGAACGCATCGATGACCTTCTGGTAGTCAACCGACGGATCGACCTCGTCGATATGGAGCGGGTAGATGGCGACGTCTGCATCGGCGCCCGGCCCGAGATGGCCTTTCCCGAGGTCCTGGATCCCGAGCGCCTTTGCCTGGCCGGCCCGGGTCATCACCGCGATCTCGTACCAGTCCATCTCCCGCTCGATCGCCGGGAGGGGCACCCGTGATTCGGTATCGGGATGGATCGTGGCAAACTCGGCGTCGCGGTACTTCTTGCTCATCAACAGGCCGATGATCTCCGGGTATTTGACGAACGGCGCACCGTTCGGGCTATCCGTCGTGAGCAGGCACTGCCAGGGGCTCTTCGTGAGGAGCGCGAGTTCAAGCCCGATCGCCCACATGATCGAGTTGACCAGGTTCTTGCGCCGGTAGATGACCGGGATGATCCCCGAACCGGTCTCGAGCTCCACGTCGTGGTTGCTCCACTTCTCGTGGTGGAGGCGGTAGAGGTTGAACTCCATCGGCCCGTCGG
>PGYH01000109.1 GCA_002839575.1 Methanomicrobiales archaeon HGW-Methanomicrobiales-6
GACAAAGGCGGAGTGGACCCAGGGTTCATCCTCCATATCGGCAAAAAAACCGAACTGGATATAGGTGAACGAGCCGTTCGCATCGAAATCCATGACAAGCAGCGACGACTTCGCCGTCCGGTTATCGAACGGGATCTGCTCTTCCATCGCCTCCCAGATCTCGATGAACGGGGGATTGTATTGTTCCACCGGGAGGACGGGGACGGTCTCGTAGTGTATCGTCTCGTAGCCGGGCGGGACATAGGAGGCTCGCCAGAGGACGAAGACCACCACGATAACAATGCCGAGCGCGAGCCACCGGTCTCTCATGCGGCGACGCTCCCGGCAACGAGGTAGCCGCCGTCCGCCGTGCTGATAGAGACAGCGACGATTTGCCGCCGTCCTGTTACAGACGATTGCCCCTCCACCATAGTGGGAGCTGGGACGCGAGATTATATACGATTTCTGTGCCGACCGTCTACTCACGAGCCCCGGTTTCCCTGAAGCCGGGCAGGAAAGGCCGCCGACAAAACGCAAAGGTCAAGGTTCCGCACTCCGATTGCTGTAGTATGCGACGCTGGCCGGCTGCCGTACTCCTGATCATTCTTCTCTCTGCCCTCCCCTCCTGCGCGGCCGCCGGGTACACGGTCATGCCGGCCGGCGACTACGTACCCGACCGCCCGCCACAGGATCTGACGCCCATCGAGTGGTGGCAGGTCCCGCCCCAGGTTCTGATATCCGGTATGCTCATCGGAACCTCCCCGGAACTCCTGGTCGTCGTCAACATCCTGCTTCTCTTAAACGTCTGGCTCTTCTTCGGCTACCGCCGGATTGCAAAACGCGCCGCACTCGAACACGAGACCCGGACGGCGATATACGACCACGTTCGCGCCCACCCGGGCATCCGCCTCGGCACCCTCGCCGAGGACCTCGGGATAAACCGGGGGACCTTAAGGTACCACCTCGGGAGACTGCAGGAGTTCGGGATGATCGCCACCGGCACCGTCGGAGGACGGACGGGATACTTCGAGAACCGGCAGAAGTATTCCCTTCTCGAAGAGAAGGTGCTCATCCACCTTAGAAACCCGAACACGCGGGAGATCCTCGCCATCCTGCTGGAGAGCCCCGGGGCATCACGGCGGGAGCTTGCGGAACGGCTCGGGATCACCGCCTCGTCGGTCTCATGGCACCTGCGACGGCTGAAGAACGACGGGATCGTGTTCCGGGAGAGAGGAGACGTCAGATATTCTCTATCCAGCGAGTTGATGGCGTTTGTCGGGGAGCGGGTGGGCAGCAGGCTCCATGGATCGCCGCGACAGGGATCCTGAGTGCAGGCCCCGGATACCTCTAGAGATCCAGAACGGATAAGGAGCATCTATCGGACTTCAGCGTTAAGGGGAACGAGAGGGCAATCGAGCAACGGGAAATCGTGCACGAAGGATTCACAAGGATCCAGGTAAAGTAAGGTACATTATGCCATTCCAGACGGAATTTCCTTTCGCGCTGCCCCGGGGGTATCTCGATCCCGACGGGAACCTCCACCGGGAGGGAGTCATGCGCCTCGCCACGGCTGCCGACGAGATCCTCCCGATGAAAGACCCGAGGGTACAGGCAAACCCGGCATACCTGACCGTCATCCTGCTCTCGCGGGTGGTGACAAAACTCGGCAGGATCGAGAGTGTCAATACCCGGGTCATCGAGAACCTGTTTGCACCCGATCTCGCGTATCTGCAGGAACTTTACTGCAGGATCAACGGGGAAAGCACGGCAGGCGTCAAAGCCGTATGCCCGAAATGCGGACACCGGTTTGAGGTCGAGGCGGTCCCGCGGGGAAGTGACCGGCTACCCTTCAGAGCGCCTCGATGATGAGGTAGTAAAGTTATCGGCCAATCATCCAGGTGAACTAAATGAACCCCTTCCACATCCGCACCGACCGCCTCGACCTGATCCCTGCCACGCTCGAGATCCTTGAGGCCGACCGGGACGATCATCAAAAACTCGCCCGCCTCCTCTCCGCCGCCGTCCCGGGATCATGGCCGCCGCCGCTGCTCGACGAAGAGACACTCGGGGAGTTCATCAGGATGACAGCGGAGAACGCCGACCCATTCTTCATCACCTGGTACTGGGTGCGGGACGATTCAGCCGAAGGCAGCCGGGTCCTCGTCGGCAGCGGGGGGACCGCCTCGGCGCCTGTTCCCGGCACGGTGCTCATCGGCTACTCGGTGCTCGAGGAGTTCCAGCGCCGGGGGTATGCGACCGAGGCGGTGCGGCATATCGTCGCCGCAGCCTTCGCCCTCCCCGGCATCCGGCGAATCATGGCGACGACCTACCCGGACCTCGTCGGGTCCATCCGGGTGCTGGAGAAGAACGGGTTTACCTATGCCGGCGAGGGCCCCGCCGGCGCAGGGTTCGAAGAAGGAACCGTCGCCTACGTGCTGGAAAAGCCCGGCGCATCTCTCTGAAGGTAGAGAGAGCGTAGCCGCCGTCCCGCACAGGAACATATATGAAGTGTTCGCACCCTGTGAGCCTGCCGATACTGACAGAAGAGTGAGGCAGGAAGTGGTAACCATGGCATGGAGAAGGTCGTCGCGCGATCTCTGGAGCGAATTCGACGAGATGCTTGGGAGTATGCAGAAACAGTTTGGCGAGGTGATGGAGCGCGTCTCGGGAGCCGCACAGCAGGTGCCCGGCGGAGCCGGTGCGGTTGTCGATGTCCTGGAACACGATACAGATGTCGTGGTCGTTGCCGACCTCCCGGGGGTGGCGAGAGAGGGTGTATCCGTCCGGCTTCTCGACCCGAGGACGCTCAGGATCACCGCCCGGCGGGAGGAGGCGAAAGAGGAGAGACAGGCGGGGTATCACATGCGGGAGCGGAGAATCGGCGCGATCTCCCGGACGGTCTCCCTCCCCACCGACGTCAGGGACGAGGGGGCGACCGCCACGTTCAAGAACGGCGTCCTTGAGGTGCGGCTGAAGAAGGTCGCCGAGGCTCGCGGTAAAGAGATCCCGGTGGGCGCAGAGGCCAGGCAGGCCGCGGAGCAGCACAGAGAGCAGGTGGAGGAAGAGTACCGGGAGGCACGGGAAACGGTGGAGCCGTCCGGGTACCTGCGTTCCCGGGACGTGATGGAACGAGCAAAGGGGATCGAACTCGAGGAGCGGGGAACCCCTGAGGAGAAGGAGACGGCCGCAAGGCTCCGCAGGCAGAAGGAAGAGCTGTACGAGGAGGGGAAGAGAAAACTCGCGGGGTAAAAAGCGCGTCATCCCGTGAGATCCCGGAGGATCTCGAACCCCGACTCGATCGTATCCAGGTAACGCCGGTTGCGTCCGCCCGGATACGGCAGACAGAGAAGCCGGCTCTCCTCGAAGATCGCCTCCCGGGATAGCCCGGTGATCGTCCCGGCACCGGAAAGAGCACTTGCGTAGGGCTCGGTATGGCGAAGGCCCAAAAGCGCCGTATTCCCGAGGGCGACGACGTATTCAGGTGCAAGGCCGGCGATCTCCGGGGCGAGGGTCTCGCGGGCGCTCATTCGGATGAGATCTGCCGGGATGGCCGGCTTGCGGTTCTTCCGAAAGACGCACCGGACCGTATCGACGAGGAAGAAACCCCCCGCGGTGAAGAGTTCCAGGTTCTCCCGGCGCGATTCCCCATCGAGCCCGAGCAGCGAAAAGAGGTTCTCCGCAAGCCCGCGGGAGAGGGGCGAGGCGCCGGGACGGCACGGTGCGTCGTAGTGGTCGTTCCAGAAGTAGGGGTAGCCGGGGCTCCGGCAGTCGGCCGGTTCCGCGACCTCGCGCCGTCCGGCGGCCCAGGGCGGGGACTCGGCGACGAAAAGCACCGTCACGCTGCCAGGTCTCCGGGATGCGGCATCGCAGGCGTCGTGGGGCAGGAGGGAGGGCAGGAGGATGCCGCACAGATCCGGGCGCTCGCGCGCGTAGCGGAGGTAGGCCTTACGCATCGCCGCGGCGCTCACCGGCAGGGAATGCCGAAGATCCATCGCTGTATCTTCGCCTGCAACATGGATATCGTTACCGGGCGCCGGACCGATCCCGGCGGGGAATGCGACATATAAAGAGGTAGCAACACCAAGAAGTGGTGAATGGAGAACAATATCACCTTCCAGGAATTCAATATCTCACCAAAGACGCTCCAGGCAATAGAAGATATGGGCTTTGAAGAACCCACGCCCATCCAGGTCAGCACGATACCGACGATACTCGACGGACGCGACGTGACCGGTCAGGCCCAGACCGGGACCGGGAAGACGGCAGCGTTCGGCGTTCCGGCGATCGAGCGTGTCGACCCCGAGAGCCGGGAGACGCAGATTCTCGTCCTCTCTCCCACCCGGGAACTCGCCATCCAGACCGCCGAGGAGTTCGCCCGCCTGGCAAAACACCACCGGGGCATCAACATCCTCCCAATCTACGGTGGCCAGCCGATAGACCGGCAGTTCCGGGCACTGCAACGCGGTGTCCAGATCGTCGTCGGGACCCCGGGGAGGGTGCTCGATCACCTCGACCGCGGGACCCTCTCGTTTGCCGGGGTGAAACTGGCCGTTCTCGATGAGGCCGACCAGATGCTGGATATGGGCTTTCGGGAAGACATCGAGAAGATCCTCGACGAGACCCCGCGGGACCGCCAGACGGTCCTCTTCTCGGCCACCCTGCCAAAACCCATCCTCGAGATCTCGAAGAAGTTCCAGAAGAACCCCGAGTTCATATCGGTCGCACGCAAGGAAGTGACCGTCCCGCAGATCGAGCAGCTCTACCTCGAGGTGCGGAGCAGGGACAGGCTCGAGATTCTCACCCGGCTGCTCGATATGTACGACCCGGAACTGACCCTGATCTTCTCGAACACCAAAAGGGGTGTCGACGACCTGACCACCCACCTCCAGGCCCGCGGCTACTTTGCCGAAGGCCTCCACGGGGACATGAAGCAGACCCTGCGGGACCGGGTGATGGCGAAGTTCCGTGCAGGGAGCATCGACATCCTGGTCGCGACCGACGTCGCCGCACGGGGTATCGACGTCGAGGACGTCGACCTGGTCATCAACTACGATGTCCCGCAGGATATCGACTATTACATCCACCGCATCGGCCGCACGGCACGGGCCGGACGCACCGGGCGGGCTGTCACGTTCGTGGGGCCGAAGGAGTACTTCAAACTCCGGACGATCCAGAACTACACCAAGATTAAGATCGCCCGGATCCCGCTCCCGACACAGGGAGACGTCGAGGAGAGCCGGACACGCAAGCTCATCGACCGGGTGCAGCAGACCATAGATGAGGGCAGCCTCGAGCGTTACGTGAATCTCATTGAGCGGATCATATCCGAGGATTACACCTCGCTTGAGGTTGCCGCCGCCCTCCTGAAACTGGAACTCGGCGGAACCGGGCCTGCCGACAGGGGCCAGGGTCTCCCACAGGACATCAGGCCGGCCCAGGGGCAGGCGCTTCTGCGGATCCCGGTCGGGAAAGAGCACCAGATTAGGCCGAAGGATATCGTCGGAGCGCTCGCGGGCGAGACAGGGATTCCCGGCAGCGCCATCGGCGCGATCAACATCTATGACACCTACTCCACCGTCGACGTGCCCATCGATGCAGCGGAACAGGTCATCGAGGGAATGAAAGGAAAGACCATCGCCAGGGTCAGGCTGACCCGGCCGATCGAGATCGTCGGAGCGCCGGGCGACCGGTAAGGGCATACGGGCTGGCATTGAGTGAAGCCGGCTCTCAAGATCCGTTCTTACGGGTCAGGTACAACGTGCCCGGAAACGCGAATCACGCCGGGAAGACCGCAGAACAAAACAGTCACCAATTCAAAATACTTTTGCAGAAATCGGGGTTTCCCCGGGTGCGAACCAGCGGGAATGCCATACGGCAACCCGGGAGTGCGGCGGGATTCGCCGGGGTAGCGGCCCGGGTCTCCGCCGGGAGAAACGACTATATACCTTGGTGCATATTCTTCACCGTCGGGGGGTGGTCGCGTCAATTAGTATAGATGCAATCTCTGAATCTTCCGGAGTCTCATCGCCATCGAAAATATTGAGAAGTATCTGCCCTGTAACCCGCATATTGACGATAGTATATCCGTGAGAAGGTGCGCTGCAAAACTCCCTGCCCGGGTTTGACCAGCCACCTCTGCTATCTGCCCTGCATCAGGGGACGCGACGGGGCAACCCGACCCGAAGCGTCCCCCCTCCAGAAAAGCCGGAATTCCACACAGACTGCCGATCGTTATTGAGGATATTTTCTTTTTTTGTGCACGTTCTGCCATTCAGGTATTCTGAACGGTGAGTTCCGTGTTCAGCATATCCAGGTAGTCGGAGAGGAGGCGGGTGATCAGGAAGTGCTTTCGGACGTGCTCTTTGCCGGCCCGCCCGAGGCGCTCCCCGAGTTCCGGGTTCTCGAGAACCTGCCGAATCCTCCAGGCGAACCCGTCGGTGTCGGTCGGTTCGAGGAGGAAACCGGTCTCGCCGTCCTCGATCTGGAGGGGAATGCCCCCCACGCGGGATGCAATGACCGGGCGCCCCTTCCAGAGCCCTTCGGTGACGGTCAGGCCGAATCCCTCACGGAGCGACTTCTGAAGGATGACGCACGAGACCCGCTGCAGGGCGTTGACCAGCAGGTGGTCCTCGGCGGTGATCAGGATGACGTCGCCGGCCTCGATGAACTCCCTGGCCTTCTCCTCAACCCGCCGGTAGATGGCCCAGCCCTCGGGGTCATCGGGAGCCATGCTTCCGCACAGGATCAGCCTGCAGTCGACGTGCTCGCGGACCCGGGCAAAGACGTCGACGACGCCCTCAGGGTCTTTCCACTTGTCGAACCGCGAGATCTGGGTGATCAGCGGCTTGTCGATCGGGACGCCGTACTTCTCGAGGAGGGCTGTGATCTCCGCTTCAGTGAGGTCGCGGTTCTTCTCCGACAGGGGATCGATCGCCGGCCGGCAGATCCACTGCTCCATCTCCATCCCGCGGCGCCGGTACTCCTCGTGCGAGATGACCATCCGATCGTAGTCCAGGACGAAGTCCTTGAGGAACTCCCAGAGGTCCGTGTCCGGGTTCGAGAGGTCGACATGGCACCGCCAGACCCAGGGCTGGGTCTTCTGGTAGAACCGGATCAGGGGCAGGGGCTGAGGGTCGTGGATGACCACCAGGTCGTGGTCGATCCTCATCTGCCCGGAGAAGCACTCGTTAGTCTTAAGGTAGAGCCCTTTCTCCGTGTCAGAGAACGCGATCGTCTGCCCCTGGAGCGCGTTGTGGAAGTTCTTGGTGATGGCGAAGAAATCACCCTCGCCGTTCAAGATGTTCCACTGCGTCCTGATTCCGACATCATTCATAAGCGGAACCAGCGAGAGGATCATCTCCGCTACGCCGCCGCTCTGGTACGTCGAGTTCACGTGAAGGACCCGCTTCCCCTGAAGTCCCACTGCCTTGCGGTAGATCTCAGAGATAACATCGTCGCCGACGATGGGCCGGTGGTCCTCAAGCGTCCGGCCGTTGTCGCAGATGCAGGTTATTCCATCCATGTAGGCCATTGCAAATCTCCCCCTCAGAGACACTGTAGCGACTTACTACACAGAGCATCTGTACCCACGAATTAATAAATATATGCATGTAAAAATAATTCTTCTAATCCAGATTTTTACCTATCAGGCAATTTATATGTATCAAATAAGGATTTGCGAATCGCAATACCATGGAGTGCAAGACGAAAAAGGTTAATAAAGTGACAGAATTCTGACCTCTCTGGGTGGCGCATCCAGGGGGAGCGCGGGGGCTCCGTTCACGTGACGGACCATCTAAAGCCCAGGGAGAAACGCCCATATAAACCGGAATCCTACCATTATGCGGTGCGATGTATCGAAACCACACCGGGAACGGCGGCAGCGAACCCGGGCCCACGCCTCTGCTCACCACCTTCGACGGCGGAACCTT
>PGYH01000110.1 GCA_002839575.1 Methanomicrobiales archaeon HGW-Methanomicrobiales-6
GCCGACCTCCTCGACGCCTACTCCCGGGCCGTCGTCCGGGTCGTCGAGTCCGTGGGGCCCGCGGTCGTGAGCGTGGTCGCGGGGAAGAACCTCCAGGGCCAGCGCGGCGACCAGATGGGAGCGGGCTCAGGCGTGATCGTGGCGCCGGAAGGCTACATCCTGACCAACAACCACGTGGTGCAGGGAGCCGGGAGGCTCGAGGTCCGTACGGCGGACGGGACCACACTTCCCGCACGCCTGGCCGGGGCCGACCCGGCGACCGATCTCGCCGTGCTCCGTACCGATGCCGGCGGCCTCCCCTACGCGTCGTTCGGCGACTCCGGGGCGCTCTCGGTCGGCCAGCTCGCGATAGCCATCGGCAACCCGCTCGGCTTTAACTCGACCGTCTCGACAGGAGTCCTGAGCGCTCTCGGGCGGGCGCTCCGGAGCCGGGACGGCCGCCTGATCGAGAACATCATTCAGCACACCGCTCCCTTGAACCCCGGCAACTCCGGCGGTCCGCTGGTCGACTCCCGCGGCCGCGTCATCGGCATCAACACGGCCATCATCCCGACGGCCCAGGGCATCTGCTTCTCGATCCCCTCGAACACCGCCTCGTGGGTCCTGCCGCAGCTGGTCGCCGACGGCAGGGTGCGGCGCGGATACCTGGGTATCGCCGGCCAGTCCCGGCCGCTCCCGCAGCACCTTGTTGCGGCGCTCGGCCTCGCCGCGAACCAGGCGGTCGAGGTCGTCTCGGTGAGCCGGGCAAGCCCCGCCGGCCGGGCCGGGCTCCGCGGCGGAGACCTGATCGTCGCGATCAACGAGACGTGCGTGACGTGCGTCGACGACCTGCACCGGTTCCTCGCCACCTGGCCCATCGCGGAGCCGGCAACCCTGACGCTTGTCCGGGACCGGCGGCGGATCACGCTCCCGATCATCCCGGCGGAAGCGGTCGCGTGCGCTGCCGCCGGGTAAGCGGAGGGCGGAACTCACAACCGAACTCGTCTTTGCGAAGAGCGACGCTCCGGAGCGCGATTGCCGGGACGGCGCGACGGACAATGTCTGAAGTTTGAGAAGCCATTAGGCTTCGAAGTGCGATGGGCCGAAGGCCATCGTTGTGCGACAATCAAGTGAAGCGAGGGAAATATTCCGATGCAGTGGACTGTGGGAACAGGGGAGGGGGCGAGCCCCCCTCGCACCTAACGGTGCTCAAGCTCGCTACGCTCGCACTCCCCGTCAGCCCCTCCCCCAGGGCGATATCCCCTCGGAATCCGCGTCTGGGACGCAATCCAACGTCACGCGTGAGCACCGTAGGCGAGAATCGCAACGATTCATGAGTGCGACTGGCGTCCCGGCAGGAGTTTGAGCGCCGAAGGTGTGAGGTGCGACTGGCGCGAGCATCGTAGGCGGCAGGAGTTTGAGAAGCCTTGGGCTTCGAGTTGCGATGGGCCGAAGGCCGTGATACCTGCTTCCTTTTGCGGTCACTACCGGTCCTGGTCAGGGAACCCACGTTATCCGCGGCTCCCGGCGTGCCGGTTTCGCTGACAGGGGGGCGGGATAGCCGAAGATCAGCGGCGCCACGATCTGGTGGTCGCCGGGGACCTTCATCGCCGCAAGGATCTCGGGGTTCTGCTCGATGAGGGCCGCGGCCCCGATCCAGCAGCTGCCGATGCCGAGCGCCCAGGCGGCAAGCATCATGTTCTCCGCACAGAGCGTGCAGTCGAGGACGCTCGATGCGACATCCCGGGCGCCGAGGACCAGGACCAGCACCGGGGCGTTGTAGAAGATGCTGAACTCAGGAGTCTTGAGCGCCGCGAGGAACTCTTCCGTCCCCGGCCGGGACTCCTCCCCGATCTTCTCTATAAGGATCGGCTTACAGTAGTCGGACGCCCGCCGCATCAGGTCCCTGTCTCTCACGACCACGAACTGCCAGGGCTGAAGCCCGAGAGCGGTCGGGGCCTGGATGCCCGCAGCGATGATCGCCCGGAGGGCCTCGTCCGGGACCTCGCGGCCGGTGTAGTTCCTGACGCTCCGGCGTTCCCGGATCACGGAGAATATCTCGATGGACTCTGTATCCGCCATCATAAAGCCCCCTACGGCTCGCCGATGGTATTTATGTGTTGGGGGGAAGCCGCACCGGTCACTGCTCTATCGCGGGCCCGGGATACCTTCGTGTTTCCCGGTGACGGAACTCATCCATGCCGACGGGGATGGCTGCCGGCCTGCAGCCCCCTCCCCACCCGGTTTTTTGCCCGGCGTGCTGTACCATAGCCCGCGCATTCGGGAAACCGCGAACGCCGCCGAAATCTCCGGATCAGCATAGAAATCTGGTATTTATCCCCAGATCGGATAGTAACCTTTTTTACCGTCCACGGAGCACAAGCATTACAGCGATAGCGTTCCAGCGCCGGTGGGCTATGACTGACTCGCATCATGAACGGTCACCCTGTGACCCTGCAGTCTTCGACGCTCTTGAAGACGGCCTTCTTGTGGTAAACGATGACCGGAAGGTCAGCTGGTACAACCCGGCACTCGCACGGACTCTCGGGATCCAGCAGGACAACGCCATCGGCATGGACGTGCGGGATCTCTTCGGCACCTACCTTCTCCCGACCTTCGAGGATGAAGCCTCCGCACGGCTGCTCCGGCAGGCCCTGGAAAACGGTGCAGATCTCCCCGCCCACCTCTACCGTGCCCGGACCCCCGACGGCATCCGGCGCTGGCTCTCGATCACGGGCAAACCGGTCTCTGACGAGCAGCGGCTTATCAAGATACGGGATGCCACCGCCGACCTGGACGCGCACCATTTCAGGGTCGCGCTCGACCAATCGCCGGTGGTCATCTTTGCGCAGGATACGGATCTCCGCTACACCTGGTCGTACAACCAGCAGCTCGGGTTTACAGATACGTCCATTATCGGTATGCGGGATGAGGACACCTTTCCCGACAGCGCCGCGTTTCTTACCGCGCTCAAACGCCGGGTTCTTGAGACGGGAGAGACCGTGCGGGCGGCGGTGACGTTCCCCGTCACGGGTGATCAGCGCATCCGGGACCTGACGTTAAAGCCGCTCCGAAATGCGGAGGGCAGGATTACCGGCGTTACCGGGATAGCCTTCGATGTGACGGAACGGAACCGTGTGGAGGAGGCGCTCCGGGAGAAGACGCACGAACTCAAGAAACGGATGGACGAACTCCGGTGCCTGTACACCATCTCACACCTCGTCGAGGTTCCGGGAATAACGCTTGAAACGCTCCTGCAGGCGGTTGCCGATACCCTTCCCCTGGGCTGGCAGTACCCGGATGATACTGCGGTGCGGATCATCGTCTACGGCTGCGATTACTGGTGCGGCGATCCGGTAGAGACCCCCTGGAAGCAGAGCAGCCCGATCGTCGTTCATGGGGTGCAGGTCGGCAAGATCGAGGTCCGGTACATCTCCGATAAGCCCGTGAGGGCCGAAGGGCCGTTCTTGCCGGAAGAGCAGATGCTGCTTGACTCCATCACAAGGCGGCTCGGCCGGATCATCGAACGGCTGCATGTAGAAGAGGCGCTCGAGAAGAGCGAGGAGATGTTCCGGGGGATTGCCCAGCGGAGTTTCGATATGATCTGCACCTACTATCACGACCGGGGGATCACCTACGTCTCCCCGGCCGTGGAGCGGATACTCGGGTACGCTCCCGAGGAGATGGTAGGAACCGAGTGGGAGGATTACATCCTCACATCAAGCATTCCAGCCTGGGAACGGGGGCGCCGGAAGGTGTCCAGGGGCGAGCAGGTCGAACGGCTCCAGGCCGAGGTCCGGCGGAAGGACGGCGAGACCGTCATACTGGAACTGAACGAGTCGCCTATCGTCGAGAAGGGGGCGATCGTGGGGTTCCAGGCTATCGGCAGGGACATCTCCGAGCGGATCCTGTACGAGCGGCTCCGTGAGCAGGCGTTCGATATGACCGAGCGTAATATCGCGCAGTTCGCAATCCTTGCCGATCATGTCCGCCACCCGCTCCAGGTGGTCATGGGTGTTGCGGACCTGCTCGACGACGAGGAGACCGCAGAGAAACTCCGCGAACAGGTCCGCAGAATCAACATGCAGATCAACCGGCTGGACCGGGAATGGATGGAGTCGCGGAAGATCCGGGAGTTCGTGAAGCGGTACGAACTCTGAAGGCCTGTTGTGGTTTCACAGTTGTTTCATAGGATCGTAGTTATACCGGGAACGCCGTTTTGTTCAGTTGCGTTCCCAGACACGATTTTCACCCAGACCACCATTTGGTGCAAGTTACGAGAACAAAACGAGTGAAGCGAGGGAATATCCCGATACAGTGGACCGTGGAAGTATCGCAACGGGGGGTGGGGACAATGGGGAGTGCGACCGAAGGGAGCATGAGAAGAACGAAGTTCTTCGAGGGGGGAGACCCCCCTCCCACCTGACGGTGGTCGAGCTCCGGTTCTACGAACCGTCGCACTCCCCGTCAGCCCCTCCCCCGAATGGCGATATCCCCTTGAAATCCGTGTCAGTGCATCGAAGCGCTGTCCGTAGGACAGGAGTTCGAGAAACCCGCAGTTTTTCGAGGCGTGAGCGAAAGCGAACGTGAGCACCGTTAGGTGCGAGAAACGGGGTTTGAACACCGGAGGTGCGAGTTGCGCAGTCCCCTACGATCCACTGCACGGGAACAACCCGGGGAAAACCCATTCATCACCGCCCCCTCTTTTTGTACACCCCCGGCACGGCCTCCCGGACGGCGGCGAATGTCTCCGGTATAAGCGTGCCTTTCTTCCCGACAACCTCCGCCGCCCGGATAGTGGCGGCGTGTGCGGCGAGCGCGTAGCTCTCGATAAAGAGGTCGAGCCCGCCGCGGGCGAAGTCGTGGAGCGAGAGTGAGACGGAAATTCCGTCGGTAGAGGGGCTGCTCGATACCGGGCAGACGAGCAGGGTCCCGTCCTCTCCTGCAGAAACGACCACCACCGGGCGCACCTTCCGCTCGCCCCCTCCCCCGATGCGCACGGGGGCTAATATGACGTCGCCGCTGGTGTAGCGTCCCATGCACATAGGTTGCCCCGATAAGCGATAAGAGAATTGATCCCCTGTCCGGGCCTTTATGGTAACAAGAGGAAGGAGGGTGTCCCCCGCACCCTCCGGTGCGCCGTTACGGCGCCCGTCCGTTTGCTTTCCCGTTGGATTTCTGCTGCTCTTCACGGAACTCTTTCTGGTTCTTCGCCATCGCGGCCCGGGCGTGTCCGTCGTCGTTCTTGCCCTTGATGACGGATACGGCACCGGTGCCGGCCACCGAGACATTACCCTCCTCGGTCACGGCGCTGCCGGTCACGGTCAGGTTGTTGTCACCTTCGTTCAGGTCGAGGTCCTGCCGCCGGTACTTCAGGATGAGCGTGCCGCCGTCTTTTGCGCAGAAGTTGACCTTCTCTGGCGTTGCGTTCCCGATCGCGAACTCCGCGGGGTCCGATACCGTCACGTTCGTGCGGTCGGCGCCGGCAAACCCGAGCCATTCAGCAACGTTGATGAAGATGGTCATGATACCGTTGCTCTTCTGGTTCAGCGTCTTCGGGGCGACCTTCACCTCCGCCGTCTGCGCCTTCACGGTCACGTTCAGGGTGTCGCAGGCGACGGCGCCGGTGGCGTTGTTTTCGACCTTCACCGTGGCGGCGTAGGTGCCGGCGGCGAGGTAGGTGTAGGTGGCCCGGACGGTGCCGTTATGCTCGTCCTCCGCCACGATCTCCGCCTCCGTCGTTCCCGTGTTCCAGTCGACGGAAGCGGAGAGGTTCATTGCATCGAAGGCATCGGTGTCGCTGCAGGCCGCGAGGATGGTGACCGGCTCACCGGCGAGCACCGTGCGGTCGCTCCCTGCATCGACGACGAGGGCGGCCTGCACGGCAGGAACCACCACGGCGAGGGCGATGAAGAGGGAGAAGATTCGGATTGTCGTGTCTCGTTTCATGAGTAACTCGTCTCCGGTAGATACTCACTCCGTTCCCCTATTTGACCGCATTGAACCTCCCGGTTCAATCAATCACCCCGGCGGTGATGCAGGGGCCGTCCCTACACCCAGTACTTCGCTAAATCTCCCTCACCTCTCCTTCTGTTTGACCTTGTTCTACCATCCTTTCTCTAAACCCGTTGCCGCAACACCGTAATTCCTTTCACCATCCCCATCGATGCCCGGATCGCTTCCCAGATTATGAGTCGAAAAGCATCGAATCGAAACGCGCGCATTTCAATCGTTCGCGGTCCCTGCTTCACCGGCGAGAAATGTATCCATAAGAGAGCGATCCAGACGTTTTTCAGCAGAAACGAGATGATTGCATAGAGATACCGAATCACGGGGTTTCTTGTGCTCGTCCTGGGTTTCACCTGGTTGCGCATCCGGTAGGATGCCTCGATCGAGAACCGTGATCGGTAGATCCGGTGCACCCGGAGCGGATGCCAGGCAATACCGCCGACAACGTAGCCCAGATTCTCAGCGCCGTATTTTCCTCGTCTCCCCTTCGCATACTTCACGGCAATGGCAATCGTCAGGGGAAGTGATGGTTTTCCTCTCATCCGGTACTCGGCATACCGGGACTGCGTCCCCTGGAGCAGTGCTTTCATGCGGTTGCTCTGCTTCTTGACGGGAACGATGAACGGTACCTGCACCTGGGTCAGAAACCCGAAGACCTTCCGGGTATAGAACTCCCGGTCCAGGCAGAGGACCTCGACCTTGAGCCCGAGTTCGGCAATCCGGTCGAGGCACCGGGCGATGTACCCAACCTTTGCGATCCCCTGCCGCACCGGATACACGGCCAACGTCACCTGCCGGTCTCTGGTGGTCACGTAGAGGGTGATGTAGGAGTAGAACTCGTTCGTCGATTGCTTGCGTTTGCTTCGGAGGATATATGATTCGTTCTCGTCGGAAGTCTTCCCGTAGTACGGATCGTTGGTGTAGTCAATCGCAAACTGATACGCGTTCCCGGGTTTCAGGACGTGGTGCACGAGGTGGGTGAGGATAGCAGTGCTCTTCTGCTCCAGATCATCCATAGCCAGTTTGTTGAGATGATAGCGAAATGACGTCTCACAGGGTACATGCTCCAAAAACCCGGTGATCGAGTGAATCGATTGTTGCATCGCGGCCATGCCGACCAGAGCCTGAAACAGGTCGGTCTGGGTGAGCCGACCCTGGATCGGGATGGTGAGGTGCTGGTCCAGCGCCGCAATGGCGTGAGCACAACATTCTTTCGGCTTGAGGTCGTTACTCTTTCTGCAGGTCGTCTTCTTGCTTTTGGCAAAAGGCATGAGGGGGCGCCTGCAAACGATATAAATCTTTCGTTTTTGTGCGGGTTTCCGGGTTCGGCAGAGAATATGCTGGTTCGAAAATTAGCGAAGTACTGACACCCGGAGCAGCCGGGCGTTGATCGCGACGATCACGGTGCTTGCGCTCATCAGCACCGCCCCGGCCGCCGGGGTGAGGACGATCCCGGCGCCGATCAGCACACCGGCGGCGAGCGGGATGGCGACGGCGTTGTAGCCCGTCGCCCAGAGGAGGTTCTCGAACATCTTCCGGTAGGTCTTCTTTGCAAGGTCGATGACCGCCGCCGCGTCCCGGGGATCGTTCCTCACGAGGACGATATCGGCGCTCTCGACGGCCACGTCGGTCCCGGCCCCGATGGCGATCCCCACATCGGCCTCGACGAGCGCGGGGGCGTCGTTGATCCCGTCGCCCACCATCGCCACCCGGTAGCGCTGCTGCACCTCCCGGATCTTCTCCGCCTTCTCATGGGGCAGGACCCCGGCGAAGAACTCGTCAAGACCCAGTTCCCCCGCCACCCACGCCGCGACGTCACGGTTGTCGCCGGTCAGCATCATGCACCGGATACCCATCGCCTTGAGCCGGCGGATGGCGTCTCCCGACTCCGGCCGGATGATATCGGCGAGCGCGATCGCGTCCCCGGCCGCGATCCCCCGATCCGCGAGGTAGCCCGGGCCGACGACCCGGACGGCCCGGCCGCCGGCCTTCCCCTCGACGCCGACCCCCGGGATCGCGCGGAAACCTTCGACCGGGAGCAGAGAGATGCCCCGTTCCTCCGCGCTCCTGACCACCCCCCGCGCGAGCGGGTGCTCGGAGTGCGCCTCCACCGATGCCGTCGCCCGGACCACATCCTCCTCTGCCGCGCCGGCGAAGGCGAGGACGTCCGTGACCCCGAACCGCCCCTCCGTCAGGGTGCCGGTCTTGTCGAAGACGACTGCTGTGAGGTCTTTTGCCCGCTCAAACGCGCTCCGGTCCCGGATCAGGAACCCGGACTGTGCGGCAAGGGCCGTCGAGACCGCGACCACGAGCGGGACGGCAAGCCCGAGGGCGTGAGGGCAGGTGATGACCATCACGGTCGCGGCCCGCTCCACCGCAAACCCGGTACCCTCTCCGAGGGCGAACCATGCTGCAAACGTCACCGCACCGACCGAGAGGGCGATCACCACCAGGAGGAACGCCGCCCGGTCGGCGAGGTCCTGGGTCCGGGACCGGCTCTCCTGCGCCTTCTGCACGAGGTCGATCACCTGCGCAAGGTAGGTCTCCGCCCCCGTCTTCTCGACCTCGACGACGATCGAGCCCTCGCCGTTGATCGCCCCGCCGATGACCCCGTCGCCCGGGCGCTTCTCCACCGGGCTCGACTCCCCGGTGAGCATCGCCTCGTTGACGCTTGTTGCTCCCTCGGCCACCGTGCCGTCCACCGGCACCTTCTCCCCGGGCCGGACGAGGACCCGGTCGCCCGGTTTGAGCCGGTCTACGGGCACGTCCTCGGTGCCGCCGTCCCGGAGGAGGTGCGCCTCTGAAGGCATGACCCGGACCAGCTCCTCGAGCGCCCGCGACGCCCCGAGGACCGAGCGCATCTCCACCCAGTGCCCGAGGAGCATGATGTCGATCAGGGTGGCGAGTTCCCAGAAGAACCCCTCTCCCCCGACGAGACCGAGGACGACCGCCGAACTGTAGACGTAGGCGACGGTGATCGCAACGGCGATGAGCGTCATCATCCCGGGCATCCGCGCCCGGAGTTCGCGCACAATGCCGGAGAGAAACGGCCAGCCGCCGTAGAGGTAGACGGCGGTCGCAAGACCGAGGAGGAGGTAGTCCGAGCCCGGGAACCGGATGGTGAACCCGAGGAGCCTCTGGACCGGCTCCGAGAGGAGGAGGATCGGGATTGTCAGGATCGTCGAGACGATAAACCGCCGCCGGAAGTCTCCGAGGGCGTGGTGGGTGTGCGGGGCGGGACCACGGGTCTCCGGCGGCTTCTTCCGGCTCGCCTCCACGATTTGCGTCTCGTACTGCCCGTGGTCGTGGTCCGTATCAACCCCTCCCCGCCGCTCTCTCCTCTTCGACAGTTTTGTCCCGCGCGTAACGCTGCCGGAGCGTCTCCGTCGCCCGGCGGCAAGACCCGTCCCGGTGCGGGTGCATGCATCCGCCCATGGCAGGAGATGCAGGTCTCCCGGCAATGTAAATATACCGGCGGCGAAGGCACAACGAGGCCGCATGCACCTTCGCGGCCGGGGGCAGCCGGCCGTGCAGAGCTGCAGGAGCAGTTGAATCGCGTATCCGTCGATGGGGAGAGCACGGGCACTCCCGGAGCAAATGGGTAGGTTTATAAAGCCGTGAGGACAGCATACTCCACGTAATCGAACAGATCCATCCACACGAGTGGAAAAATTCCCTTAAATTCCTCCGAAAATAGCCTGGATGCGTCTGAATCGCGTGGGAACATTTTATCTGTACAGGATATAAAAGTCCCCGAGAGTAGAAAGGAAGGTGGTCCCGGCCAATGCACGTACGCAAGCCCGTATACGGCGATACCCTCGCGCTCTCCGCTATTCTGGATGCGCTCGACGAGGGGCTGCTTGTCGTCGGCCCCGATAACCGGATAGCCTGCGTCAACAGGTATCTGCGGCACCTGCTTGGCATCGGCCGGGATGCGCTCTCCGGGATGGATGCAGTTCAGTTCATCCGCCGGGTCCTGGTACCCCGGATCTGCGAGGAGCCGTCCAGGGCGGCGGTCCTGGCATCCCTCGACGCCGACACCCGGGCTGCCGACGTTCTGTGCACGCTGCTGTCGCCGGGCTATGGGAGGGAGCGGTTCCGCTGCTCGTGCAGGGCCGTTGACGCGGGGCCGTTCCGGGGCATGCGGGTCATCCGCCTCTCTCCCGCCTCCTCCGGGATTCTGGGCGGCGCTCCGGCCCTTCCCTGCACCAGTCAGGTGCGGATGGAAGATATCCTGCGGGAGAGCGAGGACCGGTACCGGACCCTCGTCGAGAACCTCAACGAGGGGATCGGGCTGATCAACAGGGAGGGCATTGCGGTCTTCGCCAACCAGCGCATGGCCGAGATCGTCGGTTACCCGGTCGCCGAGATCGTCGGCGCGCCGGTCTCTCTGTTCGTCGACGAGGCGGGCGCCGAATGCCTGGGAGATTACCTGCAGAACCTGGGCCAGAGCAAACGGGAGATCTTTGAGATCGATCTGATCCGCAGTGACGGTGTCCGCGTCCACACGCTGATGGCGACCACGCCGATCGTCGACGCCGACGGCAACAGCCGGGGATTCTTTGCCGGGGTCCAGGACATCACTCCCTTGAAGAAGATGGAGGCGCAGCTCCGCGAGAGCGAGGAGAAATACCGATCGCTCGTGGAACTCTCCGCCGAGGCGACCCTGATCCACCGCGACGGGGAGATCCTCTTCATCAACCCCGCCGGCCTGAAACTGCTCGGGGCTTCACGCTCCGAAGAGGTCATCGGGATGGGTATCCTCGATATCGTCCACCCGGAAACCCGGGATACCGTCGCGGCCTTCAGTACGCGGGATCTCCAGGGAGAGGAGACGCCGCTCATCGAACTGCCGGTCATCAGGCTTGACGGGACGACGGTCCCCATCGAGGGGAGGGGCACACGGACGTATTATGAGGGCCGGCCCGCGGTCCAGGTCGTTATGCGGGACGTCACCCACCGGAAACAGGCGGAGGAGCAACTGCAGGCCAGAAACCGCTACCTCCTGCTGCTGAACCGGATCATCGGCACATCCGCGTCGGCCCGGACGCTGGACGAACTGCTTGAGGCGGCGCTCGGCCAGACGCTCGACCTGCTTGATTACGACGGCGGCGCTATCTGCCGCCTCGATGCCGGGCAGGGCGAGGCCACGCTCCGGTGCCTGAGGAACATACCCGAGACGTGCCTGGAGCAGGCAGAGAGGACCCGGGGGGGTTCGTTCGCCGACACCCTCGACGCCGGCATGCCCTGCTACCTTGAGCAGGGCCGGAACGCCCCCGGGTCACCTCTCCTCCGGGAACTTGGGTTTGCCGCACTCGCCTGCATCCCGCTCGTCGTCGAGTCCGACGTCGTCGGGGCGCTCATCATCGGGAGCAGGGACCGGGGATCGTTCTCCCCCGACGAGCGCGCGCTCCTTGAAGCGGTCGGCCGGGAGATCGGGGCCGGCATAACGCGGGGGATGCTCTACCGGAGGCTTGAGGTGGCAAACCGGGAGGCGAACCTCTACCTCGATATCCTCACCCACGATATCCGGAACGCGGACAACGTCGCAAACATCTATGCCGATATCCTCATCGACGAGCTCGAGGGAGAGCCGGCGCGGCACGCCCGGAAGCTGAAGGCCGGGATCAAGAAGAGCATCGAGATCACGGCAAACGTCGCCACTCTCCGCAAGATCCACGAGACCCGGGCCGGGCTTACGCCTCATGACCTTGACGCCGTGATCCGGGAGGAGATTGCGCATTTCCCCGACCTCTGTATCCGCTACGAGGGGCTGCTCGTGAAGGTCCTCGCCGACGATCTCCTGCCGGAGGTCTTCACGAACCTGATCGGCAACGCCGCGAAGCACGGCGGGCCGGGCGTCGGGGTCACGGTGACGGTCGAGGACCTGGATGAGAAGACCGTCATCATCACCATTGCCGATACCGGCCCCGGTATCCCGGAGGACGCGAAGGAGACGATCTTCTTCCGGTTCGAGCGGGAGGGCGGCCGGCGGGGGAGCCAGGGTCTCGGGCTCTCGATCTGCCGAATGCTCACTGCACGCTACGGCGGGAGGATCTGGGCCGAGGACCGGGTCTGCGGGCACCCGGAGATGGGCACGGCGTTCCGGTTCACCCTCCGGAAGGCCGGGGGATAAGCCCCGGACCGGTATCCCCTACGGTGAATCCGGATCGCGCCAGACGTCTACCTGACGCGATCGATCGGGTTTATTCCCTCTGTCGCGGACACTGTACCATGTACAGGGTTGTTCCTCTTCTCTTATCCTGCATGCTCCTCTCTGCCGGGTGCCTCACCGCAAGCGAGCCTCCGGCGGAGGCGGAGATCGTGCTGATCACCCCGGCTAACCCGGCCCCCATCTTCGACGGCCGGGCGACCTACGCCGGGATCATCGGTGCGGAGACGCCGCAGATCCAGGCGAACTACAGCATGGGCTGCGTCGCCATCCCGCCCGGCAACGCGACGCCGCCGCACCGGCTGATCGGGACGACGGAACTCGTCTACGTGATCGCCGGCGCGGCGGAGATCCGTTGCGACAACGAGACGGTGACCGCCCGCGAGGGGGAGACCGTCCTCCTGCCGGAAGGGGTGCTGCAGTCGATAGCCTCGGTCGGGGACGCCGACCTTCGTTACCTCACGGTGGTCCAGCCGCCCTTCACCGCTGGAATCGAGATCTGGGGGGACGGCCTTGACACGCTCGATATCGTGACGGATGAAAGACCGATCGTCGTCGCCGATCCCCGGACCGGGATCGAGTGGAACCTTGAGTCCGGCGTGGCGGTCTACACGCTCTTGAACCCGGTGCTGATGAACGAGACGGCGATCCCGGTCGGCTACAGCCTCGCATACGCTGAACTCCTCCCGGGCGGGTATCTTGGATATGACGGTATCAACGGCTCTTCAGACCTCCTCTACGTGATCGAAGGGGAGATCGAGGTCGCTACGCCCGACGGCGCAGCAATCCGGGTCCCTGCCGGGAGTGCCGCGTACGTCCCGCCCGACCTGGTGAAAGAGACCCGGAACGCCGCCGGTTCGACGACGACGATCCTCTCGTTCATCGATCCGGCGTGGACGCCGGAGAAGACCGTTCTCTTTGAGTAGATCCTCTCTTCTTTTTCCGGCGCCCGTTCTGGTTTCACGGCGGATTGCCGGTATCCGGCCGGCCTATCCGCAGCGCGTTTAAGATGACCGCGAACGAGAGCCCCATGTCGCCGAACGCCACCGCCATCCAGAGGGTGACCAGCCCAAAGACCGCGAGCGCGGCGATCCCGAGTTTCACTACGAGCGCCGTTGTGACGTTCTGCCGGATGACCGAGACCGTCTTCTCCGAGAGGGCGACGAGGTAGGCGACCCGTGAGATGTCGTCCTCCATCACGACGATATCGGCCGCCTCGATCGCGACGTCTGAGCCGATCGCCCCCATCGCGACCCCGACGTTCGCCCGGGCCAGCGCCGGCGCGTCGTTCACGCCGTCGCCGACCATCACCACGAGCCCGTAGCGGTCCATCAGCCGTTCGACCATCGCGACCTTATCCTCCGGGAGGAGCCCGGCATGGCACTCGTCGATCCCGATGCGGCGGGCCACCGCTTCTCCCACGCGCTCGTTGTCCCCGGTGAGCATCACCGTCCGGATGCCGCGGGCCCGGAGGTGGGCGACCGTCATTTCGGCATCCTTCTTGATGACGTCCGAGAGCGCAATCAGCCCGAAGACGCCCGAATCGGTGCCGGCGAGGATGACGGTCTTGCCCTCCCCCTCCAGGCGGTCGTACTCCTGCCGCCATGCCCCGCCGGCGGCGTCCGGGAAGAGTGCAGCGTTTCCGAGGAGGCAGGTCTCACCGCCGATCCGACCCTGGACGCCTCTTCCCGCGATCGAGACGAACTCCTCGACGTCCGGGAGAAGAACATCCTCCTCCTCCGCCCGCCGCCGGATCGCCTCCGCGATCGGGTGGCCGGAGCGCGATTCGAGCGCCGCGGCGGCGGCGAGCACCTCGGTCGCCGGCACCCCGAACCCGACCACGCCGTCCACCTCGAGCCTTCCGGTCGTGAGCGTCC
>PGYH01000111.1 GCA_002839575.1 Methanomicrobiales archaeon HGW-Methanomicrobiales-6
GTCCAGGGGACGAACGATTACGGAACCCTCGGCTGGCGCGGCCCCTGCCCCCCTCCGGGCGAGACGCACCGCTGCCTCTTCAAGGTCTACGGGCTCGATGCCATGCTTGATCTGGCGGCCGGCGCAGGCAAGCACGACCTCATCGCCGCGATGCAGGGGCATGTCCTCGGGTTCGGCGAGACCGCCGCCATGTACTCCCGGTGACCGCACGCACCCTTTTTATACCATGGTTCCGGAAGGAGAGTGTCGACGGAGCCTGGCATGACGCAAAAACTGGTAGTAAAACTGGATTTCGATGAGTTTCCTCTGGACTACACCTGCAAAGGAGCGAACCGGTCGCCCCCGATCCGGGTCGAGGGGATCCTGCCGAACATCAAATCGCTCGCAATTCTTGCGACAACGAGCCCCGAGGAAGGGCCGTCAAAGGTGGCATGGGTCCTCTGGAACCTCCCTGCCGTCCCGCGGATCCCGGAAGGGTTCCCGGAAGGGGAGGTGGTGGAATCGCCGCTCCATGCCGTCCAGGGGACGAACGACTTCGGCAGCATCGGCTACCGGGGTCCCTGCCCGGAGACCGGGGAGGCCGAGGCGTACCTCTTCAGGGTGTATGCACTCGACCTCGATCTCGCGCTCGCGCCCGGGGCGACCTGGGAGGAGATGGTCCGGGCGATAGAGGGGTCGATGAACCAGTCCGGGGAGGCCGTAGTCTTCGCCACCGGATAGGTGGCCGGACTCGCGGCCAACATCCAAAAAGGGGGTTTCGGCCCCCTCACATGGGTATGGGCGCGCTCGGCTTCTGCATGGGGGGGCTTTGTTTCTCGATATTCTTTGCAATTGCGGCCATCTCCTCCCCGAGCATCCGGACGATGTCGTCCATGGTGACGATCCCGATCAGCTTCCCGGCGTCGTCGACGATCGGCATCCTCCGGATGCCTGCATCGGTCATCTTCTGGATGGCCTCGTAGATCCCCATGCTGTCCTGGAACGTGATCACGTCCCGGGTCAGGACATCCTCCGCCCGGATCTCGCCCGGGTTCTTCTCCTGCGCCATGACCCGGATTGCAAGATCGCGGTCGGTTAGTATGCCCGTGGGGCGGTTATCGCCGGTGACGACGACGACACTTCCGACGTTCTTCTCCCCCATGATCCTCGCCACCTCCACTGCCGGCGTGTCCGGCGAGACGGCGACCACCTGCTCGCGGCAGCACTTCACAAGTCCCATATCTGTTTCCTCCGTTGACGGCGACTGATTCATGCCGGTATGGTATATGAACGTAACCCGTACCGCCCGGCCCGGCCGCCTTCCCTTATATGCAATCAGCGGTAGATTGTACACCACACAAAATGGACTGGCTGCTGATCGTTCTTACCGTAGCGGGTCTCTCGGTCTTCGAGATTGTCTCAAGCATCGATAACGCCATCATAAACGCCGACGTCCTCGCGACGATGGGGGAGAAGGCCCGCAGGTGGTTCCTTCTCTGGGGCCTGATTTTTGCAGTCTTCGTCGTCAGGGGGCTCCTGCCGTGGCTGATCGTCTGGGCGATGACCCCGTCGCTCGGTCCTGTCGATGCGCTGCTCGCGACGTTTTCAAACGATCTCGCGGTCACCGAGGCGATCGAGAGTTCGGCCCCGATCCTCCTGATCTTCGGAGGGACGTTCCTCGTCTTCCTCTTCTTCCACTGGCTCTTCGTGGAGGAGAAGACCTGCGGACTCCGGAGCGAACGGTTCTTCTCCCGGCAGAGCGTCTGGTTCTACGCTGTCGTCTCGATCCTGCTTGCGATCCTTGTCTGGTTCGCCCTGCAGGTCAACGTCATGATGGGGTTCGCGGCCGTGCTCGGGTCGACCGCCTTCTTCATTGTCCACGGATTCAGGCAGAACGCCGAGGTGCAGGAGGCCCGGCTCCGGAAGCCGGGGATGTCGGATCTCTCGAAGGTTGCCTATCTCGAAGTCCTCGACGCGACCTTCTCTATCGACGGCGTCATCGGTGCGTTCGCCTTCACCCTCTCGGTCCCGCTCATCCTGATAGGCAACGGCATCGGGGCGGTCGTGGTCAGGGAACTGACTGTCCGCGGCGTCGACCGGATCCGGAATTACTGTTACCTCAAGAACGGGGCGATGTACTCCATCCTGGTGCTCGGGACGATCATGCTCGCGGACAGTTTCGGGTTCCAGTTTCGGGTTCCATATCCCCGCCTGGCTCTCACCGGTGGCGACATTCGCCATCGTCGGCTACTTCCTCTACCGCTCGGTGCAGGAGCAGAAGATGGGGCCGGCGGGTGCCGCGTGACCTGCCCCCCTCCTCTCTCCCGTTCTTCCCGTCCGGCGTATCGGGTTTGAAAAGGTTTATCCGGGTCAGGGTACGAATCGTATCTCCATGACGAAACGATCGATTGGCCCACGGACACTCCTCTACCCTCATCCGGACCTGATCATCGGGACCTACGATGCTTCCGGGCGGCCGGATGCGATGGTCGCCGCATGGGGCGGCATCTGTTCGTCCCGCCCGCCGGCGGTGGCGGTCTCGGTTCAGAAGGCCCGGCAGACCTACGCGAACTTAATGGAGCAGCGCGAGTTCACGATCAGCATACCTTCGACGGACTACGTCAGGGAGGCGGACTACTTCGGCATCGTCTCCGGCAAGGATACGGATAAGTTCGCCGCGACCAATCTTACGCCGGTGAAAGGTGACCTGGTGAACGCGCCGTACGTCGGGGAGTTTCCGGTCGTCCTCGAATGCCGGCTCCTCCAGACGGTCGAGATCGGCGTGCATACCCAGTTCATCGGGGAGATCCTGGACGTGAAGGTGGACGAGAGCGTCCTTGGAGAGGACGGCAAACCCGATATCGGAAAGATCCGGCCGTTCGCCTACGATTCGATGCGGCAGGAGTACTACGGATTCGGCGGCGTGATCGCAAAGGCCTTCTCTGCGGGGAAGGAACTCAAGCGATAACTCCTTTTTCGCCTTACGTGATACCTCAGGTTTTTCCGGACGCTACAGGATGGAGCCATTCTGTTCGGGCTTCCCCGGGGCCGGTTGGAGCGGCATCGACATTGGAGTGGTTGCCGTTTGCCCCGGGAACGGTGTCGTATAATACAGGGGTACACGGATCGGTCTCGGGAGCGCTGCTTTTCGGTAAAAAAACTCTATATTTGTGATTTAACTTCTGAATTATGCATCTCAGCGCCGTCGCACTATTCCGATAAGTTATTATATGGTTGCTCGGGTATTATTGGGAACTGGAAGCGTTGCAGATGGTTCAGTATTCTGTACTCTATGTCGATGATGAACCAGCCCTTCTCGAAGTCGGTAAAATATTTCTTGAGCGCTCGGGTGCGCTCACCATCGAGACCATCTCCTCGGCCCGGGAAGCCCTGAGCCGGCTCGGGGAGCGGGCCTGCGACGCTATCATCACTGACTACCAGATGCCCGGAATGGACGGCATCGAACTCTTGAAAGAGGTGCGCCAGCACTTCGGTGATATCCCGTTCATTCTCTTTACCGGGCGCGGCCGCGAAGAGGTTGTCGTGGAGGCGCTCAATTGCGGTGCGGACGGCTACATCCAGAAAGGAGGCGACTCCCGCTCCCTGTTTGCCGAGCTTGAGCACCGTGTCGTGCAGGCAGTGGAGCGCCGGCGTGCCATCCAGGCGCTGCGTGACTCCGAGGAACGATACCGCGCCCTCTTCGAGGGGGCAAATGATCCCATATTCATCTTTGAGGAAGACCGGTTCGCCGACTGCAACTCAAAAGCCCTCGAGACGTTCCAGTGTACCCGGGAGTTCCTCATCGGGAAGAAACCCTGGGAACTCTCCAGCCCCGTTCAGCCGGACGGTCTCCCGGCGCTTACGAGCGTTGTCGAGAAGATGCGCGCGGCGTATTCCGGGCAACCGCAGTTCTTCGAATGGCGGATCGCCACACCGAGCGGGAAGCGTTACGACGTGGAAATGAGCGCGAGCCGGCTGGACGTGAAAGGTCCGCGCCGTCTTCAGGCCATCGTCCGGGATGTCACCGCACGGAAGCAGACAGAAGCCGCGCTGATAGCTGCGAACCGGAAGATGCACCTCCTCTCCGGCATCACCCGGCACGACATCCTCAACCAGCTGACCGTCCTTCAGGGCAACCTGGAGTTCATGAGAGAGCGGATCACCGATCCGGTTCTCCTTGGATACCTGGACCGGCAGGAACAGACCGTCGGATTCATCAATCACCAGATTGCGTTCACCCAGGACTATCAGGACCTCGGGGTCCGGACCCCGGATTACCGGGGACTTCGAGAATGCGTGGCACGTGCGGCGGCGGACCTCAACTCCCGGGATCTCACTCTCCTTGCCGAAGTCGAGGGGGTCGAGATTTACGCCGATCCGATGCTGGAGAAGGCATTCTACAATCTCTTTGAGAATTCGATCCGGTATGCCGGACCGGCCCCGACGGTCAGGGTTCGGTGCCGTCGCCAGGAGGGAAGCCTTATCATCGTCATCGAGGATAACGGCCCTGGTATCCCGGCGGAAGACAAAGAGAAGATATTCATACGTGGCTTCGGTAGGAACACCGGTCTCGGTCTCTTTCTCGTCCGGGAGATCCTCTCGGCCACCGGGCTTGCCATCCGGGAGACCGGGGAGCCCGGGAAAGGGGCACGGTTCGAGATACTGGTGCCGGAAGGCGGCTGGCGGGTCCGGGATGCCGGTGCCGCCGCCTGATTCTCACCGCCGCCGGTCCTGCTTCACCTCGACCCACCGCTTTCTCTTCCCGCACCGTTCGCATCGCTGCTCCCATTCGATGACGTTTGAGGAATATTCGTCGTATCCCCGCTTCCTGCCCCACCGGTGGAGGCCAATTCTGCAGAGGATCTGTCCGATGGCCGTCATGGGTCTCTGCAAATAATCTTCCTTCCGGACGGATGAATGTTGGCTTCTCCCTGCGAGGAGCCGCTCCTGTGCCGACGTTCCCTCCGGGGGCGTCCGGGAAGGTTTTTATTGAATACAAAACGATCTTCTACAATCGAAAACCATAACGGGTGATCCTATGGCGTTTATTTACTACGGGCAGGGAGTATCGTCTCTTTACGGCGATTTCGTGGAACGGCTGATGTCGCAGCTCGCGCTCAGGGGTACGGAGATCACGCACCAGAATATCGGGGATGCGTCTTCGAGGATGGATGTCCGGCATACCGGCGAAGAGGGGCAGATGGAGGTCACGGTCGACCGCGAGAACGTCCGGGTGAGTTACACCGTCGACCGGGAGCATAAAGAGGTCAAGAAGGGGATCGCGGGAGCCATCGCCGGGGCGGGCCTCGGGGGTCTCCTTGGGGGTATCGTACGAGGAGGCAGGGACGTTAGCGACGTCATCGGCGGCGCTCTCGGCGGTGCGGCGGCCGGCGGGGCGTACGGGGCCTATGACGGCTATGAGGCCTCCCGGGAGGAGAGGACGGCGTTCGCCGAGGTGCTCGCGCAGGCGGTCAAAGACGTGGAGGACGAACTCCAGTCAATCCTCGAAGGGCAGGAGGAGGCCCGTGAGGCTCTCCGCGAGCGCGGCCGGCAGAAGCGAGAGGAGGATCTGGCAAAGACCGAAGAGTTGCGCGAACTCCTGGAGGAACTCTACGGCGATCTCCTCGCCGTCCAGGAAGAGGTCGAGCTTGCGGCCACCGAGGGGCAGGACGTCAGGAAGTCCAGAGCGCGGACCGACCGGGCTGAGACCCTCTACCAGGAAGCGGAAGCGGCGCTCGGCGACAGCAACCACGCCATCGTGAAGGCAAAGGCGAAAGCCGCCCGCGCCATGGTGGACGGAGCCCGGGAACTCCTTGATGCCGCCGAATAAGGTTCGGTTTCTCCTGAATTCTTTTTTCAGGGTATAATCTCGCAACTGTTGTACTTCCGGTGAGCGAAATCCTCCATCCGGACTCTCCCGTCGCGGATGAGGTCCCGGATCTCCGGGAGCGCCGTCGAGAGCGCGGAATGGAGGTTCCTGACCGTCCCGCAGACGATCCGCCGCCCCTCCTCCGGCCAGGGATTGGTGATGTTCGAGTAGAGGCATCGCCCGCCGCAGAAGTCACGGATATCGCACTCTGTGCAGGCACCCCCGATGTCCGTCACCGGGAGGCGAAGCGGATCGGCGGTGGCGATGTGTCCGGCGTAGTAGTCCTTCATCCCGACCATGATCGGGCAGGGGGCGATGTGCCCGTCGGTCATGATACTGTAGTTTGCGTGGCCGCACCCGCACCGGAGCATGCTTGGCCGCGATAACAGCATATCCTCCACCGGGCCGATGAAGGGATACCACCGGAGCACCCGCCCCTCGTCGCGCATCGTCTCGACCCAGAACGCGACGAGCGACCGGATGCCGGGGTTGTAACTCTCCTCCACCCACGTGGCGTAATCCCGCAGGTGGTAATCGTTCCAGAAGTTCGCGTCCATCTGCCAGTGGACGGCCGCAAAAGAGAAGCGGTCGTTCTCCGTGAGGTAGCGCACGGCCTCCACGATATCGGTATCCTCGGCCACCGTCATCCGGGCGATCAGTTCGCCGGAAAATCCACCCGCCACGAGGCCGTTGAGGTTTTTTATGATCCGCCCAAACGTCCCCTCCCCGCGGTGGGTGTCGGTGAGTTCCTCCGGGCCGTCGATCGAGACCAGGATCGTATCTAACCCGTTCACGACCCCGGGTTCGAGGCGGTCGAGAAGCGTGCCGTTGGTGTGCAGGATCAGCGCCGAGACCGGGGCGTCGCGTGCGATCTCGCGGATGAGATCGGCGGCGAGCAGGGGCTCCCCGCCGTAGAAGGTCAGCACGGCGTCGGGATCTTTTGCAAGGAACCGGTAAAGGTCGGGAAGGTCGATATCGAGGTCGACCGGAAGGTCTTCGTCGATGACGATATCGGGCAGTTCCGGCGGTTCGACGGTGAATGCCTTCCCCCGGCAGTAGGTGCAGCAGAGGTTGCAGTTGTCGGTCAGGATGAGGTGGTAGTACACGGAGGGTCTCTTACTATTTGGTGGGCCGGGTGAAAAAAAGGTGAGGATATGGGACTTTCAAATCTTCTCCGGACGACTCCGGTGCTGAACTTTTACAGATCAAGGAACTCTTCTTTTGTAAGGCGTGCCTGCTTCAGGATCGAGAGAAGCGTCCCGCGGGGAATTGGATCGCGTCGAGGAACGATGACAAGCAGTTTGCTCCCGTCGTCCCCGATTTTATAGAGAGCTACGTGGCTTCCCTTTCCCCGGTGAGGAGCGTAACCGAACCCGATTGCCTTCAACTTCTTTATGACGTCATCGGAAGAGATCTGAGGCAGCTTCGTCATGCCTCGACCTCAATGACCGAGGTGAACTTGTGCCGCGATGTCAGGATAGGCTCAATGTCCTGCAGCATCCCGAGTTCTCTTGCATTCTCCAGGTAGAGCTCGATCGCTTCACGGATATTATCCAGCGCTTCTTCCGGAGTATCGCCGCAACTGGCAACCTCGAGTTCCTGGCACTTTGAAACATAGGTCCCCTCTTCCTCCCAGATCAGAATAGTTAGTCGCACCTTTGTCAATGGTATCACCTTCGACCATTAACAGTTCATTCACCCGTTATAATATTCTTCTCACCGGGGATCGGGCGGTGATCGGATTTGAGAGTGGGTCATACCTTCAGACTGTCCATAAGGGTTAGGAGTTTGTATGCCTGTTCGTCGCTTCAGGCGCAAGACAGAATACCCTGCAGGGAGTAACGGACTCCTATGCCTGAAGCGAAGAAAGAGAATCTCACTGAACAGATCATCGATCCCCGCGACCTCGTCGCTTACCAGCCCGGTTCCATCGTCAGCCGGATGCTCGCCTACACGAAGTCCGGCACCATCACGGTCTTCGCCTTCGACGAGGGCGAAGGCCTCTCGGAGCACACCGCACCCTACGACGCCGTCCTCCAGATCATCGACGGGGAGGCCCTCGTCACCATCGCGGGCAAGGAGTATCCGATGAAGACAGGCGACCTGATCATCATGCCGGCCGAAAAACCCCACGCCGTCCACACCGTCACGCGGTTCAAGATGATGCTGACGATGATCCACGCGTGATCCGCCGGGAAGAGGCCTTCTCTCAAAACCGGTCTGCAGGTTTTTTATATGCGGGCGACGGATACCGTCCCCGGTAGGTTCCGGGAGATCGGTGTTGACGGCATTCCAGGCCTCACCGGGCGGAAAGACTTCACCCTCCGGTCGATTTACTGCTGATACGGATCGTTCGGCATGGCCGGTGCACCTCTTCTTCCGGGGCACCTGCATCCTGTGGCGTAGACCCGTGAGATGATCGTATGGACACATCCCTCTCCCCCGAAGAGTCCCGGACGACGGCATGGCACGCCCTTCCGGTGGACGACGCAGCCGAAAACCTCGCCTCGCCGGACGAGGGCCTCCCCGACGCCGAGGTCGCCCGGCGGCGCGGGATCTTCGGGGAGAACGCCCTCCCGCAGAAGCGGCCTCCGACGGTGTTTGAGGTCTTCCTTCGCCAGTTCACGAGTCCGCTCATCTACGTGCTCCTTGCAGCAGGGATCATCTCCATCCTCTTCGCCGACTTCACCGACGCGGTCTTCATCTTCATCGTCATCCTGATTAACGCCGTCATCGGGACGTTCCAGGAGGTGAAGGCGGAGCGGAGCGCAACGGCGCTGCAGGAGATGCTCAAGATCCATGCACGGGTGCGGCGGGACGGCCGGGAGGCGACTGTCCCGGCGGAGGATCTGGTCCCCGGCGACCGCGTCGTCCTGGAGTCGGGCGACCGCGTCCCTGCCGACGTCCGCATCGTCAGGGCGCAATCACTCGCCGTTGACGAGTCGCTCCTGACCGGTGAGTCGCATGCGATTCAAAAGCGTCCGGATGCCCTCGATGCCTCGCTGCCCCTGGCCGACCGTCTGAATATGCTCTATGCCGGCAGCACCGTCATGACCGGCCGGAGCATGGGAGTCGTGGTCGCGACCGGCCAGAACACCGAAATCGGCCAGATCGCCGAGACGGTCACGGCATCCGAGATGGGCAAACCCCCGCTCGTCCTGCGCATGGAAGATTTCTCCAGAAAGATCAGCATCGCTGTCCTTGTCGCCACCGGGGTGCTTGCGATCATCGTCCTCGGCCAGGGAGTGCCCCCCATTGAGGTCTTCTTCCTCGCCGTCGCGCTTGCGGTTTCGGCGATCCCCGAAGGCCTGCCGGTCGCCCTGACCGTCGCGCTCTCGATCGCGACGTCACGGATGGCCGGGCGGAACGTCATCGTCCGGTTCCTCGCCGCCGTGGAGAGTCTCGGGAGCTGCACGTTGATCGCGAGCGACAAGACCGGCACCCTCACGGTGAACCAGCAGACCGCCCGGGTCGTCGCCCTGCCCACGGGCGAAATGTTCTCGGTCACCGGGGCCGGGTACGCGGGCGAGGGAGAGGTTGTTAGCGAGGAGGGGAGCCCCGTATCCGGTCCCGCCCGTAGCCGGCTGGAGCATCTGGCCCGGGCCGCGACGATCAGCAACGAGGCTGCCCTGGAGCGGACCGACGAAGGGGGGTGGGCGCACCGGGGCGACGCGATCGACGTGGCGTTCCTCGCGCTCACCTACAAGCTGGGACTCGACCCTGCCGGTATCCGCGAGAGCGCGCCCGCCGTCGCCGAGATCCCCTTCGAGTCCGAGCGCCGGTATGCCGCCGTCTGGTACCGGGAGGGGGAGGAGACCCTGGTGGCGGTCAAGGGGGCTGCGGAAACGGTCATTCCATCCTGCCGCACCATGGCCGGCGGGCCGGACGGCAGCATGCCGCTCGACCCGGACCGGGTGCAGGAGGACCTCGAGACCCTCGCCTCCCGCGGCTACCGGGTTCTTGCCGTGGCTCACGGTCGGGCGGAAGGAGCGGTCTCCGCGGAGAACCCAAAGGTCCCTCCCCTCGAACTCCTCGGCCTGATCGGGTTCATCGACCCGATCCGGCCCGATGTCCCCGACGCCGTGCGGCGGTGCCGCGACGCCGGGGTCGACGTGGTGATGGTGACGGGGGATCACCCCGCAACGGCTCTCG
>PGYH01000112.1 GCA_002839575.1 Methanomicrobiales archaeon HGW-Methanomicrobiales-6
GCTGATCATCGGCATCAACAAGATGGATGCCGCCAAGTACGACGAGAAGCGCTACAACGAGGTCAAGGAGCAACTCTCCCAGCTGCTCAAGATGGTCGGCTACAAGCCAGACGACATCAGTTTCATCCCGATGAGCGCGTTCGTCGGGGACAACATCGCGAAGAAGAGCGAGAACACTCCCTGGTACAAGGGCCCGACGGTGCTCGACGCACTCAACGCGCTCAGCGAACCCGAGAAGCCCACGAACCTGCCCATGCGTCTCCCCATCCAGGACGTCTACTCCATCTCCGGTATCGGAACCGTGCCCGTCGGCCGTGTCGAGACCGGTATCATGAAGAAGGGAATGAAGGTCAGTTTCATGCCCGCGAACAAAGAGGGTGAGGTCAAGTCCATCGAGATGCACCACGAAGAGATCCCGCAGGCACTCCCCGGCGACAACGTCGGGTTCAACGTCCGCGGTATCGGCAAGGGTGACATCCGCCGCGGTGACGTCTGCGGTCCCGCCGATGTGCCGCCGACCGTCGCTGACGAGTTCATCGCACAGGTCGTCGTGCTCCACCACCCCAGCGCCCTGACCGTCGGCTACACCCCGGTCTTCCACTGCCACACTGCCCAGATCGCGTGCACCTTCATCGAACTCATGAAGAAACTCGACCCCCGCACCGGCCAGGTCAAGGAAGAGAACCCCACGTTCCTCAAGACCGGCGATGCCGCGATCGTCAAGATCAAGCCGACCCAGGCCATGGTCATCGAGAAGGTCAAGGAGATCCCGCAGCTCGGCCGGTTCGCTGTCCGTGATATGGGATCCACCATTGCGGCAGGCGTGTGCATGGACATCACACCCAAGCAGATGAGATAAGACGATACCTATAATTTTTTGGTGGTTAACATGCAGAAGGCCAGAATACGTCTTTCCGGAACCGATTTCGAGAAAATCGAGATGGTCTGTGACAGGATCAAAGAGATAGCAGAGCGTACCGGCGTCAATCTGGCAGGTCCTATCCCGCTGCCCACGAAGAAACTCGTGGTCCCCACCAGGAAGAGCCCTGACGGCGAAGGTACCGCAACCTGGGATCGCTGGCAGATGCGGGTGCACAAGAGGCTCATCGACATCGACGCCGACGAGCGTGCACTGCGCCAGCTGATGCGCATTCAGGTTCCGAAAGACATCGGCATTGAGATTGTGCTGGAGAGTTGAGGTGAGAGCGGCGTGAAGGCCGCCGTGTTCGCGGCACGGGCCCGTGAACGACTCTCATTCGAGGGGCTTTTTCTCCTCATACTTCTGGTCACAATTGTTCTCCGTTTTTACGCACTCGATTTAAAGTTATTTCACCACGACGAGGCTATTCACGCGTGGTTCTCCTATCGGCTCCTGACCGAGGGGATCTATAGTTATGACCCCATGTACCATGGGCCGTTCCTCTACTACATGACGGCCGGGATCTTCTCACTTCTTGGAGACTCCGATCTCATTGGCCGGCTCTTCCCGGCGCTGCTCGGCACTCTGCTCGTCCCGCTGGTCTACCCGGTCTACAGGCTCGGCTATCTCGATAAGAAGCAGACCATCGTCGCGGCACTCTTCCTCGCCGTGTCGCCGAACATGGTCTACTTCTCGCGGTTCCTCAGAAATGACATATTCATCGTTTTCTTTACAATGGTGCTCCTCGTCGCCCTCCTCTACTACTTCGAGCGGCAGAAGATGCAGTATGCGCTCATCGCCGGGGCGGCGATCGGTTTCGGGATGACCACGAAGGAGAACATGCCGATCATCGTCCTGATCTTCGGGGCGTACCTCCTTTACCTGGTCTGGACGAGAAAGGTCAGGCTCCCGAAACACTGGATCCGGGATCTCGCACTCGGGGCTCTCGTCGCGGTCGGGATCATGGCGGTCCTCTACTCGTCGTTCGGCGCTCACCCCGAGGTGCTCATGGACGGGTGGCTCCGTGCCATCGAGCATTGGACCTCGATGCACCAGGCACAGCGCCTCGGGGGCCCGCCGTACTTCTACATCCTGCTTTTCCTCCTCTACGAGGTGCCGATCCTGATCCTCGCCGTGGTCGGGACCCTGCAGTTCGTCGATATCCCCGGCATCGTCTCCCGCTGGAGGGAGAAGAGGATAAATCAAACAGAGAGCCCGGGGGGGACAGAAGGGGCGGCCGAGATAGAGGAAGAAGCGCCCTCTGAGACTGCAGCCCAACCCATAGAACAGACTCAGGGCTTCAAAGACCGGCTCCGCGAGATCCTTTCGGGCGGCGGGGAACTCGTGCCGATCGACCGGCAGAAGGAGTTCGCGAGGTTCGCCATCTTCTGGATGCTCCTCTCGCTTGCGGTCTACGCCTACATCGGCGAGAAGGTGCCGTGGCTGATCCTCCACCAGCTCCTGCCCATGATCTTCGTCGCGGTCTATATGATGACCACGAAGAAGGCGGTCGTCGCAGTCGTGGCAGGGATCTTCCTGGTCGCCATGATGTTCCATGTGGCGTTCACCCCGGCGGATATCAATGAGCCCATCGTGCAGGTGCAGAACTCCGAAGACCTGCGGGAGGTCTTTGCAAAGATCGACGCCGCGGATAAGGTGGCGGTCGCGACCGACTCCTACTGGCCGCTACCCTGGTACTACCGTGGTGATAGCGCCTCGAAGCTTGCCTACTACAGCCAGAAGGTGAGCGAGTCGACGATATACGGAGGAGATTTCGACGTCGTGATCACCCACGACGCCGATACCTACCCGGCTCTCGACGGCTACGTGAAAGAGACCTACCGGCTGAACTACTGGTTCTCCTACGAGGAGAACAAAGACAGGCTGCTCGAGTACTACTTCCTGCGGGACGGGAAGATGGGGAGCAGAAACCTTGAGATCTTCTCGAGGGTCCCCGCGGGGGCGGCTGCCTGACACTCGCAAGGCCGTTCGCAGCCCGGGAGGTTGCACCGTCATCACTGATGGTGCAGGCCCCAACAGTCACCACAGGTGTAGATTTGGGGTGTGCCCCACCCTGCTGATGCCCTCCACTCTTCTTCGCGGTTCGCGTGAGATTTCGTCGCCATCCGTAGACAGGTTGGTCACATGAAGGCACGAAGATGCGAAGTCTGCGTGGGACTTCGTTAATGCCTCCACCGTCAACTCATGCGAAAGACGACGCTCCTGGGAGCGTCGTCGGAGCACCCTAGGCGCAAGCCGGAACGGGCCAAAGGGCCGGAGTTCGAGCACCGTAGGTGCGAGGTGCGACTGTCAGAACGACAGGAGTTAGAGAAGGCCAAAGGCCTTCGCTTTGTGACAAACAGAGCAGTCAAAATAGGAGAAATATCACGGTGCAGTGGACTGTGGGGATATCGCCATTGGGGGAGGGGCTGACGGGGAGGGGGGCGTGCCCCCCTCCCCTGTCTCCAACTCATACCATTGATGCTCAAACTCACTGTGTTAACACTCCTCGTCAACCCCCGCCCCAAGGGGGCGGGGGCAGTCATGGCGATATCCCCTCGGAATCCGTGTCTGAAATGCAATCAATGACTCTCCTGAGAGGTTTTCAACAAGCCCCAAGTTTCTCAAGTTCCTGCCTTCATACCTGACGGTGCTCAAACTCCGGACATCTACACGCCCTCAGTCCGGCCGAAACTCGAAGAGTTTCGAGTGGAGACCAGGGAGATGTGACCGGACACAGAGTTTGAGAAGACCGAAGGTCTTCAGTGGCTGCCCCTCCCGGCAGAGGCATTTTCGAGCGACCTCCCCAGCAACAATCGAACGCGCACCGGAAGTCAATCCGAATGTGCAAGCATCGGCCAAAGAAACCTGATCAAAAAATGGGGAAACCGGGGGGAGGTGCGAAAAAGAGTGAGGGGCCAGGGTTATCCGAGCTCATCCCATCCAGTCTTCTTCCGGTAGATCACGACCCCCGCAACAATGAGGACAATGATGACTCCGATACCGATGTAGAGGAGGAGATCGCCACCGAGGCCGAACCCCTCGCCTATCCTCTCTCGGAGAGCGGTCGCGTCGGCCAGAGCCTCGTTCGCCTTACTCAGGCCGTCGCCCGCCTTCGAGCGCGCCAGCGGATAATTCTCGGTGTTCAGGTTGTCCTGTGCCTGGGAGTAGAACTGGACGGCGCTCTCGCGCTTGGTCATGATGGCGACCACCTGCGGGTCAGAACTCATGGAACGGTTCTCGACAAAGTAGGTGATCATCCCATCGAGAGACTCAATCGCCGCGCCGGTGTCGGCGACAGACTTCTGAGCCCATGCCTTATCGAGGAGCGCGATCGCCTCGTCTATGTCGGTCTTGGCGGTGGCGATGTAACTTGCTGCCTGTGACGGGCTTGCCGACGCAGCGCTGGTGAGGGCCTGGCTCGCGGCGTTGTACTCGGCCTGAACGGTGGTGACATCAACTCCATCTGCAGCCTTCTCGTCCATGTCAGCTTTCAGGTCCTTGAGACGCTGCTTCTGGGCGGAGAGGGAACCCGCAACCTGGGCCGAACTCACCACATCACGGGTCACGGAGTGAGTGTCCTTTACATCTTTGTCCCGCAGGTGGTCGATCTTGGTCACCAGAACCTTTCCGCTCGCGCTCGAGGGAACGATGCCGCGCAACTGAGCATCCAGTTCAATATCGCCATCACCATAGGCGATCTCGAACTCCGTCAGGACCGGGTAGTATCCGGTCTTTTTGGTGGTGTAGATGGCAACCCCGTCGCGGTAGACGGTGAAGTCCCAGACGGCATTCTGCAGCCCGGTGCTGAACTCAAATGACTCGTCGTTTGCAGTTTCGGTGATCATATCGTAGGTGACCACGTAACGCGCATTCACCGACTGGCCGGGTTCGAGAGCGCCGCTCGCAGGATTGATGGTCTGGGTCTTGATCTCAAACGCCGATGCCACCTGCACGACACAGACCAGTGCCAGCAGGAGAATGATCCATCTACTGATGTTTGCCTTCATATCGTCCCCCTCACTCGAACAGCGGTTCTATGCCATCGTCGAACATGGTCGAACGCTTTTCCTTCGACTTAAGGACATCTTCCTTCGTAGCCTTTGCAATCTCAAGGAGATCGGTGATCCGGGGAGCGTTCCCGATCGTCGCAAGAACCACCACCGCAGCGATATAATCGCTCTGCACCGGGTAATCACCGCCACGCACCTCGACGCCGGCGATATTCTCCTCCACCCAGCTCTTCGACTTCTCGACGCCCTTGCGGTCCATCTCATCCGGGGGGCCCGCGAGGAGGACGAGACCCCGCTCCGCCGTCGAGTAGTCGCACGGCAGTGTGAGGCGCCCGAGCATGGCACGCCTGACGAGGGCGATGATCTTCGCCGACTTGTCCTCCCCGGTCAGCACCTCCTCGGTCTTCTCCTTCTTCCGCATCAGGCCGGAGAGAAGCCCCTGATTCTGCTTCGTGCGGGGGCTGATCTTCTCGCTGATGGCATAACCGACGGTGCTGATGCCGCCGCCACGCAGGGTGTTGATGACCTCGCTCGAATCTACGACCATCTCACCGACACCCGCCTTGCCAACCTCACCCGCACGGAAGAGCACGCCGAACCGGCGGACGATCTCGTCGTTCAGCCGGCTATAGGCATCCTTGACGCTCTCTCCTTCATTTTTCCAGGCACTGTTGTCAAAAATGAAGGTATTATCCGCCTCGTTCACCAGGGTGCTCAGGGAACGGGCTGCGTTGTACGAATAAAGCCGGCCCTCTTCAGGAGCGGGCAGGATGCCGATCGCATAGACGGGCTCGCGGTAGATGCGCTTTAAGTGCCGGGCCAGAACAGGTGAACCGCCGGAACCCGTTCCGCCACCGAGACCGGCGATGATGACGAAGGCGTCGACATCGTGCGTCCCCCTCGAGTCGATCGCGTTGATGATGGCATCAATCTCATCGGCGGTCACCCGCGCCCCGGTAACGTTGTCGGTCCCGACACCGTGGCCCTTGACCACTGTCTGGCCGATAAGAAGCCGGTCTTTGAGCTCAATGTATTTAAGTCCCATCAGGTCAGTGCGCGCCGTGTTTACCGCGATTCCCCTGAAACTCTGGGTCTGCATTCGCTTGTCCTGTTCAATGAACATATCGACAATTTTGCCCCCAGCCTGACCGAATCCTATGAAGAAGACCCTCATTCAGCTTCACACCCTCATATTGACTAATTAATTATATCGACGCTTATGTATAAAGACGTTGTATACATTATTACCCAAAAGTGTTCTTATAATTTTCAGACATAGTGATGAACGATGAAGGTCTGCATTGTGGGGGGAGGTCTATCCGGCCTGGTCTCGGCGCTTGAACTTGCCGGATTACATCAGGTAGATCTCTTCGAGCGAAGGGCCGTTCCGGGCGGCTGCCTCGGTTCGTACCGGATCGGAGATTACTGGATCGAGGAGTATTACCACCATTGTTTTGCCGGCGATACCGCCCTGCTCAGTCTCTTCGATGCGCTGCAGGTGGCCGACCGGCTTGTATGGCTCAAGGGATCCACCGGCTACTACATCGACGAAACCATCCACCCGCTCACCACTCCAACCGAGATCCTGCGCTACCCCCATCTCACGCTCATGGAAAAGGCCCGTCTCGGCCTGCTGACCTTGCGCTCCCGGCGGCTCGATGCGAGAGCCCTCGACGGGATAACCGCAAAGGACTTCATCCTCGACAACCTCGGCCCTGGCATCTATGCCTCGTTCTTCGAACCACTCTTGAAGAGCAAGTTCGGAGACCGCGCTGGCGAGGTTTCGGCAGCCTGGCTCATATCCCGTATCGCCATCCGGTCCGACCGGGGTGCCGGGGGCGAACGCCTGGGCTACCTGAAAGGGGGGTTCCGGCACTTCATCGCGCGGCTTGAGGAGGAGGCGGCGCGACAGGGTGCTTCGATCAAGTCGGGCTCTCCTGTTGAGGAGATACAGCGGGAGGGCAGCAACTGGCTCGTCAACGGAGAGGCCTACGACTGTGTCGTGTCGACGCTCCCCCCTCAGGTAACTGCGGACCTTACCGGTCTCGATATCGCCCCGATACCTTACCAGGGCGCCGCCTGCATGACCCTCGCACTCGACAGGGACGTGACCGACGGCATATACTGGCTGAACATGAAGGATGCAGCTCCTTACGGTGCGGTGGTCTCGCACACCAACTTCGCCCCGCTTGAGTGGTACGGCGAGCATATCGTCTACCTCGCATCCTACTTCACCGGCCGGCTCCCGGAAGGGTTCGAGCAGTCGATGCTCAACGACTTCTGCAAGCGATTTTCCGTCGACAAAGACGAGGTGCACTGGCACCGGCTCGCGGTCGACCCGTATGCAGGCCCGGTCTACACGACCGGGCTTCGGGACCGGCTGCCCGCCTACGAAGAGCACGGGCTCTTCCTCGCCGGGATGTTCAGCCCCCCGAACTACCCGGAACGGAGCATGAATGGTTCAGTCGTCGCCGGGCAGGAAGTGGCGAAGAGGGTTCTCGCGAGGTACCCGGATGCGTGAGATCGAGGTAAGCGCCGTCCTTCCGGTCTACAACGATCTTGCGGCACTCAGGATCGCCATACCCCGGTCGCTCGAGACGCTCGAGGCGATCGCCCCGGGAAGGTTCGAGCTCATCGTCGCCGAGGACGGGAGCACCGACGGGAGCACCGAGTTCGTCAGGGAGTGTGAGAGAAACGATCCCCGGGTTCGCCTGCTCCATTCCGACGAGCGGCTCGGGCGGGGACGGGCGCTCAACCGCGCGTTTACCGCAGCCTCGGGATCGATCGTCTGCTACTACGACGTGGATCTTGCGACCGACATGCGGCACCTCCCCGAGCTGATCGATGCCATTCGCGACGGCAACGACGATCCGGTTCTCGGACTGCATCCTGCCCGACCAGAGGAGCACGGCGAAGAAGATCCCCCCAGCGGCGGGTTCAAGGCGTTCCGGCGCGACCGTCTTCTCTCCCTGCTCCCGTCGGTGACCGCAGATCACTGGTTCTGGGACACCGAGGTGCTGGTCCGGGCACAGAAGAACAGTTACCGGATACGGGAGTTCCCCGTGCAATGGCGGCAAGGCGAGGGGACGACGGTACGGAGGAACGACGTAGTTGATATGGGATCGGCGATACTTCGTCTCTGGTGGCGGCTCCATGTGGAAAAAAGTTAGCGCGGTCGTCATCCCTACCCTGATCGCGGTCGGAATCGTCGTCTACATGCTCTACCGCGTATGGGACGAACTCCTGCTGACGCTTGAGCACGCCGTAATACCCTTCCTCTTTGCCGCCGTCGGGATCTGCGTTGTTGCCTGGGTTCTCCGGGGGTACCGGTACCGGTTCATCCTGCAGGGGCTTGACATCAGGAAGAGTCTCGGCTTTGCGACCGCCTGCATCTTCATCTCCCAGACGGCGAACCTCATCGTTCCCGCGCGTCTCGGGGATCTCGTGCGGATGCTCATCCTGAAGCACGAGGACGACGCCACCTACTCGCAGGGGTTCTCGTCCCTCGTTGTCGAGCGTGTCTTCGACATCCTGATGATCGCGGTGCTCGGTGCCTTCGCGCTCCCGTTCGTCCTCGCCGTCCTCGACGTCCCCGACTGGTTCATCACGGTTATCCTCGTCCCCCTCGCCGCTGGGGGGATCTTCTTCGCCGTGCTCCTCTGGTCGGGCAGGATGCAGTCCGAGAACCGGATCGTCGTTGCCGTCTTGCCGTGCTCAGCGGCTCATCGCTCCTGATATGGCTCGTCGACGTGCTGGTCTGCTACGCGGTCGTCCTGATGTTCCAGGAGCCGGTTCCATTCGGCATCGTCGTCCTTGCGATCGTCATCGGCAACCTCGTCAAGGCGGTCCCGATCACCCCTGGTGGTGTTGGGACCTATGAACTCGCGCTCGCGCTGACCTTCGGGCTCGCAGGAACGCCGGCAGTCACGGCAACGCTGATAGCGGTCATCGATCACCTTATCAAGAACCTGGTAACGCTCGTCGGGGGCGTCGGGTCGATCTATTACTTCGGCGACTGGTCGATGGACCTCTTAAAGAAGGCTTTTTCCAGGGAGATCGAGAAGGAGGATACGTTTGGCGGGTGAATTTATCGCCGCCGTACTGCTCTGGCTTGCGGCCGTCAAACTGCTCCAGCTCGCCGTCTGGCCGGCGCTCGACCGCACCCTCAGCAATCTCTCGGCCGCCGCTGCATACCCGGCATCGATCCTCCTCTTCACACTCGTATCCTGGTACTGTGGTCTTTCGGGCCTTCCGATCTGGCTCGCCCTCCTGCCATTTCTCGCCGCAATCGCCTACGCAGGATCACGGCGGTTCTTCACGAGGGAGCGCCTGCGGTCCGCGCTCTCCTGGGATCTCGCCTTCCTGATCCCCTTCCTCTTCATGCTCGAGGTGCGCTGGATCAACCCGACCATCTCCTACGCCGAGAAGTTCA
>PGYH01000113.1 GCA_002839575.1 Methanomicrobiales archaeon HGW-Methanomicrobiales-6
GGCCTGTAGCTTAGTTCGGCAGAGCGACGGACTCTTAATCCGTAGGCCAAGGGTTCAAATCCCTTCAGGCCCGTCGAACACTCGATTCTTTCTATCGTTTGTATCCGATACCGATTCTTCAATGACAACCCTCCGGAGTGGTTTCTCCATTGCGGACAGGACGCCCGCCAGTCCGGTCAACCTCCATCACCCTTCGCCCGCGCCATTGTTTTTGGCGGGAGGCCGGTTGCTGCGAGGGTAACGGGGTTCTAGAGGCACATGCATGTCGCTGCTATATAAATCCTGCTCTGCGGGAAAACTCGCAAGAATGCTATGCAGGGAAGAGAAATGCGGGCAATCCTGTTCGGCACTCACTCCCGCAGATTGGGTGGCAGGGTCAAAAAACGAGGGTTATGGCTGCGCTGCATTCTGGAGGATTCAGCCGGATCCCATCCGGTCTCACGCGTCTCCAGTCAACGCCCAATCTTCAACAGCATCTCCTCGAGCGTCGGATAGCGCGACTCAATCCGCTCGATCATTGCGCCGTCTGCTGCAAGCGCCGCGGTCGTCCTGTTCAACTCCTCGACGGAGTGCGCCTCGGTGAGGTAGCGGCCGTCACTGGCAGAGTAGCCGACCGATGTGGCGAAGGCCACCGCGTCAGGTATCCGGAAGAAAACCCGGTAGGTGATCGAGCCGAAGGTCTCCCGGAGTTCGGGCATGGTGCCCTTCGCCACCACCTTCCCCCGGCGCAGGATCAGCACGAGGTCGCACGCCTCCTCGACCTGGAAGAGATTGTGGGCCGAGAAGATCACCGTCTTGCCCCGGTCACGCAGGCCTTTGACATAATCAAGCACCGACCGCGAGGTCATGGGATCGAGGCCGGAGGTAGGCTCGTCGTAGATGAGCAGGCCGGGATCATGCATCAGCGACCGCGCGATCGCAACCTTCCGCTTCATCCCCTTCGAGAACTCCCCGATCTTCTTCCCATCCGTTTCAAGCGCGAGCGAAGCGAGGAGTTCGTCGCGCCGCTCCCGGATGACTACCTTCGGGAGACCATAGATCTCACCGAAGAATGCAAGATACGCATCCGTGGTCATCGTCTCGTAGAGCCGCGACTCCTCGGGGAGGTAGCCCAGGTTCTGTTTCAAGTCGAACGGCCTTCTTGCGACATCGATCCCGTCAACGACGAGGCTGCCTGCCGTCGGCGCGATAAGGCCGGCCATAATCTTCAAGAGCGTCGTCTTGCCGGCGCCGTTATGCCCGATCACCCCGAGTATTCGTGCATCGTCGAGGTCAAAGGTGACACCGTCGAGGGCCGGGAAGTCACCATAGTGCTTGACGAGAGAGCGCGCCGTGATCATCAGGTATCCCCTATGTCTCCGATGCCTACTAATAGGTTGCTGCATAGAGATATGGTCCTCCGACACCTTCAGGGGTCACCATGAGTCTTGCCACCTCCATCCGGACGATCGCCGTCTGGGAGATAAACCGGTCGATGACCACAATGGGGAGAAACATCCTCCCGCTCGCGGCAGGGCTACTTATCCTTCTGGTGCTGGTGACGGTGTTTGCCGCCCAGAGTGGCGTCCATATGCAGGACGGCATGTACCGCATCGGCATCGACGACCCTGACGTTGCCCGGATTGTCGCCCCGGACAGCCGCTTCGCTGCCTACCTCGACAGCGGCCCGGCCCTCTGGGAAAACCGGTTCGCGTACGACATCGTCATCATGAACGGCGAGGTCTACGCTGCAGACACAGATAAAGGGCGGGCGGCGTTAAAGACGCTCGAACGCGACTACGAGACCTATGTCTCCTATGTAGCCGCCGGAGAACCCGACCTCTTTGCCGCCTACCCACTCTGGATCGATCTCCAATATATAAAGAGTGAGATCGATTTCCTGGCGACCCAGAGTGGGCAGCAGGTCGGCGCCCCGGCGGGTGCCCGGGTGCCGCCCACTCCCTCAGGCCCGGTCGAGGCGGTGACCCTCCCGCCGTCGGCGATGCCGGTTTCCGAGGACGACCTCCGGGAGCACCTGGAGATAGGGGGCGGGCATCCCCTCAAACGCTACACAGGCATCATCTCGGGCGATTCTGCGATGGACAGGCTCAGGACGCCGTCGGAACTCTCGGCGCCGCTCCCCTTCGACGCGATCGTTCTGGTCTTCGTCTTCATCTTCCCCCTCTACTTCACCTCCCAGTTCTTCATGATGAGCGTGATGAACGAGCGGGTGGGAAGAGCCGGGGAGGCCCTCCTCTCCACCCCCATCAGGGCGTCTGCGATCGTCGTCGGCAAAGCGCTCCCCTACTTCACGATCATGCTTCTTATCGTGGCCGCTATCACCCTCTTTGCCGGGGCACCGCTCACGATCCTCCTCCCGCTCATCCCGGTCATTCTCTTCTTCCTCGCAAACGCCCTGATCATCGGGATGGCCGCCCGGAGCTTCAAGGAACTCTCGTTCGTTTCGATCTTCTTCTCGACCCTCGCCACGTCGTACCTCTTCTTCCCGACGGTCTTTGCAAACACTCACATCATAAGCATCATCTCCCCTCTCACCCTGGTCGTCCTCGAGATCCAGGGCGACGGGTTCACCGCCATGGAGTTTGTCTACTCGACCGCGCTCTTCTTTGCAACAAGCATCATCCTCTTCTACGTCGGGACCGTGAACTTCCGGGAGGAGCGGCTCTTCTCGGAAAAGCCCCTCGCATCAAGGCTCATGGACTTCATCTCTGGCGGGATCAGCCGCAGCCACCCGCACCTCTCGCTCTCCCTCCTTGCTGCCTTCACGATACCGTTCGTCTTCATGGTCCAGATGATGACGCTCATCCTCTTCTTCAACATCCCGATGCCGCTCTCCCTCGTCCTCCTGACCGTCTCTGCGGCGTTCATCGAGGAGTTTGCGAAGTCGATCGGGCTTTACGCGGTAGCAAGGGAGCGCCCCGGGTTCCTGACCGTGAGGAACCTGCTCCTCGGGGCGGCAGCAATCGGCCTCGGGTTCCTCATCGGGGAAAAACTCCTCCTCTTCGTGACGCTCGCCCAGATCACCGAGTCGATCTTCGGGAGCGTCCTCTTCCTCTCCCTCCAGGTGCTCTGGATGCCGCTCCTCCTCCACATCGCCGGGGTGCTGATCACCGGCGGCTTCCTCCTGCTCTGGGGGCGGCGAGCCTACGGGCCGGGGCTCGTCGTGGCGAGCGTGGTGCACAGTCTCTATAACCTTCACTTCCTGTCGGGGGCGCTCCTGTGAACGCGCGCCGTATCGCTATCGTCGCGAAGAAGGAACTCTTTGGGCTCTCTTCGGAGAAGACGATCGTCTTCGCCATCCTTCTGCAGGTCTTCATCGCGATGTTCTCCTCGTTTTTGATGGTGGGGCTCACCGCCATGTACGATCCGGAGGCGATCGAGGGGTACTCGACGATCACCTACGGCGTCGGCTACGCCGGGGCGGACTCAGCCCTCATCGACGAGTTCGAAAAACGGGACGACCTCGTCCTCCACCGGATGGACCTCGATGTGGCACTTGTGGCGCTCCGCGACCGGGCGGTTGCGGCGGTGGTCTATGTCCCGGATACGCCGCCGGATGCGGAAGAACCGGTCACGGTCACGCTCTACCTCATCCATAACGACCTGCAGTCGAGCGTCATCAACGTCAAGGTAAAAGAGGCCCTCCAGGGCTACGAGAAGGAACTCCGGGAGGTCCGGGCCGATCGGATGACTTCGTTCCCCGTCAGGCTGAACTTCCCCGAATCCGGAAGCGGCGAGAACTTCTTCGAGTTCGTCTACGGCCTCCTGATCCCGTTGCTTGCCCTCCTCCCGGCGATCGTCTCGGCGGCCCTGATCATCGACCTCATCACCGAAGAGTACCAGCGCCAGACGCTTGAGACGCTCATCTCGACCCCGGTCACCTTCGCAGAGATGGTCTGGGGGAAGATCGCCGCCTGCGAGGTCCTGGTCCCGATCCAGGCAGGAGTGTGGTTCCTCCTTCTCGGGGCAAACGGCATCGCGGTCGATAACGCCGCCGCGATTCTCCTCCACGTCTCGGTGGGCGGGCTCTTCCTTATCCTGCTCGGCGCCCTCGTCGCCCTTTACTACCGCGAGCGGACGAGCGCCCAGTTCATCTTCTCGACAGCGCTCGTCGTGGTCTTCCTCCTCGTCATGGCCGTCCCCTACAATCCCTTGAACCTCATGGTAAGGCTCGCGGTGGATACCGCCGGCCCCGTCCACTGGCTGATCCTCGCGCTGGTCGCGGGCGCGACGGCAGTCCTCGGATGGATCACGACGGTCTACGCCCGGCGAATCGGGGAAGCCGCCCCACCGGTCCGGTGAGCTCACCCGCCAGACGGTCCACGGGGTCCCCGGCGGAGGGGCGCGGGCATAGCCACCATTTCACCGCCTCATATCGTGGACAAAATATATACCAGAGGGTATGTAATTCAGCCCATCAATGACCCACCTCCGTCACCACAATACCACCTGTGCGGTCTGCGGCGAGTCCTGCCGGTTCACCATCCCCGAAGCCGCAGGCAGCGTCGGGTCGCGCGACCTCGATACCCGTCCCGCCGAACCCCTGCGTTCCACCATCTACGCATGGGTGAAACGATGCCCGTCCTGCGGCTACTGTGCCCCTGACCCGGGCAAAGCCCCGGAAGGCGTGGCCGACGTGGTGAAACTCCCGCGCTACCGCTGGCAACTGGACTCCCGCAAGTTCCCAAAGATTGCAAACACCTTCCTCTGCTGGTCTATCATCCAGGAAGACCTCGGCACCCCGGCCCAGGCGGCGTGGGCATCCCTCCACGCTGCATGGATCTGCGACGATGAGGGAGAGGACGTGGCCGCACGGGTCTGCCGGACACGTGCCGCCGACCTCCTGCGGCGGGCGTGGGAGAAGGGCGAACGCCTGGCATCCCAGCCAGGGACAGACGAGGCGCTCCTCGCTGACCTGCTCCGCAGGGCAGGGAGGCTCCGGGAGGCCCGCGCCGTGGTAAAGAAGGCGCTGGAGCAGAACCCGCAGCCCGTCATCGCCGATATCCTGCGGCTCCAGGCCAGGCTGATCGCCGCATCGGACCGGGGTGTCCACACCGTTGCCGAGGCCCGGCGGTTCAGTCGGCCGGCACCGCTCTGACCGGGGGACCGGCAGATCCCCACCATTTGTATATTGTTCCACCGATACTCTATCATGGAGATCACGATCCTCTCCCCCGGCATCTACACCTACGGCGCCATGCTGATCGGCGGCGTCCTCCGCGACGCGGGTCATCGGGTGACGCTTACCCGGACGCCCGCCGCGCCGGCCGATTCAATCCTGCTCATGAGCCTCTTCTCGACCCAGCACCTCCTCGATCCCGCGATCCGGGACCTGGTCCGGACTCACCGCGAGCGCGGAGGGCTGGTTTACGTCGGGGGGCCGGTCTCGGCCGCGCCGGAGATGGTGCTCGGGGAGCTCGTCCCCGACGCGGTGGTCGTCGGCGAGGGCGAGGAGACAATTGTCCGCCTCGTCGGGGAGGGGGTCTCGGATACCCTCCCCGGGATTGCGTATCTCGACGGCGGCCGGCCGGTCATGACGCACCCCGCCCCACAGGCATCGATCGAGCGACCTTTACCCCTGATCCCGGACGACATCGGGGACCAGAGCATCCGGGGCGCGAGCGCCTACATCGAGACCCACCGGGGGTGCATCGGGGGGTGCACCTTCTGCCAGGTGCCCCGGTTCTTCGGAAGAGCGATCCGGAGCCGGCCGCTTGAAAGCGTTATCGAGGAGGTGAAGGCCTTTTCGGCGCACGGCGCAACAAGGCTCTCGGTCTCAGGGGGGACCGGGTCGCTCTACGGCTCCAGCAACGGGGAGATGAACCCGGAAGCCTTCATCGAACTCCTCCGTGGGATGGCAGAGGTGATGGGGCCGAAAAACGTCTCCTCCCCCGACATCCGCGTGGATTGCATCACCGACGAGATCCTGGACGCCATCCGGCAGTATACCATCGGGTGGGTCTTCTTCGGGATCGAGTCGGGGAGCAAGCGGGTGCTCCGGCTGATGGGGAAGGGCGCGACCGTCCGTCAGGTCGAGGAGGCGGTGGAGCGGTGCCGGGAACACGATCTTCGGGTTGCGGGAAGCTTCATCGTCGGCTACCCGGGAGAGACAGAACGCGACTACGAGGCGACGAAGGACCTGATCGCCGCGCTCTCGCTCGACGACGTCTTCGTGAGCAGCGCCGAGCCCATCCCGGCAACACCGCTCGCCGACCTCGTGGTCCGGACACCCCGCGATAAGAACCCGGCATTCGTGCCGCACACCGGGGAGTACCGGGCGCTCAACCTGACCGAGAGCGAGGCCCGGTGCTTCGACCTGATGATGCACGCCGATCTCTTCCGCCCGCAACTGCGGCTCGTGACCGACGAGGTCTACAACGTTTACCTTGCCGAGGCAAGGAAGCAGGGACGGGATATCAGGGCGGCGACCGAACTTATCCTCCGCTACGCCCGGGCGTAAGTTCGGGCCGGCACCCTTTCTCCTCTCTACGCTCTCGTCCCGGATATCGGCCGGTTCGCCCGAGCGGGAAACGCTTAAGTATCCTCGATCCTCTACCCCCCTGCCTTGAAGGGGATAACCCTTCGCAGGTAAACGAGTTGGAGGGAGATACGATGGCTGAAAGACAGGCAGGATCGATGCTGGAGACCCGGCCGAGGCGGGAAGAGACAGTGGATCTGATGCGGGCACATGACATCAGGGATATCAAGGTGCGGAACCCGGAAGGGGAGAACCTCGGCGATATCAGCGATATCGCCATTGACCGCGACAGCGGCTGCGTCGCGTATGCCGTGCTCTCCTACGGGGGGATACTCGGGTTCGGCGAGAAGCACTTCGCCATCCCCTGGGAAGCGGTTCGCACCCGCCCGGGCGAGAGGAGCGCCGTCGTGGATGCGGATAAGCGGACACTGGACACCACGCACGGGTTTGCCAGGGACAGGATGCCTCGCGAGGGGGACTGGAGCCTGATCAGGACATCACCCCCGGCGCGTGCGGCAGCGGAACCCGCGCCCCCGGTGACGGAGAGGGAAGTCCCGCCACCACGGGAGGCGGGTACAGCGGCAGCAGCAACAGGCGCAGCGGTTACAGGCGCAGCAGCCGCAGGCGCAGCGGCGGAGCGCACGCCCCCCGGCAGGGAGAGGGCCGTTCCGACGCCGCCGGGCGTCCAGACGGTCGCGGGCGGCTGGGGCGGACAGCCGACGGGCCAGCGTGTCGAGGAGCGGCCGGTAACAACGGAGGCCCCACCCCGGGAGCCCGGCGTCAAGGAAGTCCAGAGGGAGCGCACGGGTGGGATGGAGACCCGGCCCCGGGAGACTGTTGTCGAGGAGGTCCGGAGAGAAGAACCAGTTGAGACGGTGACGCCACCCCGGGAGACCATCGTCGAGGAGGTCCGGAGAGAGCGCCCTGCCGAGATGGAGACCCGGCCGGTGACGGAGGCCGAACGGCCCACGACGACGCCGGGACCGGCTCCCGGGCACCTTTCGGCCGCCGGCCTGCAGACCTACCTCAAGGGCATGGATTACCCCGCGGGCAGGCAGGACCTGATCGCCCACGCCAGAAAGAACCAGGCCCCGGAGAGCGTGATCACGGTGCTCGAGGGCTTCAGCGACCGGTCTTACCGGTCTGCCGCCGAGGTGAGCGAGGAGTTCGGCAGCGAGATTCGCGGCGGACGGCCGGCACGGGCGGAGACCATTGTCGAGGAGGTCCGCGAGGAGCCTCCCGTTACCCGGACGGGAGCCCCGTCGCTCGCCCACCTCTCCGCCGCCGACCTGCAGGTCTACCTCAAGGGTATGGACTACC
>PGYH01000114.1 GCA_002839575.1 Methanomicrobiales archaeon HGW-Methanomicrobiales-6
GGGCGAGCCCCCCTCCCCTGTCTCCATCGCATATGGCTCTCCTTTGTAACCTCTCCTCCTCCCGCACTGGAAGGGGCAGTCATGGCGATATCTAGTGAGCAACCGTGCACGGCTCTTCTCCAGAGTCTCCCCGCGCTTCCGGCGCGAGGCCGCTACCAATGCAGAGGATACATGCTCTGTAGACGGCGGAGGAAATTGCAGGAGATACTGTGAGAGGATTTGCAAAGGGAGATCTAACGCACTTCATGGGCTTATTTTACTCCGGGGGCAGGGGCTATGGGCACCCGATTCTGATTCTGAAGGAAATGGGTAGAGAACCATCAGGTTCCCCGAAGCCCTATGCCCGGCTCACCCGGGCGAGCCGCCGGGCGAGGTCAAGAAGATCCTCCCGGTCCTGGAGCGTCGAGAGCCACGAGAGAGGAATCGCCTCGCACCCGAAGCGCGCCCCGGCGAGCCCGCCGACGATCGCCCCGACGGTATCGGCATCCCCCCCGAGATTGACCGCCGCGACCACCGCTTCGCGGAAGGAGACAGCGTCCATGAAGACCCTGACGGCGCAGTGGGTGCAGAGGACGGCGTCGAGCGACGGCTCCGGCGGGTATGCACGGTAGTCTTCGAGGAGTCCACGGAGTTCCTGATCCTCGCAGGCGGCAAGCGCCCGGCCGAAGGCCACGGGAGCCTCTTCCCCCCGGCACATCCCGCTGACCATCCGGTTGACGAACCCCGAGGCCTCGCCGGCGGCGGGGTCGAAGTGCGTCACGCGGGACGCAGCGAGGCTCGCCTCCCGCACCTCTTGTGGCGGGTAGAAGACGCCGACCGGGATACCGCGCATGACGCTCCCGTTGCTCCGGCTCCCGCCCCGCGCCTCGTGCGCCATCCTTGCGGCGACAGTGGGCGCGACGCCCCCCTCGACGAGATCGAGGACGGCACGGGACGTCGGCCCGAAGAACTTCGGATGGGCGTGGTAAACCAAAACCAGACGCTGGGCGAAGTCATCCGGGTTGAAACCCCCGCACTCGATGAGGGTCCGCGCCAGGGCTGACGCCTGCAGGGTATCGTCGGTATACTGGCCCGGAAGGGTGTTGTGGATGCCACCTCCTGACATCTCCGTTACGGTGATAGGGGCCGGAGGGAGGCCTTCCAGGGGCGCGCCCAATGCGTCGCCGATTGCAAGCCCGATGAACGCTCCGACCGCCCGCATCCTGTGCATATAAAAAGATCACCAACAAATTATATCTACCCGCGGACAGTAGTATTCTTCGAGGAAAGGTGATATCGTGCAAAAGAAAAAGGCTATTCTTACTCTGGGCGACGAGATCGTCCACCACATCAGGGCTCACCACAATCCCTACATCGAATATCACGCCGATTTTCACTCCGAACGGATTGCAACCGAACACTAAACGATGAACAATACCGAAACTCTCCGGGAGATCATCTCCCGCATCCTTTCTACCGGACCCGGCCCTGTCGACATTCAGAAGATTAAACTCAGCGTATGCCGGGATTACAGCGTCGATATGCCCAGGAACTCCGCTGTCCTCGCCGCAGCCACGTCCGAGGAGCGCGAGTGGCTGCGGCCGCTTCTCCTGGTCAAACCCACGCGGACGCTCTCCGGGGTCGCACCCGTTGCGGTGATGACCTCGCCCCACCCCTGCCCCCACGGCAAATGCCTCCCCTGCCCCGGCGGGCCGGAGCACCCCTTCGCGTCCCCCCAGAGTTACACGGGAGAGGAGCCCGCGGCGCTCCGGGCGAGAGAGCACGCGTTTGACCCCTACGAACAGGTGCAGGCCCGGCTCGGGCAGTTTGAGGCGCTCGGCCACCACGTCGACAAGGCGGAACTGATCGTGATGGGCGGGACGATGACCGCCCGGCCGGTCGAATACCAGGAGTGGTTCGTCGGGGCCGCCGTGCAGGCGATGAACGATTACCCGCAGGCCGGGATAGCGCAGGAGAAACCCGAACTCGAGGCGATCTTTGCCGCGAACGAATCTGCAAGGGTCCGGTGCGTCGCCGCCACCTTCGAGACGAGGCCGGACTGGTGCCAGGAGGAGCATATCAACCGGATGCTTTCGATGGGCGTGACCAAGGTGGAACTCGGGGTCCAGCACGTGGACGACCGGATCCTCGACTACAACCGCCGGGGCCACTCGGTCGCGGACTCGGTCATGGCGAACGGCCTCCTGCGTGACGCAGGGCTGAAGGTCGGGTTCCACATGATGCCGAACCTCCCCGGGGCGAGCATGGAGGACGACCGGCGGATGTTTGAGGCCCTCTTCTCCGATGAGCGGTTCCGGCCGGACTTCCTGAAGATCTATCCGACCCTGGTGACGCCCGCCTCCGAGATCGAGGCGCTCTGGGAACGGGGGGAGTATCTGCCCTACAACGAAGAGGAACTGATCGATCTCGTCGCCTACGCGAAGTCCCTCCTCCCGGAGTATGTCCGCCTCCAGCGGGTCCAGCGGGATATCCCGGCTAAGTTGATCGTCGCAGGCTCGCGGCACAGCAACTTCCGGCAACTTGCGGAAGCGCGGCTCCACGCGCAGGGGGGGCGCTGCCGGTGCATCCGCTGCCGGGAGGTGGGGAGGACGCCCGAACCCGAGGAGGCGACGATCTCGACCCGGGTTTACCGGGCGTGCGGCGGGGAGGAGCGGTTCATCCAGGCGGGCTCAGAGGACGCTCTCGTCGGGTTCGCCCGGCTCCGGTTCCCGCACCGGCCATTCCGCGACGAACTTACCGACGCGGCGCTCCTGCGCGAGCTCCATGTCTACGGAAGCGTGGTCCCGATCAGCACCCCGGCATCCGCCGACGAGTGGCAGCACCGCAGTTTCGGCGTGCAACTCCTCTCCGCGGCCGAGGAGGAGGCCCGCGACCACGGTTACGGGCACCTCGCGGTGATGAGCGGTGTCGGGGTGCGGCCCTACTACAGGAAACAGGGATATGAACGAGTGGGCCCATATATGATCAAGACGTTCCCATGAGACCCGCGACGCTCGAGTTTGTGAAGCAGAGGTTCACCGAGTACTACCAGAGGCAGAATCTCACCGTTCCGTCCTCCCTTGAGCAGCGCGAATGGGGTTTTGTCTTCTTTGATGCCGCGGCCGAAGTCAGGATGCGTCGGCATATGGCGTTTACCGACCCGCTGGAACTCGGCGCATATGTCAAAAACCTGGTTCCCGCCCACGTCTACTACTCGACGGCCTACTACCAGACGCCGTCGGCGCCGACGATGAACGAGAAGCACTGGGCAGGTGCCGACCTCATATTCGATCTCGATGCCGATCACATCGTCCGCGGTCCCTACGCGATGATGCTTGCCCGGGTCAAAGAGGAGACCGAAAAACTGCTCGGGATGCTGACCGACGAACTCGGCTTTGCACGGAACCATATCCGGCTTGCTTTCTCCGGGGGGCGTGGCTACCACATCCACATCACCGACATCGCCGTTCGGGGATGGGGGAGCCAGGAGCGGCGTGAGATCGTCGACTATGTCTGCGGCATCGGGCTCGACCCGGGTGTGATGCTGACCCCTGGGGGTGGCGAGACCGGGTGGCGGCGGCGTTACGCAGAAACCCTCCTGGCCCACCTCTCCTGGCTTGCGGATCTCGATCCGGCGGAGGCGGCGGCCTACCTTGCGGGACTCGACGGTATCGGGAAGCGGACTGCCGCGGAGTTCCTCGCGAACCTCGATGTTCTCTCCAGGAAAAAGCCGGATGGCCTCCTGCAGAATCGAGTCATCCGGGCGATCACGGCCGCGCCCGACTTCGAGGAGAGGCTCCGGGGCGCCGGGGCACGCGCGGACGAGCCGGTCACGACCGATATCAAGCGGCTGATCCGGACGCCGGGGTCGCTGCACGGCGGCAGCGGCATGCGGGTGGTGCCGCTCGATATCCGCGACTTCGCGGACTTCGACCCGCTCGTGGACGCGGTGGTCTTCGGCGACCGCGACGTGCGCCTCGACGTGAAGGCAAACTTCACCACGTCCCTGCTCGGGAACACCTATACCCTCAAGGCAGGTGTCCAGCATGTCCCCGAGGCGCTCGCGGTCTTCCTCTGTTGCCGGGGCATGGCAGAGATCACGGGAGGTGCGTGATGACCACCGACCTTCTTGAGAAACTGCGGCAGATGCTGCTCGACATGCAGCACACGGGACGGCTCTCGCACATCGAGCCCGGCCTCTACGAGGATGCCCGGGCATACATCGAGAAGCTCAAGGCGGACTACTACGGCCTGAAAAATCCCCTCGAGAGCCGGGCGGGGAGCCTGCTCATCGAGGAGATAGGGAGTGTCACCGAGACCGTGCAGGAGATCTTCTCGGTTCGGACACGGCAAATCCTCGATCTCGCATTTCAGCAGATGGAGGGGCAGTACTTCGACAAGGAAGAGGCACGCAAGATGCTCCCGGCGGAGCGGGCGATGTACGAACAGATCGTCGACGCCATCGAGGGGTGCCGGGAGACGCTCGTCCACGGGGTGGAGTGTCCCTTCGGCGGCGAAGGTGCAGCCGCCATCGACCGGATCGACCAGGCCGACGAGGCCCTGGGGCCGGAGGGGCCGGCAGCCGCCGCTGCTCCCCAGCCGGTCCAATCCCCCTACGCCCTCGTGCATATCCTCTCCGAAATGGAGTCGTTCATGGGAGTGGACGGCAGGACCTACGCATTGGGGCGGGGGGATATTGTCACCCTGCCGGAAAACAATGCAGACGTGCTCTGTGAGCGCGACATAGCCTTAAATATTAGGCTTAACAAGTAATATAGGTACTCGTATCTATCGAATAGAGGCTACTATCATGAAAATGCCATCAAAATTCAAGACATACTGCCCATTCTGCAGAAACCATCAGACGCATGAAGTTGTGAAGGTAAAGAAGGGCAAAGTTCGCCACTTTAACTGGATCGACCGCCAGAAAGCGCGCAGGAGCACGGTGGGCAACATGGGCAAATTCAACAAGGTGCCCGGCGGCGACAAGCCGACGAAGAAGATCAACGTGAAGTACCGGTGCACGGTCTGTGGAAAGTCGCACCTCCGACCGGGATTCCGGATCGGTAAATTCGAGCTTACGGAGTGAGGTTATTATGGTCCGGGTGAACAGAGAGAACAGGAGCACATTCCTCCGGGTAAAGTGTCCCGATTGCGAGAACGAACAGATAGTCTTTGAGAGGGCGAGTAGCGTTGTGGAGTGCAACGTCTGCGGGCGTATCCTTGCAGAGCCCCACGGCGGAAAAGCTGATATAAAGGCTGATATACTGGCAGTACTTGAGTGATAATTCCATGTATGAGAGAGAGTGGCCCGAAGACGGAGAACTCGTTGTCTGCACGGTCGCGGACGTCAAGGACTTTGCGGCGTTCGTGACCCTGGATGAGTACAACGAGCGAAGAGGGCTTATACCGATATCCGAGATAGCACGGGGCTGGATTAAACACATCCGGGACTACGTACGAGAAGGACAGAAAGTCGTCTGCAAAGTCCTGAATGTGGACCCCGACCGTGGCCACATCGATCTCTCGTTAAAAGACGTTAATGAACATCAGCGGCGCGAAAAGATTCACGAGTGGAAGAACGAGCAGAAGGCCGCGAAGTGGGTCGGGTTCGCCTCCGAGGCGTCGGGAGCGGACAGGGAGATCATCGAGGAGGCCATACACCGCGAATACAGCCAGCTGTACCCGGCCTTCGAGGATATTGTCACCACCGGCGGCGAGGCGGCGGATAAACTGAAACTCGATGAGCCGGTCAAAGAGGCGCTCATCAACATCGCGAACGAGAACGTGAAGGTCTCAAGGGTGACCATCACGGGGCACCTCGTCCTGACGTCGGCCCGGCCCGACGGCGTCAATGTCATCCGCCGTGCACTCCGGAGTGCGCAGCCGAAGGTTGAGAATGTAGATATCGACCTGATCTACGTTGGAGCCCCGAAATACCGGATAAAAGTGACCGCACCTGATTATAAGGAAGCCGAGAAGGCGATCGAGAAGGCGGCAAGCGCCGCCGTCGGCGTCGTCGAACGGGCGGGTGGGTCCGGCAAGTTTATCCGGAAGCAGAAGGCCGGATAAGACCATATGAGTAACCGTATTCGCCGCTGCCCGCATGATCGGAGGTACACGCTCTCTCCGGTCTGCCCGGTCTGCGGCCGCTCGTGCCGGCCGGCCCATCCGGCACGTTTTTCACCCGAGGATAGGTACGGTAGCTACAGGAGGACCGTACGCAGATGGAACACGTCACAATAACCTTTTTGCGAGATGATAACATCGACGCCCCGGTCCTGATCGAGGGGCTGCCCGGCATCGGGCACGTCGGTAAACTCGTTGCCGAACATCTGATCCACGAGCTCAAGGGTGAGAAGATAGGAGAGATCTCCTCACTCCACTTCCCACCGCAGGTGATCGTCGACGAGTGGGGAATCACGCACCTCGTCAACAACGAGATCTACCGCTCTGAGAAGGACGGGAAAGCGATTCTCTTCCTCGTGGGAGATTTTCAGAGCAACTCGGCCGAAGGCCACTATATCCTGGCCGAGCGGTACCTCGACATCGCACAAGACCTCGGCGTCCGGCGGGTTTACGCGCTCGGCGGCTATGGTGTCGGCCACCTGGTCGAGAACCCGAGGGTGCTCTCCGCCGTCAACATGGAGCACCTCCGCTCCGAGGTGGAGGGCGCAGGAGGATCGTTTGAGAACGCCGGGGGCGATGGGATGATCGTGGGGGCCTCAGGGCTCCTGCTCGGCCTCGGTGAGGCGCGGGGAATCGAGGGTATCTGCCTGATGGGCGAGACGAGCGGCTACATTGTCGACCCAAAAAGCGCCGACAACCTCCTTGCAATTCTCTCCCGCATGCTCGGGATCGAGGTCGATCACACCTCCCTGCAGCAGCGCGCCGAGAACATGGAACAGATCATCGCGAAGATCCGGGAAGCCGAAGAAGCCCGGGGCCGCGAAGAACTGAATTATATCGGGTAGTCTATCCTTTTTTCCCCGCAGGGAGGCCCACCTTGATCCCCTGAACGTCCTTTGACGTTTCCTCAATTCCACCCCTCTGTTTTGCACGGAAACACCCGGGCGTGGTATTTGTGCAGCAGGTTGCTGCACTCATTTCCCGGCCCCACAACCGTATCATCGGTGCATGACGGGGGCGGGAATTATACAAGCATTTCTTGCACAAATGTCAGCGAAGGTATCCCCGCTCCCGGTGTGCCGGGTCACCGGGAATGTTCCCAAGTGAAGATCAACCCCGGTCGGGAGCGGTTCTTCAGGTTCGGAGAGGCGGTTTTCCGGGCCGGGAGCGGCGGCCCCTATATCTGTTGAACTGGCCGATTTTTCATTTACCCGGAGTTTTTCCGGCTGGTACAGCGATAGGCATATGTATATGGTGAAAAACGGCAAATAGAACCATTCAAAGACGTAGCGAGGTTTACTACATGCCGACGAGCAAGAAACAAATGGAGAAACTAAACAGAGCAAAGAAGGCCAAGGCAGAAGAACTCGCGCAGCAGGCGGCTGCAGGTAGCCAGGCCGCCAAGAAGAAACTCAAGAAGCTCGAGAAAAAGATAAAGTGAGCCTCCCGGAATTTCAAACCGTTTTTTCACTTAAGGGCTGATACAACGAACTGTACAAGACGCAAAATGCTTGCGTCATGAGGGCAGCAAAAGGCTCAATGTTTAAGCTCACTATATTCCCGGGCCTCTCTTATGGTTCTCCGGATCGTGGTGGGACGTGCCGGGGAGGCTCCTGTTGCGCCTTCCCCGGGCATCGCTGCCGAGAACTACTAACGAACTACTAACTTCTACTAAATTAGTAGTTCAGGAATCTGACCACTGAGCAGATCCCCGGGAAGGCCGGCCCCGGACTCAAGGAAAAAATACCTCGCGATCGGCCTCTACAACACTGCTGCGAATGGGCCGGCGGATGTGAGAACACGGTCCGGCGGGGCGGGGATCCAGACAATGACAGCAATGACAGCAGTTTTCAGCAGAGTGACAGCAACTGCTGTCAACGTCCACCAGATTAATGGAAGATCACCAGTATACCCATACTGGAAGGAGTTCGATCCAATCACGGCAGAGGAAGAGACAGGTACAATCCATCAAATGGCCCGGCGGATGGCGGCCGCGGTAACAAAGGGAGATCTCGGATTGCTCCTCGCCGAAGAAGTCAGTCGTTACTCGCTCATGGATCTTCAGATCATCGGGGGGCGGCTGCACGCGGAGATTATCCGGCTGCCCGATCCCTACCGGAAACAGGTGCACCCCTTCATCACCGAGCAGTTATTCGGCACTCACCACCAGCTTCTCGCCATGCACCGGTCGGGCCGGTTCCGGTCCATGACCGAACCGATCACCGATCGTGCAACGTTCGTTGAGTTCTGCAATATGATTCCCGATGGATGCGTCCGGGGGGATGAATCCACAGAACGGCTCCCGTTTCGTTATACACCCCGACATCGGGTCTTTTACTACCTCATGTCGGCCTTCACGATCTTCGTGCTCGACCGCCCGGGTCACCCGGTGGGAACGCCGTTCCCGGGAGGGTTTCGGGTCGAAGAGCACAATGGGTCTTTTTATTGTCTCATCCGTGACCGCGAAAAGGATGTCCCGTTCTCGATCTGCAACTTCTGCCCCGCACTGCAGACCGAGGACGGGTAGTTCCGGGTGGGCAACCAGGGCGAGGGGTTGACGCTCCAAAACGAATCGGCACGAGATGGAGTGATACAGAGCATGTGGAAAAAAGCCTGGCCCTGCAAGAGGGATTGACAAACCAGAATGCGAGTGGCAGGATTCGAACCTGCGAACTCCTTCGAGAATCGATCTTGAGTCGATCACCTTTGGCCTCTCGGTAACACTCGCGCCTGTACCTCTTGAACCTCTAAAGTAATG
>PGYH01000115.1 GCA_002839575.1 Methanomicrobiales archaeon HGW-Methanomicrobiales-6
CGAAGAGAGCCGAAGTGGCGGTCCTCCACGCGGTCAAGGCGCTCGGGTCCGCCCAGACGAACTTCGCCGGCGGCCAGGGCTACTACAACTTCCTCACGTTCATGGCGCCCTTCCTCGAGGGGATGGACTACGAGGAGATCAAGCAGCTGATGCAGATGTTCGTCTACGAGATGACCCAGATGATGGTCGCACGCGGCGGCCAGGTGGTCTTCTCGTCGGTCCAGCTCTCCCCGGGCGTCCCCACCCTCTGGCGGGACAAACCCTGCGTCTACCGCGGCAAAGTCTGGAACGGAGAACAGGCACCGCTCCGGACCTACGGGGAGTTCGAGCGGGAGGTCCGGCTCCTCTTCAAGGCGCTGATGGAGGTGATGCTCGAGGGCGACTACTGGGGCAAGCCCTTCTCCTTCCCGAAACCCGAGATCAGCATCGAACCCGACTTCCTTAACGAGGACGAGGAGTTCAACCGCGAGCACCCCGACCTCCCGACCTACCAGGACCTCTACCTGATGACGTTCGAACTCGCGTCCAAGTACGGCACCCCCTACTACGACAACCAGATCCCTCCCTACCGGGGCGCCGGCGAGGGGATCTCGTGCTATCAATGCCTGGCGGGTGACGAACTGGTTCCCATCGTGGATTCGAACGGCAGGACCCGGATCCGGAAGATCGAAGATCTCTTCGAAGACACGCCTGAAGAAAACAGGCAAACCGACCTGTACGGGACGGAGTTCGCTCCCCTCGACGCAAAGACCCCGAGTGTCGACATCGTCGGCATGACGGCATCGTTGCGCCCCTTCCACGGGATCATGCGAAAGAAGCACTCGGGAGAGGTGCTCCGCATCACCCTCGAGTCCGGCTGGCGGATCACCGTCACGCCGGATCACCCCGTCTTCACCCTGGCTGCAGGCAGGTTCACGAAAACGTCGGCACGAAGACTCAGCACCGGGGATTACCTCCCGGTGGTCAAAACCGCCGAGTTCGGCAGCAACCCGGTTCGGGAACTCGACACCGCAGAGGCGCTTCGCGCCGCCGGACATGCCGGTGAGATCGTGCTCCGGGACGGTGAGGTGAATATCCGGAACGCAAAGAACCGCGGTCTGTCTGAGATGCTTCCCGTAACACAGGATTTCGTCAGGTTCCTCGGCTACTACCTCGCGGAGGGATGCAGCGACACCAGCGGACGGCGGTATACGGTAAGGCTCTCCTTCGGAAAACACGAAGAAGACCTGATCAAGGATGCTGCAGCGTGCATCAAAGGCTTCCTCGGCTATGAGCCGCTGATCTCCGAGGAGGCCACGGCCGTCAACGTCACCGTCAATAGCAAACTCCTCTATCTCCTTCTCGATGCGATAAGCTGCGGAAAATGCGCTGCCGAGAAGAACGTACCGGATCTGCTCTTCGACGTCGACAGGGAACTGGTAGGCACGTACCTCGATGCCGCGTTCCGCGGTGACGGCAACATCAGCGTCCAGGCAGGGCAGCAGGGGTCGTACATCCACCGCGCAAGGAGCATCCGGATAAAACTGGTGTCGCGGAACGCAGTTCAGAAACTTGTCTGGCTCGCGCAGCGCATCGGAGTCCAGATGAACTACGTCGAACAGGAGACGACCGTCACGCACCCCCAGACCGGCAAGCCGTACGCTCTCACAGCCTACACCTGCACGATCACGGCTCAGGACCAGATCCGGCGGTTTTCTCAGAAGACAGGGTACGGCACGACAGCGATCACCGGGTCTTCAAGGCAGACCGGAGGGATCTTCACCCGCCTCCCGATAGAAGCAAGCGGGCTCCAGTACACCGGGCTTGTCTATGCCAGCCAGTATGCCTCGTCGGGCCATCATAGCGCGCAGGTCTCCCTTATACGACCGGAGGCACAGACTGGAAATGTCGAACGGCTCATCAACGGCGATATTCACCCGGTCCGCATACGGTCTATCGAGAGACTGCCCTACGACGGCTACGTTTACGACCTCGTGGATGTTGCTGACACCCACACCTTTACAAACGCGCTCGGGATCGTGACAGGAAACTGCTGCGCATATCAATTTTCCTCCCTCGCCGACGAGGACGACGAGTTCGAGGACAAACTCTACTTCCGGGAAGGGAAACACTTCTCGATGGGGTCCTGGCAGGTGATGTCCATCAACTGCCCGCGAGCGGCGTACAAGGCGGAAGGCGACCAGGAACGGCTCTTTGCCGAGTTGAAATCGTTCATGGATATCGCCGTCGACCTCTATCGGATCAAGCGCCGCTGGATGTCTCTCATCCGGACGAACGGCCGGATGCCGTTTGCGATGCAGCGGCCGAAGGACCCGAACACCGGCGAACGGGGCACGGTTGGCGTGGACCTCGAGGGGCTCGTCTACACCATCGGTGTCGTCGGCGTCAACGAGATGGTGCAGCATTTCACCGGCCACCAGCTCCACGAGTCCAAGGAGGCGTTCCGTCTCGCCGTCCGGGCCATGACCGAACTCGAGATGTACGCGCGCGAACTTTCAAAGAAGCACAACATGACGATCGCCCTCGCCCGCACCCCGGCGGAGACGACAGGCCAGCGGTTCGCGGTCGCGGACCTCCTCGACGAGCGGTTCCGGGAGCACGCGCTCAAGGTCATCAAGGGCGACGCTGAACAGGCGCTCGATATGCTCGGCACGACGCTCGACCTTCCCATCTACTATACCAACGGGACCCATGTCGCCCCAGGAGCCCCTGTCCCGCTTACGAAGCGGATCGAGATCGAGCATATCTTCTTCCCCATCGTGGATGGCGGGAACATCTTCCACGTATGGCTCGGGGAGGCGCGCCCCGACCCCCGGGGACTGATGGAGATGGCGATGAACCTCTGCCGGACGACCCAGATCGGCTATTTCGCCTTCACCCGGGATCTCACAGTCTCCCTCAAGGAGTACCGGGAGTATAAGCCGGTCCGCCAGGACCGGGGCACCGGTGCCGGCCTCTCCCCGGTTGCAGACCGGGCGGATGCCTGACCGGGCCCACACCGTTTTTGACTCTGGGTTTCACAGCACGAAGCAACTCTCCAGAGCACCTTTTTGGCTTTGCAGGATGACTCGATATAGAAGCCGCCCGGCATGACGCCGCGGCAGCGCGTGAGGCTCATCCATGATCGACCTGACAACTTCACTCCTCGCCATCGACGTCGGCAGGGGCACCCAGGACATCCTGGTCTACGAGCCCGGCCGATCGATTGAAAACAGTATCAAACTGGTCCTCCCCTCACCGACTGTGGTGACGGCGGGGAAGATCCAGGAGGCGACCCGGGCCGGGCTCCCGGTCTTCCTGGACGGATACCTGATGGGCGGCGGCGCGAATACCGGCGCTATACGGAAGCACCTCTCCCGCGGCCTTCCCGTCTACGCCACGCCGGAGGCCGCGGGAACCCTCCACGACGACCCGGAACGGGTGCGGGCAATGGGTGTGGAGATCCGCGCCGATCCTCCAGGGGACGCGGCGATCGTCCGCACCACCGACTACATGGAGCCGGAACTCAGGCAGGCGCTCGCCCTCTTCGGCGTCGACTACCCGGAGAACGTGGCGATAGCGGTCCAGGACCACGGCTACTCCCCGCACCGGAGCAACCGCATTCACCGGTTCGAACTGATGCGGGACCGACTGGACGCCGGAGACTGGGACCTCCTCTCGCTCGCGAGCGACCCCCCAATCGCTGATATGACCCGGATGCAGGCCGTCCTGCGCCAGGCGCCGGGCGCGCTCGTCACCGACACCGGCCCCGTCGCTCTCATCGGGGCGCTCTGTGACCCGGTGGTCCGGCGCATGGCAAAGGCCGGGGTGACCCTCGTCAATGCCGGGAACGGACACACCCTCTGTTTCACTTTGAGAAGGCAGGAGATCCACGGGCTCTTCGAGCACCACACCGGCGCACTCGACCCCGAAAAACTCCAGCACTACATCCGGCGGCTCGCCGACGGCACGCTGACCTCGGAAGAAGTCTTCGACGACGGTGGCCACGGGGCAGCGGTCAGAAAGCCCCTTGCCACCGATGCCGTGGTCGTCACCGGCCCGAATCGGCTCCGGCTGCTCCCGGAGGCATACCAGGCGGCGCCCTTCGGGGACATGATGCTCTCGGGGTGCTTCGGGCTCGCGTATCTCTGGAAGGTGTTTAGAGAAACGACGCTCTGAAAGAGCGGAGTTTGAGAAAACGCGAAGCGTTTTCGAGCGACGACTGGCGTGAGCATAGCAAGCGGCGGAAGTTCGAGCACCGCAGGTGCGAGTCGCGACGCTCTGAAAGAGCGGAGTTTAATCTGGAGTTCCGATAGGAATCGGGAAAAAGTATCTCATCCCCATTCACGAAGCACTTTCCTGGCCCATCCCAAACAGCCCCCAGAAGAACTCCATGATCTGGTCGAATACCGACGGCGAGGACGTGGACTGGTCTCCTTCCCCGGTCCCTCCTTCCAGGTCGTAAACGGCCGCAATCTCTTCTTTCCCAAGATTGCTCAGGGCCTCGAGGTGCCCAATAGCCCCGGCAACGATCGTATCGTGATCGACACCCCGCGCCCACGCCCCGGCCATCGTCTCCGACGGGCGGAGCGTCGAGTTCTCGACGCCCGAAAGCGCGTAGAGTCCGGGAAGTGAAGATGCCTCCGCCAAGCCCGCGCTCCCGTCAGACTGGATGGCGAGCACCGGATCGGAGACACCTGTGGAGAGCACCTCCTGGTTGCCTGCAAGAGCGTATGCCCGGAAGGCGAAGGCGTCCGGGTTCGACGTCAGGTTGGTGACCAGTCGCTCCTCGGGGAGGGTGAGGTTTGCAAGCGTCAGCCTCCCGGTGCGGGTGGTGACTGAGAACTCCCAGACACCGCGTTCTCCGTCCCCGAGAGCTCGGGGCTCGCGGGTCCGCGTGATCTCGTAGACCCCGGTCTCGTCTGGCGGCGGCACCAGGACGACGTAGGCCGGGTGATCGCCCGTGACCGTCAGGTTCCTCGCCTCAACCGTCACAGTGACGGTGAAGGTCTCACCTTCGAAGACCGCCCGCGGGTGCCGACCGCCCAGAAGCATCGCCGGGTCGAGGAGCCAGTCGAGGTTCGCTATCTCCACCCCGCTCCGGGTGAGGGCAACTTCTGCGGGTGTCCGGTCGAGGATCACTCCGACACCCCTGACGAGCAGACCGTCGCGTGCGACGACGGCGACCGGGGCCGCCATCCCGGTCTCGTTCTCATTCTTCTCAGGGGTATATGACGTTCCAGGATTGACCAGTTGGTGATCGCTCTGCACCAGCGGCCGGTCGTGAGAGTAGTGTGCTTTCGCCATCGTCGCGCTCGGGCGTGGCGGAGCATACTTTGCCAGGGTAGAGGTCGCTTTCGGCTCCTCCTCCACCTCCTCATCTTCGGAGTCGTCGACGTATTCGGTCTCCGTCGCGGCGGATTCCGGAAAGGTTGTTGCATTCGCAGATGGTGTTGCCGTCAGCGTCTCCTCCGTCTCCGCACCGGGGGTCTCGTTGGTGGTTGCAACCGTCGCCCCGGTAAACTCCGACAGGGTCGTTGCGGCCGGGGGAGACGTGAGCGGCGCAGGCGGTTCCGTTTTCTCCGATGGAGGCGCGGTCTGTGTCGGCGTGGTCCCACCAGTTACCAGGATGCCGGGCTCCTTCTGTGCTGCGATCTTTTCATCCGTCTCTTCAGGCACCGGGGTCTCTTCAGAGACAGCAGGCGTCCTCGCGGTGACTGATTTCTCGCCGCTGACTTTCCCCTCCGGTGCATTGGTGGTGCCGTTCTCCCCCGGATCCGGGAGGGCGGACGCGAAGGAGGTGACCATACTGATAAAGATCACCAGAACCACAGATGCGAGAAGAAGGTGCTTCAATAGCGCCACCCCGGGTATCCAGGAACTCCATGCACCTTTTTCGCCGGTTCTGCTACAGATGAAGCAGGCTTCACTATCCGGACAGACCCACCGCTCATAGGAGTGTCATGGAGCACACACAGATATAAATAATTTCTGGATAGGAGCCCGCTCGAAACCTTCTGCGTGGATCGGTCCCACGAGAACGTCCCCGATGGAACAACATACCGCCCGGATCGGGCCGCATCAGGGTAGCTGCAAAAAAAGAGGGGGACGTTCAGGCAGTGTCGTTCTGCATCAGCTGGACATCAGCGATGTCGTGCTGCCGCTGTGCGAGAACCTTTGCCTTGAAGATATTCTTCCCCGCTTTGCCGATGGCAAGGCCCCGGTCCTCGTCGCGAACCTCGATAAGGGCAACCTGCTGATCCTCTTCATTGGTGTCGAAGTCGATACCGGTAACCTGGGCGGGAAGGAAGCAGTTCCGGAGGAACTGGCCCGGATCCGCGGAGTATTCCACAACCTCGATCCTTTTACCCATCACATCGGAAGCCTTCTTGATACTCGACCCACTCTTGCCGATAGCGAGTCCCATGTCGCCGGGATTGACCACAAAGATAATCCGCTCGTTGCGGTTATCGACGATACAATCGCGGCTGCCTGCGCCGGTAAGGCTCTCGAACTGGGAGATGAGGCGCATGCACTCCTCAGTCAGCGTGACCTGTGGCATCGTCTACACTCTCGCAGCATTCAGGATATCGGATTCGCCTGGCTCGACCACGGCAAGCGCACTGACGACGTACGGCATGCCGCAGGCTTTCCCGAGCTGGACACTCGAGCCTTCGTAGACGTAGACAGGGACATCGATCTCATTCACCAGATTTTTGACGGATTCCGGGCTGTTCCTGGCCACCACGACAAGTTTCGCCTTGCCTTCCTCGATGGATTCCTGGGTCTTGTTTCGGCCCAGGAACACGGTACCAGTCTTCACGGCTTTACGTAGCGAAGCATTAAAGTCCATTATAATTTCTCCTAGATTTTCAGGTTTATGGGTTTTGCGATGAGTTTCACATCACCGGTACCAAGCTGGATAGGCTGGCCTACGATCACGTTCTCAGTGACACCGTTTAATTCGTCCACCTCGTTCGCGATTGCAGCATCCAGCAGATGGTTGACCGTCACTTCGAATGCAGCCCGGGAAAGGACACTCTCCTTCTCGCCGGCAATACCGTGCCGGCCGATCTGCTTGACCTCGCCTTCCATGCACATCATATCCGCGACGAGCATGATATGACGGACATCGACGCCGATACCCTGTTCGTTCAGGGTACTTAAAGCCTCCTGGATGATTGCATTCCGGCCGGCCTCAATACCGAGCACATCGGCGATCTCGCTGATGTTGTTGCTCCGGGTGCGGGAGGTATCGACTCCTTCGACTTCGAAGACATCTTTTAGGTTGGAGCCCTCAGTATAAAGGATATACTCTCCGCCCTCTTTTCTGACGACGACCCGCTCGATATCGTCGATACCCTGGACGATGACGTGCCTGACGTGCTCTGCGAGCTGGAAGAGGTTCTGGTAACTCTCCCGGTTCTTCGGGGTGAACGTAATCGAGACCTTTTTCGGGTCTCCTTCAACCTCAAAGTCACGGAAGTGTCGCTTTTCCCGGATCTTCCTCGGTGCTGCCTCGAGGATCTCGTCGATCGAGATCTTGCGCCGGTCGCAGACCGCCTTGTTTAACATGACGAGAACCTGCATGTTCTCCATGTCGATGGTGATATCCCCGAACTCGTGGAGCGGCGCGGCCT
>PGYH01000116.1 GCA_002839575.1 Methanomicrobiales archaeon HGW-Methanomicrobiales-6
AAGCAACCGGAATGTACAATTTGCTGTAGGGCAGGGACTGCCCAAACAGAATAATCAACGCCTGTGGAGATCGCGTAAGTCCTTTTCGAGGCAAGTTCGATGAAGCAGGAAGCCGCGCCCTTCAGGGCGGGGTAGTTCACGGGTGAACAAAATAACCGGTGAGACCTTTTCTATCCAGGCGAGTGGGGTTTCCAGTTCTTTACCAGCGCCCTGATGGCTTTGCCGGTTGGACAGGAGTTGCGCGGACAGGACACTGTGCCAGTGCTTCTTGTCGTCTATGCCCAAGATCATTGAGGGGAGCCGCTTGAGTTTCACTCTTGCATCTTCGGCGGTGAACAGGCCAGTCGACACCCATTCGGGATTGATTTTGTTGCCGGTTCCAGGCGGTTGTCTCCGCTCCGAGTGCTTCTATCGTCGGGATTCTTCGCTTAAGGCACTGGTGTGTCAGGGTACCGAGTTCAATCCTGAGCCGCTATTTGTCTTCCTATCTCCAAACACCTCCAGTGAGATCCTACGTTGAACAATATGCTTAGCCGGAACCATCCACGATTATACGAGGGTCAGATGGCATTCATTATCCCCTGTCGGCTCGGATGTTACCGTGACCTCCTGGATCAATTCTGTCCCGTCCAGCTCCACAGAAACATTGGTAACCCCGTCACTAATCCCATGGAGCTCAAACGAGAACTCATCAGGGCACGTTTCAGTGACCTGATCGAGAGTACCCTCCATTGTCAGGTTAATCCTCACCTCGGAATGAGATGGGCAACAGGTCCCATAGAATTTCATGAATTCGGCGCATCCTCCGGGGCAGTCAAACGAACAAACCTGGACCTCGTTCCCGGTCATGCTGAGGTCTCTTACCCCACCGTCCCTTGTACACTGAAGGCCAATCGTCGAAGATTCGTTCGCTTGAAGCTGGATGGTCATATTTGCCATGGTGCACGGCATCGTGAAGTTTTCCGCAGAAATCTCAAAACAACCATCCTCGCATCTTGCGACTGCATCTTTAATTTCCATCCTAAACAGCATGCCCTCTTCAATCACCGGCAGATCCACATAAATGGTATCGCCAGGATTGATAGTGCAGGTGTCATTCGTTGCCTCGCACGCCCCCGCACCCGCAACAATTAATTCCGCAGCCATAAACGCGAAAACAAAGGCGTAAACTATCCTTCTCATAGTACATGCCCCCAAGAATAGGGCGCGACTCGATAAGGGAGATAATATATAAATGTTTTTATAAACAGTTCCACTATGAATGATACGTTTTGCCCTCGCCCATTTGTGCAACAAACAGGACGGCAAGAGGCTTCGAATCATCACCTCATCCGATACGGCCCGGTTCCTTGCAGCCCACATGGAGCAGGGAACCTACCGGAATTGCCCGACAAAGAGATTTAGAATCACACAGAGCAGAAACACGCCCGAAAACCGAAACAGGTGAGAACCGACCAGCCTTAAGCCCCAGCCGAGATTTGAACTCGGGACCTGCTGATTACAAGTCAGCCGCTCTGCCAGCTAAGCCACTGGGGCATACCTTATATCGTGGGCGGTCTGCGGTAAAAAAGATGGCGCCGATTCATCTCACTCCTCCCCGGCATCCCCCGGTTGATCACCATACTGCCACATTATTTCACCGTCATACAGTATCCGCCGGACACGGTGATACGGAATACACGCCACGTGCGTCCCGGCATCCACCTCCAGGTACTGGGCATCGAGCGCGACGACCCGGTCGCCCCGAACCGTCGAGCGGTCGCCGGGCGCCCCCCGGTCGACGTACTCGACCTCGACCCGGGAGAAGTCGTAGCCGGGGTCGTGATAGAACCGGAGCAGCAGCCGGTGGCTCGTCCGCATACCACAACTGCCTCGCCCCGCCGGACGATAAAGGTGCAGGGTGCCGGAGGCCGCGGGCCCGCCGAAGCCCGATCGGCCGTGGAGCTACCGGGGGGACAGGTCTGCAACGTTCATAACAGAGGAGCACAGAAGTACCAGCAGGATGTCGCACCTCACCGTCGATCTCGGAGGCCGGCCCGGCCTCGACTGCCGGGGATTCTGTTCGTACTGCTACTTCAAACACGTCCAGGGGACGACCGCGTTCGGCTGCAGGTACTGCCTCCCCTTCCAGAAGGGCTGCGACTACTGCACCCGGGGTGTGCGTGAGGGATATGAGGGGTTCAAGGACCTCCGGACCGTCGCCGACGAGACGCTCGCAAACCTCCAGATGATGAGCGACGACGTCGACCGGATCACCATCAGCGGCGGCGGCGACCCGAGCTGCTACCCGGAGTTCCGCGACCTCGTCGAACTGCTCGGCAGCATGGAAGTGCCGCTCCATATCGGCTACACCAGCGGCAAGGGGTTCGACGAGCCGGATATAGCCGATCACCTCATAGAGAACGGCCTCTCCGAGGTCTCCTACACCGTCTTCGCCGCCGACCCGGCTCTGCGGCGGCAGTGGATGCACGACCCGACGCCGGAAGCCTCGCTCGCGGTCCTCGACCGGCTCTGCGGTGCAATCGACGTCTACGCCGCAACAGTCGTTCTTCCCGGCGTCAACGACGGTAAAACCCTCGAAGATACCTGCGCCTGGCTGGAGGAGCGGGGCGCAAAAGGGCTGATCCTGATGCGGTTTGCGAACCGGACCGACCAGGGGCTCATCCTCGGCAACGCTCCCCTCATCGAGGGACAGCAGGTCCACACCGTTGACGAGTTCCACGAGATCGTCACCGACTTAAACGATCGATTCTCGATGAAGATCAACGGGACCCCGCTCGGCGACCCCTCCATCGGGTCGCCGTTTGCAATTCTCCACGAGCCGGACCTCTTGAAGAAACTCCCCCGGGTCCGGAAGCGTGCGACGGTGATCACCGGGAGCGTCGCGGCCCCCTTCATCCAGCGGGCCCTCTCGATCCGCGGCTCGACCTCAAGGGTCGTCAGGGTCAGAAAGGAGATCGCCTGCCTCATCACCGCCGACGACCTCGCCGGGGTGGACTTAGCGAAACTCGAGGACGTCGTGGTCATCCCCGGCCGGGCGTTCGTTCACGACGCCGAGGCGCAAAAGATCCTCTCCGCCGACGGCGTCGACCGCGAGGTGGTGCGCGGGCCCGAGATGCTGACCGCCGACGCGGAGATGAGCATGGGCATGACCCGGACAGAAGTGCTCGAGAAGGAGATGGAAGGGTTCGCGGCCCTGATCAACACGATCAACCGCTACGGCCGGTGACGGGCGTTACCAGCCCGAGGAACCGCTCGAGTATCCACTCGTTCCTGGCCTCCGGGTGGAAGAGAAAGCCGTAGAGGGGGAGCGAGCGGTGCCGGATCGCCTGGACGCATTGGTCCGAGGCGGCGAGGGATACGAACGTATCCGGCACCTGCACGGCGTATTCATGCAGTTGGTATGCGGGAAAGCCCTCCTGCCCGTCAAAGAGCGGGTCGGGAGCGAGCACCTCCACGTTGGCCATGCCGATCTCGCAGCACGGCTCGGTGCTGGCGCCGAAGGCCGCCGCGAGTGCCCGCATCCCGGAGGATATGCCGAGCACCGGGCGCTCGAACGAGAGGAGCCACCGGAACAGTTCGGGGTGCTCCGTATATCCCGTATCCATCAGCGCCGTGCCGCAGAGGATCACCGCGTCCGCGGCCTCAAGCTCCGGTGCCCCGACGGCGGTGTAGTGGCGGGTGAAGAACGGTGCTCCGCTCCTGCGGAGGAGCCGTTCGACCGGCCCGACGAACTCGTCCCGGGAGAGCGAGTCTTCCCGGTAGCAGAGGTCGATTAGCAGGATCATTTCGCCACCAGCCCCGCCCGCTCGATCCGCAGAACGCCGTTGTAGTTCCGGTAGGTCTTCGATGCCTCCTCGATCGCGATCCTTTGAGCGAAGAAGGGGGCGTCGACGACGAACGTCTCGAGCTCCCCTCCTTCGCCGGTGAGGGTGACCCGGTACTTCCGGGCGATCTCCCGGAGTTCGTCAAGGGTGCGGCGGTCGATCTCCCTCCCGAGCCAGGACGCGTCGAAGGGGCAGGAGAAGACGCCCGCGATGACGACCTTAAAGCCCGCGTCGATGAGTTCTTCCATATAGGCCTCCTGGTCCGCGTTCCAGAGCGGGTTGAAGCACCAGAGGTCCAGTTCACGACAGACCCGCTGGACCCTCGTTGCCTGGTAGATCGAGAGGATCGCCCCGGTGACGACCCCCTCGATCCCGTACTGTTCTCTGGCGGCAAGAAGAGCCCGTTTCAGGTCCAGGAGCTCTTCCTCCTTCTCCCCCGCCGTCTCCACCTCCACGAGCGGGAGCTCCGCCGCCTCGGCCTGCAGTGCGGCGAGGCGGATGTTCGGGGTGTGGAACATGTAACTCTCGGGGTTTTTGGAGACGACCGTGATCAGGCAGACCACTTCCTCCTGCTGCATCGCCTTCCAGCAGGCGAATATTGAGTCTTTTCCACCGGAGAAGAGCACACCGAGTTTCATGATCGTTCCCGTAATCTTCTCCCCGGTGCATGATAACCCCTGCGGCGGCGGCACCGGAAGCGCCCGGGCGGCAAAAGGCGGGATTCGGCATACCGTCCGGGTCAACCGGGGGATTTGCGGCCGGCGCCGCCAGGGGAGGATCAGGATTATATGCTGTCGAATCTTCATCCGGTATGAGCACCCGCGGTGTATCAGGAGGGCTCACTATGGCAGAAAACAGCCAGCATCCGGAAGAACAGATCGAAGTGGTGGTTGATTGCATCCTGGTAAATTACCGGGGGGATCCCGAGTCGCGGGGCCGGATTGTCCACGCGATCCTTGAGTGGGCAGAGGAGCACCCGGACGAGTGGGACGAACTGCAGGCACGCTGCCAGCAACGTCACGAAGCGCTGGCGTAAGCCTCCCGGACAGGATATAACATCTCTTCTCTCCTTCCATCTCCGGGGTAAGACCGCGGGAAGTCGTCGGGTCCAGGGTTTCTGACGGTATGTTCAATACCCGGTGTTAATGTAGTACGAAAAACAAGCCTATAATCAGGCAACTTGTATGGTTTCAGCGGACAGCAGCACCGGACTCGTGAATCAGGGGCCCAACTGGCAGCTGCTTGCTGCCGCGCCCGTCCTTCTACTGGCACTGGTCGTTGCGGTCCAGTTCTTCGTGCATGTTCCGTTTGATTTCGTTGCTCCCTTCCAGGCGGCACTCAATATCCTCCCGAACATGGGTTCCGTGCTCCTGGCCGTTCTCGTGGCATGGGCCGCGATGAAGACCGGGCGGCTGCAGCTTGTCTGGATGGGGTCCGGCATTCTCGTGCTGGGCCTGGCCATTCTGCTGGCGAACCTGGTCGGGACCCCGATCAGCCTGAACAACGGGGTGCAAATCCAGAATCTCGGTGCCGTTCTCGCCGGTGCCCTGCATCTTGCCGGCGCTCTGATCGCAGTCTTCTCGATCGGACTCGCCAGGCCCGATCCCCGACAACGGGCGGTTGCACTCGCAGTGGGCTACGGCGGCAGCATAGCGGCAGTCACCCTGATCGTCATCGCGAGCACGGCCGGGGTGATTCCCGAATTCTTCATCTCGGGAGAGGGAGGGACGGCGGTCCGGCAGGTGGTCATCACCCTCGCCGCGGGCCTCTTTGCCGCTGCTGCGCTGGTGGTATTTATCAACTATATTCGTTCGCGTTCGTCGTTCCAGTATCTATACGGTCTGGCGTTGGCTCTCCTCGCCCTCGGCCAGATCGCGTACCTGCTCACCCTGTCCCGCGGCGACCTCATGGCCTGGGCAGGCAGGGCAGGGCAGTGGAGTGCCTCCCTGTACTTCCTGCTGGCCCTGCTCCTGTTCCTCCGCCTTTCAGGCGGCCGCATGGCGGACGTTCATTACGTGCTGGACTACATCTTTCCTCCCTCCAGCAAGGGCTACAGGTTTCTGATCGAGTCGTCCCCCGACGCAATCATCGGCCTGGACGCGGGAGGAAACGTGCTGGTATGGAATGCCGCCGCCGAGAGCATACTCGGCTACAGCAGCAGGGAGGTCATAGGGAGGCCTATCAGGGATCTGGAAAGCAACCCGGTCCCGCAAGATTTCGGCACGCAGGAGCCCGGGGAGATATTGTTCCGGCGCCGGGACGGCAGAGAGATGTGGCTTGAGGTCTCGTTGGCGCACTGCACCGTCCGCGGGAGTCCGATCACCACCGTCAATATCAGGGACATCACCGATCGGAAGCGGGTGGAAGAAGAACGAGCACAACTACACAAAAAACTTGAAGATGCGCACCGTGAGGCGAACCTGTATCTCGACATCATGACCCACGACATCAGGAACGCCAACACCGTCACGACGATGTACGCGGATCTCATGGTCGAGATACTGGAGGGCGAGCCGGGTGTGTATGCAGAGAAACTGCGCGGCAGTGTCGAGAAGAGCAATGAAATTCTCCGGAATGTCGCCACCATCAGGCGGCTTCAGGAGGAGCCGTCCCTGCTTGTTCCGGTGAACCTCGATACCGTCGTCCGAAAGGAGATCGAGACCTTCCCCGGGGCATCGATCCGGTACGAGGACGCGCCGGTCGAGGTGAGGGCGGACGGACTCCTCTCCGAGGTCTTTGCGAACCTCATCGGCAACGCTGTCAAGTTCGGCGGACCGGACGTTGAGGTAACCATCCGGGTCAGCGAGCTGGACGGGGAGGTCGAGGTCTCGGTCGAGGACACCGGCCCCGGTGTTCCGGACGACGTGAAAGAGAGACTCTTCCGCCGGCTGGAGCGCGGAAAAGCCAGAGGTCCGGGCAAGGGGCTCGGGCTCTTCATCTCCCGGATGCTCGTCGAGCGCTACGGCGGCCGGGTATGGGTCGAGGATCGGGTGCCCGGCCGTCCGGAGGAGGGCGCTGCGTTCCGGTTCACGCTCTGGAAAAGCACACAGGATGGGTGAGCCATCTTCTGCGGGCGAGCCGGTGTACACCCCCGGGGCCCGAACAAGCAGTTACGCTTATGAGACGGCGAGATTCAGGTGTCTTCAGGAGTGGACGTGCATGAACGCTATCGTTGTCTACAAAAGTAGATACGGGTCTACACGAGGCATCGCGGAGTTCATCGCCGAAACGTTACGGGAGCATGGCGTGCAGGCGGAGGCCCGGACCCCGGGGAGTATGACGCCGCCGTTATCGGGAGTGCCGTGTATATGGAGCACTGGATGAAAGATGCGGCGGAGTTCGTGCGGCGGAACCGGACAGTCCTTGCCGAACGGCCGGTGTGGCTGTTCAGCAGCGGCCCGCTCCAACTCGAGTCGGGAACGAGCCCGGACGACCCGGAACTGGAGCCCAAAGAGATCAGCGAGTTCCGGGAGGTCATCCATCCCCGGAACCATCACGTCTTCTTCGGGGCACTGGACCCGGCCAGGCTCAGCTTTGCGCACCGGGCGCTCCGAAAGCTGCCGGCCGCCCGTGCGCTCCTTCCCGAGGGCGACTTCCGCAACCGGGACGATATCGAGGCCTGGGCCGGCGGCATTGCCCGGGTGCTGGAAACTCCGTAACAGGGGACATAAAGAGACAAGTTTCGGAAAAATGGATGCGAGGGGTGAGATTCGAACTCACGAACTCCTACGAGACCAGGCCCTCAACCTGGCGCCTTTGACCTGGCTTGGCAA
>PGYH01000117.1 GCA_002839575.1 Methanomicrobiales archaeon HGW-Methanomicrobiales-6
GTGTCGGTGTCACGTTCACCGTCGGTGTCGGTGTCACGTTCACCGTCGGTGTCGGTGTCACGTTCACGGTCGGTGTCGGTGTCACGTTCACCGTCGGCGTGGGCGTCACGTTCACCGGCGGCAGTCCGCCGGTCACGTTGAAGGCCTGCTGGACGGGGCTCCCGTTCACCAGGATTGGCACGTCGGGTCCCGGGAACTCATGGACGCCCGGCTCCCCTTCGTCGACGTGGAGCATGGCATAGAGCACCGGCGTGGCGTCCTCGACCTCGATCGCCACTGTCACATTCTCGTTCACGCCCTCGCTGATCGGGCTGTAGCCGATGATCGGCCCGGGTGTTCCGTTCAGGTCGGCATGGATGTCAGCCCAGCCCGTCTGGTTGATCGTGGCGTTGTCAACAATCACCGTTGCGTTTACAATCGGCTGATCGGAGACATTAACGGACGGCGTAACGTTTTCTCCCGGCGTCGGCGTCACGTTCACCGTCGGTGTCGGCGTCACGTTTTCTCCCGGCGTCGGGGTGACGTTCACCGTCGGTGTTGGGGTCACGTTTTCTCCCGGCGTCGGGGTGACGTTGACTGTCGGAGTCGGCGTGACGACTGCCCCAATCACGCTCACGTTCAAGACCAGCGTATACGCGGCATCCTCCAGGGTGTGCGTCGGAGGTCCATAGGAGAAGGTCACGTTGTCCCCGTCGGTCACATTCGTCACCGCAGGCCCGGTCGTGCCCTGCTCGCCGTTCACCCAGTATGTCCAGTTGTTCGGCGTCTCATTTACAAGTTCATTCTCAATACCTGCAATCGATAGAATGCTGAGATTTCCCTCTTCTGGAGGCAGGTCTTCAGCAACCTGAAACTCAAACATCCCGAGGACCGAGGAGGCGTTAAGTGCTCCAAGCACCGTCGCCTCCGGCACCTCGTACGTTTCGGTGCTGTTTACCGGTGTAATGTTTACAGTCTCATCAGGGTCCAGTTCGACAGGGCCTTCTCCAATCGAGACCGCTATGCTTGCGGCGGAGATCGACAGGAGAAGGACGATGCACAAACCGAACAGTACAGATCGTCTCATACATATCCCCCCTTGCAGGCAAGAGAATAATCGAGGTAATATAAATATATTATGATAATAATCTTCGAACGCGTATAGCGCTAAATCCAGACTTGAATTCCGGCATTTACCTCATCTCATCCCCCATGAAAATACACTCTCCTGCCACAGGGGCCGGACCGGAGGATCTCCGGAGGTGCCCGATTCTATTCCACGCTCTCCAGAGCCGGCCGGATCTCTTCCCGGCAGGAAGGAATGATAGGACAACGCCCGCAGAAACTACAATGCTTCAAAAATAAGGGTGTATCATGCCCGGAACGGCGTTCGATAGCCTTCCGGACGCAGGGGCCGGCGGCGGTGCCAGCCGCCCGCCGTCCCGCTGTTTCACATCACTGTACGACGCCCACCAACCCGGTATCGTTCTCGGCCGGCGTCGGGGTCTCCTCCATCATGGTCTGGTTCTCAGCTGCCGTCAGGTTCACGCCTGGCGGCACCAGCACCTGATCGATGATGTGGATCACACCGTTCGTCGTGTTGATGTCCGCCATGGTAACGGTGGCGTTCTCGACCATGACCTCGCCGTCGGTGGCGGAGACGTTCAGGTCCTCACCGGCGAGCGTGGTGAGCGTGCTCATGTTCTCGCCCGCGGTCTCGTTCTCGCCTCCAAGAAGCCCGCTGAAGATATCAAGAACTCCACCTTCGGACTCATTTCCGGCCTGATCCTCCTGGTCGGTCTGGTTCCCGGCCATGCTGGTGATGTTCTCCGCGGTGTACTCTCCCTCGACAACGTGGTACTGCAGAACCATCGTCAGGTTGTCGGTCTCGTTCATGAGCTGGTTCACGGTATCGTTCCCGAGAGCGTCGAACGCCTCGTTGCTCGGGGCAAAGAGCGTGTAGGGTCCACCCGAGTTCAGGGTGTCGTAGAGTCCCGCCGCAGTGATTGCTTCGGCCAGCCTTGTTAAGTTCTCGTCCTCGCTGATGTAGGCGGCAATCGTCATGTTCGCCGTCTGGTTATCCATCTGCCCGGTCTCGCCCATGGGCGTCGCCGTTGCATTCTCGTCTCCGATTACCGCCGCTGTTACGGCAAACGGCATCGCAAGAAGAGCAAGAATGCATGCGCATAGAGTTATCCATCGTTTCATATTACCATCCCCCCTTGGGAGAGGGGAAGGATAGGTGCTGAATTATATAAATCTTGCCATAATTATAATAAATATCGCGATTGTCCAACAGGCATCTCAAACATATTTTCTGACACACCGGGAACCTTGACCTCGACCACCCAGGCACGACCCCCAAATCTCTCATCGCGCCCGGGAAGGCTCTCCGTCTCGCGTGCTGCCGGAAGATCAACGAGGCTTGCCGGCAATTCAGATCTCTAAAGCCGCACCAGCACAGCTTTCTCCTCCATATACTCCTCGAGCGCCCGACTGCCGTTTTCCCTCCCGATGCCGCTCGCCTTCGTCCCCCCGAACGGCACCTCCGGCGGGATCCTCAGGTGCTGGTTGACCCAGACGATCCCTGCCTCGAGTTCCTCCGTCGCCCGGGCGACCGTGTCCGCGCTGTGGGTCCATACCGACGCCCCGAGCCCGTAACGGGAGTTGTTCGCCAGTTCGAGCGCCTCGTCGATACCGGAGACCGCGGCGATCGGCAGCACCGGGCCGAATACCTCCTCGGAGAAGAGGACGGAGTCGTGCGGAACATTGGCAATAAGCGTCGGCAGGAAGAAGAGGCCGCGTTTGTACTCCTCACCCTCCGGCGTCCGCCCTCCCGCGACGATCTCCCCCTCGTCCCGTTCCCGGGCAGCATCGACGACATCAACGACCCTTTTTAAGCCCGCCCGGTTGTTCAGCGGCCCCATGCTGACACCGCGATCCATACCGTTCCCGACCACGATCTTCTCGACCCTCGCCGTCAGCCGCCGGACGAACTCGTCCGCGATCGAGTCGAAAACGTAGAGCCTCTTCACCGCCGTGCAGACCTGGCCGCAGTTGTAGAACCGCCCCCTGATGACCCCCTCGACGGCCGCTCCGATATCGGCATCAGCCGCGACGATCATCGGGTCGCTCCCCCCGAGCTCCAGCGTCAGCCGCTTCATCGCCGGGGCGGCGTCCAGGGCGACCTGCCTCCCGGTCCCGACCTCGCCGGTGAACGAGACCTTCCGAACGCCCGGGTTCCTCGCGATTTCCCGGCCGACCGTCTCCCCCGGCCCGGTGACCACGTTTAAGACGCCCGGCGGGAGGCCCGCCTCCCCGAGGATCTCCGCAAGCCTCATGCAGGTCAGCGGCGCGGTCCGGGCAGGCTTTAAGACCATCGTGTTCCCTGCCGCGAGAGCCGCCCCGATCTTCCAGCCCATGATGATCGCCGGCATGTTCCAGGGGATGATCGCGCCGCAGATGCCGAGCGGGCGTCTCTGGACCGTAACCCGGCCATAACCCTTGAGGTCCACGAACTCGCCACGGTGCCCCGCCGAGATGCCGTGGTAGTACTCGAGGATGTTTGCAAACCCGTTGATCTCGTCGACCGCCTCGCGGATGGGCTTGCCCTGTTCGGCGGTCAGGAGCGCAGCAAGGTCGGTGTTCCTGCGCCGGACCTCCTCCGCGGCGAAGAAGAGGATCTTCGCGCGATCTCTCGGATTTTTCGCGGCCCAGTCGGGAAACGCCTCCCCTGCTGCCTCGATCGCGGATACAACATCATCCTCGCCGCCGAGCGGCGCTTCCCCGACCACGTCACCCGTCGCGGGGTTGTGCACCGGAAATACCCTGCCGGAGACCGAATCGCGCCACTCGCCGTCGATCAACATCTTCATAGGTGATCCTATGGATGGGAGGGGTAATATGCGCTCCGTCACCCACGGTACTCGCACCGGCACCTGCCGATAGGAATAGCCACCGCCGCCGCCATCCCCGCCAGCAGGACGAATGCGGCCAGGAACCCGACCCCTCCGGCAACCAGCCCCGCAAGGGCGGAGAGGAACGTGAACCCGGCGTAGGACGCGGTGTTGAAAAGCCCGGTCATCACGCCCTGCTCGATCTTCGTCTCCGCAAGGAACGCGAGAACCGCGACGATGAACACACCCGACAGGGCCCCGATGACGGGAAAGGCATAGGGCGTGACGTAGCCCGCCAGAACCGCCGCCGCCATCAGGAGCGAGGCGGCCCGGATGGTCGGGGCAGGACGGAGGGCGAGACGGGGGGTGACGAGCAGGGCAACGACGGTCGCGATGTTGATTGTCGCGAGCTGCAGGGCGAGCACCGACGAGTCGTTCCCGGTGTACTCGGGGTAGACAGCCGCCACCGCCCCGGTCATCCCCACAAGAACGACCGCCGCGGCAAAGAGCCAGAAGTAGTTCCGCACGATCCCGGCAAAATCCGCCCTCGCAAACCCCACGCGCTCGCTCTCCCGGACGAAGACGCTCATTCCGGCCGCGGGAACCGCAAGCACCGTAAAGAAGGCAATCCCCGCAAGATGGCTGTCGAAGGCCGCATCGAGCCAGCCCGTCGCGAGGAGCCCCACGACCAGGCCGAGGTTCAAGGACGCCATGACGTAGCCGCTGAGCTGCCCGGCCGGAAGCTGTGAGTTCGCCCACGCGAGCGCCGCCGAGAGAAAGAGCCCGGCCCCGATCCCCTCGACCACCCGGAAGGCGAGGAGCAGTAGGCCTGAAGGAAAGAGCAGAATGAGAATGCCGCTTGCAAGGGTCAGGAGAAGGCCGGCACGGATGAGCGGAACGCTGCCTATCCGGTCGCTTGCAAGCCCCGCAGGCAGCACCGCAACAAACGCGCCTAAAAAGTATGCGGCGTAAACCACACCCTGCAGTGCCGCCCCCTCGGCAAAATCGGGAAGCACCGGGACGACGGCGTTCGAGAGCGCCATCACCACGAATACCCCGAGGAGGATGGGGAGTTTTTGCAGCATCCCTAGATCATACGGTATGTCTCAAGGTTCAGGGGAGAGTGCGTCTCGATACGGTGCCGCTTGTAGATAGAACTTGCAAGGTCGATGGTCTTGTTCTCGTCGCCGTGGATGGTGAAGATCTTCTCCGGGCGCGGCTGAAGGTGAGCGACGTAGTTCATCAGCTGTTTGCGGTCGGAGTGACCGGAGAACCCGTCGCTCGTCGCGATCTCGAGGTTGATCACGATCGTCTCGCGCCAGCCGAGCGGGATCTCGCGCCACCCCTTCTGGATGCGCCGCCCGAGCGTCCCGTCCGCCTGGTAGCCAACGAAGATGAGCGAGTTGCGCTCGTCGGGGCCGAGAGCCTTGAGGTACTCCATCACCGGCCCGCCGTTTAACATACCGCTCGTGGTGACGATGACACAGGGATCGCCTGTTATCACCTTCTCCCGGATAGCCGGCGAGTCCACCTGGACGAACGCCTCGGAGAGGAAGGGGTTCAGCCCTTCGCGGAAGATCTGGTTCCTGAGATCGCTGTTGAGGTACTCCGGGTAGGTCGTGTGGATCGCCGTCGCCTCCTTGATCATGCCGTCGAGGTAGATCTTGACCGGCGGAATCTTCTGCCGCCGGATACCCTCCTCGAGGGCGAGCATGACCTCCTGCGACCGCCCGACGGCGAACGCGGGAATGATCACCTTGCCGCCGCGCTTGATCGTCGTCGAGACCGTCTCGTAGAGTTTCTCCTCCGCATCCTTCCTCTGGGGCTGGAAATCGTTCGACCCGCCGTAGGTGCTCTCCATGAAGAGCGCTTCAAGCCGCGGGAAGGACGAGACCGCCGGGGCGAACAGCCGTGACTTCTGGTAGTTGAAGTCGCCGGTGAACGCGATGTTGTAGAGCCCCTCGCCGATGTGGAAGTGCGCGATGGCCGACCCGAGGATATGCCCCGCGTTATGGAAGGTGAGTTTGACATCGGGGGCGATATCGGTCACGCTGCCGTAGTTGAGGGTGATCGAGTGCTTCATGTAGGTCCGCACCTCGTTTGAGGTGTAGGGGATCTTGTCCGTCTCCTTCCGGACGACGTCCAGGTAGTCGAGCTGGAGCATCGTCGAGAGGTCCCTCGTCGGCGGCGTCGAGTAGACCGGGCCCTCATAGCCGTACTTGTAGAGGAGGGGGACGAGCGCGCAGTGGTCGAGGTGGGCGTGGGTGAGCACCACCGCATCGAGCGTGTTGAGCGGGTAAATCTCGGGCACGTAGAGGTACGGCGTCCCGTTCGTGGCGCTGCCCGGCTTCTCGCCGCAGTCCAACAGGATCTTGCTCTCCGGCGTCGAGATCAGGAACGCAGCGCGGCCGACCTCGCGGCAGCACCCGAGCGTGGTGACCCGCAGCCACTGGTCTTTGCTCGTGACCTCACGGTGGATGCGGCGGCCAATCGCCCGCAGGAACGCCTTCCGCTCGTCCTTCACCGACCGGAGATAGGTACGGATCTGCTTCACCGTCGTGCTCTCGATGGGCGGCGTCCGGACAACCTTCGGCGTCCAGCCGATCTGTTTCGTGATCTCCCGGAGGGTGATACCGTTCTTCCCGATGACGACGCCGGGCTTCTCCGCCTCGATCAGGACCTCTCCGGTCTCCGGGTCGAAGAAGAGATCAGTGATCCCGGCGTTCTCCGGCACGACGGCACGGATCTCCTGGGCCGCCCGTTCCGGATCTTCGAGGATATTCGGGCGCACGACGATGCGTTTGCGTAAGTCGCGTGCAAGTATTTTTATCAGGTCTGCCTGGTCGGCAAATTGTTTCGGATCATCGGTGTAGATGACGAGCTCAGGCCCTTCAAACTCGACGTCTGAGATCGTTATCCCGCTGGGAACAATCTTATTGATCTGCTCCTTAAGCTCCTGGAGTTTCTCTTCAATCACCATTAAAATCGTCCTAAAAAGTGTCAGGTTGTCGATCGGGCCTCAGATGGCCTTTGCAACCCGTGTTCTATGTATTCCTCGTATTTGTCTCTCGTAATCACAACCACCATGATATCCTCGCCGGATGCGGAGTCACGGCGCATCGCCGATCTGACGGCACGGACGGCGAGGTCTTTGGCCTCGGCCTCCTTCATGTCCGGACGATACTGGTCTTCGAGCACACCGTAGGCGAAGGGAGACCCCGAGCCGGTGGCGACGATCTCCTCTTCCTTTGTTGCCCCGCCCATGGCGTCGACGGAGTAGACGCTCGGCCCCTCTTCGTCGAACCCGCCCATCAGCAGCTGGACATAGTAGGGATAGTAGCGGTTCTGGTTTAAGTAGTTCGAGAGCAGGGTCGATGCCGCACCGACAGACATGGTCTTGCCGCGCCGCATCTCAAAGAGGTTGCACTCGACCTGCAGGATCCGGACCAGTTGCTGTGCGTCGCCGACGCCGCCGGCGGTGGTCAGGCCGATCCTCGGCGTAATCTGGTAGATCTTCTTCGCACGCTTGCTCGCGATCATGTTCCCCGTTGTCGCTCGCATCTCTGTTGCAAGGACCACGCCGCCATCGAAAATCAACCCTACGGTTGTTGTACCTTTCATAATCTCTTGGGAAGTATCAAGCATTGAAGCACCCCTAAAACCATTAAAACGCTTTATCTCGCTCAAAAGCGGTTAAGC
>PGYH01000118.1:0-7438 GCA_002839575.1 Methanomicrobiales archaeon HGW-Methanomicrobiales-6
CAGCTCCGGGTCTGCTCGATACCCGAGCGGTGCGTCTGGTGGCTCGCGAAGGTCGAGAACCCCGGCGACGACCAGGTGATGAACCGGATGCTGACGGTCTGGATCGACGACTCGGCCGAGCAGGACAAACGGGTGCTCGAGCACCTCAAGGAGACGGAGGCGAGCGGGCCGAACCGGGGCGACGACCCGGACGTTCTCACCTGCCGGGCGCTCTGGTCGATCGTGAAACAGCACCGGATCTTTGTCCGGATCCCCTTCGCCCGGCGGATAGGGTTCTCGAACGTCGCGAACCGCCGGAACCCCGCGATGCTCTTTGACCTGATCAAGTGCCACGCGGCGCTCCGGTTCCTGCAGCGGGAGCGGCGGGAGATAGATGAAAAAGTCCGGATCGAAGCGGCCCGGGAGGACTTCGATGCGGCTGCCCGGCTCTACGCCGCGATCAACCAGGACGGCGGCGGGCAGGAGTCGAAGATGACCCGGAACGAAGCGGCGGCGCTCGCCACCATCTCCCGGATGGGGTGGGAGACGTTCACGGTCCGGATGCTGCAGCAGGCGACGGGGTTGTCCTACCACCAGGTCCGGCGGATCCTGCAGGGCTACACCGCGAGGGGCACGGTCTACTGCGGGCTCCTCGAAAAGTGTCCTGCCATCAGCGTGGTGGACGCGACGATCATCGATGAATCCACCGGGACGACCGTCCGCCGGCACGAGTCCCACTTCCAGTTCGACGCCGAGCGCTACCGGGAGTGGGCGGCAGAACTCACGGTCTGGCTGGAGGATGAGGATGCAGGCGTGGGGGAGGGGGACTCTCCGCCCCCCTCGGATGATCGTTTGCACCATCTACAACCCGGTTGCAAAGGGGGGTGCAAACATAGGTGCAAAGAGATCGAGGAGGGCGAACGTGAGCAAAATGAGGATGATTTCGCAAATGCGGAGATTCCAGCAGATATCGATCACGACAATCAGAAGTCGTTTGCAACAAATTCCAGATCACAGAGTCCACCCGATCCGGTTCCACGGGAAGAACGCCGGCATCGTGTGCAGGGACGGAAGGTGCCGTGTGTTCCCGGACTTGTTGCAAACGAAAAAATCGAAAATACTAATTTAACGATGAATCGTAAAAACCTCAACGTAGCGCGGAATTCGAGCGCGAAAAGTGTTTGCACTCCTATTTGCACACCCCTTTGCAACACGGGTGCAAATGTTGCAAACGGTGTCCGGCCGCTCGCCGGGGTGCTTGACTACCGGACGTTTGGGCGGGTGCGGGTCGAACTCGGCCGGTGTACGATCTGCGGTGCGAAGGCGGTTTACCACTCCGCGGAGGCACAGACACAGATCTGCGAGGGGTGCTATTCCCGGCTGGTCCGGGAAGGGAACGCGAGGGAGGGGGTGCGGTGATCCCCGTCGATCCCCTTCAGTTACGGCAGTTGTGTTCGTTGGTCCCCCGTACCTGAGCGGCCGACGCCACCCGGTGCAAAAACATTAACGTTCATGCAGTCCGAATTGAATCTAACCCTGGTTGCGGCAAATTCAAGAGATCCACATATCTGAAGTCAGATTATCCTAAATCTGCGAAAGAATGACCGGACAAAAACCGAATACATAAGGCAGGAGGAACATGGCAATAAAGAAATCCGAACTCTATAGCTCGCTCTGGAACAGCTGCGACGAGCTCCGCGGGGGCATGGATGCTTCGCAGTACAAGGACTACATCCTCACACTGCTCTTCGTGAAATACGTCTCTGATAAATATGCGGGGAAGGAGGACGCGATCATCGAGGTGCCCGAAGGAGGAAGTTTCGCCGATATGGTGAGGCTGAAGGGCGACAAGGAGATCGGGGATAAGATCAACAAGATCATCGGTAGGCTCGCAGAGGCGAACGGGCTCAAGGGGGTCATCGACCAGGCTGATTTCAACGATGAGGCAAAACTCGGGAGCGGGAAGGAGATGCAGGACCGCCTCTCCAAGCTGGTGGCGATCTTCGACGGCCTTGACCTCCGGGCAAACCGCGCCGAGGGCGACGACCTGCTCGGTGACGCCTATGAGTACCTGATGCGGCATTTCGCCACGGAGTCGGGCAAGAGCAAAGGGCAGTTCTACACCCCGGCCGAGGTCTCCCGAGTCATTGCGAAGGTGATCGGTATCGGCCCCGAGACGCGCCAGGATCAGACCATCTACGACCCTGCCTGCGGGTCGGGGTCCCTCCTCCTCAAGGCGAGCGACGAAGCCCCGCGGGGGATCTCGATCTACGGCCAGGAGATGGACAACGCCACCTGGGCGCTGTCGCGGATGAATATGATCCTCCACGGCCATCCAGGGGCGGAGATCTGGCGCGGCAACACTCTTGCCGATCCGCACTTCAAGAACCCCGACGGGAGCCTGAAGAAGTTCGACTTCGCGGTCGCGAATCCTCCCTTCTCCTCCAAAGCCTGGACGAACGGGCTCAACCCGGAGAACGACGAGTTCAAACGGTTTGAGTACGGTGTCCCGCCGGCGAAGAACGGCGACTATGCGTTCCTCCTCCACCTGATCACGTCGCTCAAGAGCACCGGGAAGGGCGCCATCATCCTCCCGCACGGGGTGCTCTTCCGCGGCAATAAAGAGGCTGATATCCGCCGGAACCTCGTCCGGCACGGGTTAATCAAGGGCATCATCGGCCTGCCCCCGAACCTCTTCTACGGGACGGGTATCCCGGCCTGTATCATCGTCGTCGACAAGGAGAACGCCTCCTCCCGGACGGGTATCTTCATGATCGACGCATCAAGAGGGTTCGAGAAGGACGGGAACAAGAACCGGCTCCGGTCGCAGGATATCAGGAAGATTGTGGACGTCTTCAACAACCGGATCGAGTTGCCCCGCTACTCCCGCATGGTTCCCATCGCGGAGATCGCGAGCAGTGCAAACGATTACAACCTGAACATTCCGCGCTACATCGATTCGAGCGAGCCCGAGGACCTCCACGACCTCGACGCCCACTTAAGCGGCGGCATCCCGGTCCGGGACATCGACGCCCTGGAGCGCTACTGGTCGGTCTTCCCGACGCTACGGGATGCGTTGTTCCGCTCGAACGGTCGCGCCGGCTACCTGGAGCCGAAGGTCGAGCCGGCGCAGGTGAAGGCGACCATCCTTGCCCACGCGGAGTTTGCGGCCTACGCGGCCCGGGTCGCCGCCGTCTTCGATGAGTGGCGGGCGGCGCACGAGCCGCGTCTTTGGGCTCTCGATGCCGGCGCAAAACCGCGGGAGGTCGTTCGTGCGCTCTCGGAGGATATGCTCGTGCGGTTCGCCGGCCTGCCGCTGCTGGATAAGTACGACGCCTACCAGTGCCTGATGGATTACTGGGCCGGGGGGATGCAGGACGACGTCGATCTCGTCGCCGCCGAGGGATGGGTCGCGGCGGCGAAGCCCCGCGGGATCATCGAGGATAAGGAGAAGAAGATCAAGGAGACGCCGGACCTGGTCATCAGTCGCCGGAAGTATAAGATGGACCTGATCCCGCCGGCCCTGATCGTCGGCCGCTACTTCGCCGCTGAGCAGGCGGAGATATGCTGTCTTGAGAGCGACGTTGCCAGGGCGACAGAACAGAAGGAAGAGTTTGAGGAAGAGCATGGGGGCGAAGAGGGCGCTCTCAACGGCCTTGAGGATGAGAAAGGGACCAAAATTGCTAAAGGCAATGTCCAGAAGCGCGCTATGGAGTTAAAGGATACGATCCTCAAGGCATATTCGGAAGGGACACTCGAGCACAAGCAGGCAAAGACGATTAAGAAGACCTCCTTTGGCTTGGGTTATTGGAACAAGGAGATCGCAGACGAAGAAGGTCTATTCGAGGAACTAAACGTCCTTTACGACTACCTTCAGATACTCAATGAAGAGTCTGCAAAAAAGAAGACCCTCAAGGAGGCAGTTGACAGATTCCAGAATAATATCCTTGTGAAATATTCAGAACTCACTAAGAATGAGATCAAGGCGCTGGTGGTCGAAGACAAATGGTTCTCGTCCCTACAAGCTGCCGTCGAGAGTGAGGTGCAGCGGCTGACGCAGCGGCTCGCCGGCCGGGTGAAGGAACTGGACGAGCGGTATGCCCGCCCTTTGCCAGAGCTGGAGCGTGAGGTGGAGGCGTTCAGTAAGAAGATCGAGGAGCACCTGAAGAGGATGGGACTTAAATGGTGAACGAAGACGCTATACCTCGATGGAATGTTGATGGGGTTCTCCCGCCGTGCGATATGGATGATCCAATCTCAGATTATCGTTCGCCGTACTCCGTCTCTCTCACTGACTGTATCCTCCGCTTTGGGACCACGCAAGCTCGCCGGGCTATTCTGGATGGGTTCATGGAATTTCGCTCCGCCCTGCATTCTGTGAACCTTACTAAGGGATTCCAGTGGATCGACGGCAGTTTCCTGGAAAATGTTGAAGAGATCGAGAAGCGGGACCCCCATGATATCGATCTTGTCACTTTCTATTGTCTCCCTGACGGGATCACTGAGGCTGATCTTGTTGCTAAGGCGCCGCACCTCTTCGATCCCGAAAGGACGAAGGAGGATTTCCACGTCGATGCATACTTTGTGCGGCTAAATACCGAAGATCCGGAGTTACTGGTCGATCAGGTTGCTTACTGGTATAGCATCTGGTCTCACAGGCGTGGCGGGCTCTGGAAAGGTTTTTTGCAGATTGATCTATCAAGTAATGGTGATCAGATAGCTGCAACAAACCTGGAGGAAATGATACGCGAAGGAGGTTCGTTATGATGACGCAGGAGTACCGCCAGATACGGTCAGAGATCGCCGCCCTTGAGAAGATGCTCACGCGGCTGCCGAAATCGAGCGTCATCGATAGGATGAGCCTTGAGGCCAGGAAGAAATCTTTAGAGGAGGAACTCGCCTCGCAAGCGATGGATGTTCGCAGGCCGCTTCGGGTCAACCTTACATTCCGGGGGAAGCCTATTGTCGATAGCCGGGGTGTTTTTGCCGAGTTTGGAGGCGCCGCCGTCAGAGAATTTGCTGATGCCGTTGCTGCTGTTGGAGCAAGTCAGATCGAGCCGCTGGGGTCGCGCGGGGTCATTCCAAAACGTGAAGAGTATCAGATGTTGATCACCGGAACGGCAACAGGGTCATTTGGGTTTGTTCTGGAAGAGGCATCCCGGCGTTACACCCTCACTCAGGATAAATCCCTGCTTGAATCAGCGGTGGATAAGACGATGGCGATCCTCAAGGCATCGGTCGGGACCGACGAAGAGCTGGGCGAGGCGGTGTCCGAAGCCGATCCACGGGCGTTGAAAGCACTTCGTGATTTCCTCAACACCCTCTCAAGCCAGGAAGCCGTGTGCGCTCTGGAGTCCAGGGGCGGGTCGTTCAGGTTCTCCGATGTGGGTCAGGTCGCCCAGAGCGCAAGCCGCCTCAGCGAGGAGAACATCCGCGAGGAAGATGTGGAACTGAGAGGACAGTTCCTCGGGGTTCTCCCGAACAGGCGGACATTCGAGTTCCGTGTCGGGGATTCGGATGAGATTATCACGGGTAAGGTCGGTGCCGCAATTGAGGATGCCGGTTCCATCAACAACCACTTGAACCGGCCGGTCATCATCAAGGTTCGGGCGAAAAGGGTGGGCGTAAGCAACCCTCCTACGTACGTTCTCTTCGGCTACGAGACCGAGGGCGACAGAGAGGATGCCTGATATGGTCTCTGCTTTCCGCATGTTGAGGCCGGTCGAGCGAGAGCCGGCGGCGACGACGCGCCCCCGGAAGGGAGAGCGTGACCCGCGGACGATCCGGGAAGAGGTGCCACGCCAGGGTATCAGTGGGCGGATGTGGGGGGCTGCGGTCATCCCGCGCCTCTCTTCGGCGCTGAAGAACGAACTGTCGGAGGTGAAGGGCTTTTCGGAGCGGAATATCAAGCGGATGCTCGCGTTCTACCGCGAGTATCCGGAGCTCGGCGGGGTGGGATTGTGCCACGGGCGGTGGCACAAACGACGAGGGTGCCATCTGTGCCCTCCCGACTCATCTCAAGTCCGTTCTGCCGGCGGTCGAGGAGTTCGGCCGTGATTGGCAGAGGTGTCGTGTCAGGAGGAGGTAGGGGATGACCGACCCGCAGGCAGGGGTGGAGGACGTGCCGCCGGGGTATAAGCGGACGGATGTGGGGGCGATACCAGAGGACTGGTCAGTATCACTCCTTGATTCGGTTGCGGTACGTGGTAGTGGTCATACTCCAGATAAGAAGCATCCAGAGTACTGGGATGGATCTATACCATGGATCTCTTTAGCCGATTCACCAGAGCTTGATAATGGTTACATTTACGAGACAACTTCGACGATTACCCCTGCCGGAATCCAAAACTCTTCTGCTGTAATTCATCCCCCCGAAACAGTTGTTTTAACCCGCGATGCAGGTGTCGGCAAGAGCGCTATTATGGGTCAAGCGATGGCTGTGAGCCAACACTTTATGGCTTGGAGATGTGGCCCGGATATTAATAATCACTTCCTCTACTACTGGCTTCAATCTAAAAAAGGCGAATTTGAACGCATCGCAATCGGAAACACGATCAAAACCATCGGTCTCCCATATTTCAAGAATCTGAAAATACCTCTCCCTCATATCCACGAACAATGCGCCATCGCCGCCGCCCTCTCCGATGTGGATGGGCTCATCGGGGCGCTGGATGCGCTGATCGAGAAGAAGCGGGCCATCAAGCAGGCTGCCATGCAGCAGCTCCTCACCGGGAAGACGAGGCTGCCGGGGTTTGAGGGCAAATGGTCTGAAAAGTCACTAGGTGAACTTGCCAGCATCACAATGGGGCAATCACCTCCTTCAAAATACTACAATTTGCATGGTGACGGTTTACCGTTAATTCAGGGAAACGCAGACCTCATAGAACGCCATACTATTGCTCGCGTATGGACGACGTGGGCAGCCAAACATTGTAATGCAGGCGATTTACTGCTCACCGTTCGAGCACCTGTTGGTTCTGTTGGCATAGCGACACAGGATTCTTGCCTAGGACGTGGAGTGTGTGGATTAAAACCCCTCGGTGACACTGCATTCCTATTTCAGGCTCTCATTAACTCAGAAGCACAGTGGAGGATTCTCGAACAGGGCAGCACATTTACATCAGCGAACTCCAAGCAAATTGAACAATTTCGTTTGATATGCCCTGAAGATGAGGGCGAACAACACGCCATCGCCGCCGTCCTCTCCGACATGGACGCCGAGATCGCTGCCCTCGAACGCCGCCGGGAGAAGGCCGAGCAGATCAAGCAGGGCATGATGCAGCAGCTCCTCACCGGGCGCATCCGCCTCGTCGAGCCGCCGGGGACAGCAGCATGACCCCCGTCCGCATCTTCATCAGCAGCGTGCAGAAGGAGTTTGCCGGGGAGCGGGCGGCCCTCCGCGACTACCTGCGGGGCGATGCACTGATGCGGCGGTTCTTTGAAGTCTTTCTCTTCGAGG
>PGYH01000118.1:7443-14537 GCA_002839575.1 Methanomicrobiales archaeon HGW-Methanomicrobiales-6
CTTTCTCTTCGAGGATATCCCCGCCGCAGACCGCCGCGCCGACGACCAGTACCTCGACGAGGTCCGGCGATGCGATATCTATGTCGGGCTCTTCGGGAACGACTACGGCTCCGAGAACGCCGGCGGGGTCTCCCCGACCGAACGGGAGTTCGACCTCGCCACCACCGAAGGGAAGTACCGGCTCATCTACGTCAGGGGGACGGACGACGATGCCCGCCACCCGAAGATGCGTGCGCTTGTTCGCAGGGCGGAGGCGGGGCTGATCCGGAAGCGGTTCAACACCCCCTCGGAACTGGTCGCCGGGCTGTATGCGGCGCTCGTCGAGTACCTGGAGGAGAGGCAGCTCATCCGCTCCGGGCCCTTCGACGCGGCCCCATGCATGAAGGCGACGCCTGAAGACCTGGATCCCGAACGGATGGCGTGGTTCATCCGCACGGCCAGAGCGACCCGCCGGTTCCCCCTCGCCCCCGATGCCTCTCCCGTTGACCTGCTGGAGCACCTGAACCTGCTCGACGATGGACACCTGACGAACGCCGCGGTCCTCCTGTTCGGGAAACAGCCGCAGCGGTTCCTGATCTCCTCCGAGATCAAGTGCGCCCACTTCCACGGCACCGAGGTCGCCAAACCGATCCCGTCCTACCAGGTCTACAAGGGCACGGTCTTCGACCTCGTGGACGCGGCGGTGGACTTCGTCCTCGGCAAGATCGCCCTCTCGGTCGGGACCCGCGAGGCCGGCCCGCAGGCGCCGGTGCGCTACGAGATCCCCAAGGAGGTGGTGGCGGAGGCGATCGTCAACGCGGTCGCCCACCGCGACTACACGAGCAACGGCAGCGTGCAGGTGATGCTCTTTGCCGACCGCCTGGAGGTCTGGAACCCGGGCACGCTCCCGCCGTCCCTGACGCTCGAAAAACTCCGGCAGGCCCACGGGTCGGTGCCGGCGAACCCGCTCCTCGCCGAGCCGATGTACCTCACCGGCTACATCGAGCGGATGGGCACGGGGACGCGGGACATGATCCGGCACTGCACCGAGGCCGGGCTGCCGGAGCCGGAGTTCGCCGTCAGCGACGGGTTCCAGACGATCATCCGCCGGGTTCAGGATAGAGGTGCCGGCAAAACTAGGGTAAAAACTAGGGAAGAAACTAGGGAAGAAACCAGGGAAGAAACCAGGGAAGAAACCAGGGAGAAGATCCTGGCCCTGATCGCGGCCGAGCCGACCATCAGTACACGTGAACTCGCAGAGCGGATTGGCATCACGCCGAAAGGGATTGAATGGCAGATCCGGCGATTGAGACAGGCGTGTCGGCTCAAACGGGTCGGCCCGAAGAAAGGCGGCCATTGGGAGATTATCGGAGGCGAAGATGAGTAATGTCGGCGAGCGTGAGCGTCTCACGCAGGAGCGGGTCGTCGCCTACTTCCGCGACGCCCTCAAGTACCGTTACCTCGGCAACTGGGAGCACCGCGAGGGGAACAGCAACGTCGAGGAGGAACTGCTCGCCGCATGGCTCACGCGCCGGGGCTACAGCGAGAAGATCGTCGGCAAAGTCCTCCACGAACTCGGCAAAACGAAGGCGGTCGGCGGGAACAAGACCCTCTACGACGCCAACCGCGAGGTCTACAGGCTGCTCCGCTACGGGGTGAAGGTCCGGCCCGACATCGGCGAGCAGCACATCACCGTCTGGCTCATCGACTGGGCCCGCCCGGAGAAGAACGACTTTGCCGTCGCCGAAGAGGTCACCATCGCCGGCGAGAACAGCAAGCGCCCCGACATCGTGCTCTACGTCAACGGCATCGCCCTCGGTGTCCTCGAACTCAAGCGCTCGATCGTCTCCGTATCCGAGGGTATCCGCCAGAACCTCGACAACCAGAAGAAGATCTTCATCCGCCCCTTCTTCTCCACCGTCCAGCTCCTGATGGCCGGCAACGAGACCGAAGGGCTCCGCTACGGCGTGATCGAGACGCCCGAGAAGTACTACCTGCGCTGGAAAGAGGCCGACGCCCCGGCCGCCGCCGGAAAAAACCCGCTCCTGCGCGAACTCTTCCAGCTCTGCCGCAAAGACCGCCTGCTTGAGATCGTCCACGATTTTATCGTCTTCGATGCCGGGACCAAGAAGACCTGCCGGCACAACCAGTACTTCGGGGTCAAAGCGGCACAGGAGCGCGTGAAGCGGCGCGAGGGCGGGATCATCTGGCATACCCAGGGCAGCGGCAAGAGCCTGATCATGGTCTGGCTCGCCAAATGGATCCGCGAACACGTGCCGGCCGCCCGCGTCCTGCTCGTCACCGACCGCACCGAACTCGACGACCAGATCGAGAAGGTCTTCCTCGGCGTCAGCGAGGGTATCTACCGCACCAAAAGCGGCACCGACCTCGTCCGCGTTCTCAACACCGACACCGAATGGCTGGTCTGTTCGCTGATCCACAAGTTCGGCCGTGGCGACGACCTCAGCGACGCCGATCTCCAGACCTATATCAAAGATATCAAAAGCCACCTGCCGAAAGGATTCTCACCCAAAGGCGAGTTCTTCGTCTTCGTCGACGAATGCCACCGCACCCAGTCCGGCAAACTGCACCGGGCGATGAAGACGCTCCTCCCCGGGGCGATGCTGATCGGGTTCACCGGCACTCCCCTGCTCAAACTGGACAAACAGAAGAGCATCGAAGTCTTCGGCCCCTACATCCACACCTACAAATACGACGAGGCCGTGCGTGACGGCGTCGTCCTGGACCTCCAGTACGAAGCCCGCGACATCGACCAGAACCTCACCTCGCAGGAGAAGATCGACCAGTGGTTCGAGATCAAGACCCGGGGCCTGACCGACGTCGCGAGAGCCCAGCTCAAGAAGCGCTGGGGAACCATGCAGAAAGTGCTCAGCGCACAGGACCGCCTGGAGAAGATCGTCGCCGACATCCTGCTCGACATGGAACTGCGCGACCGGCTCAGAAGCGGCCGCGGGAACGCGCTCCTCGTCACCAGCAGCATCTACTCGGCCTGCCGGTTCTTTGAGATGTTCAACAAGACCGACCTTGCGGGCAGATGTGCGATCATCACCTCCTACGCGCCGCAACCTTCGGACATCAAGGGCGAAGAGACCGGCGAAGGGCTGACCGAGAGGCTGCGGCAGTATGACATCTACCGCAAGATGCTCGCCGAACACTTCGAAGAACCGGAGGACGCGGCGATGCACAAAGTCGAGCAGTTCGAGAAGGAGGTGAAGAAGCGGTTCATCCACGAGCCCGGACAGATGAAACTCCTGATCGTCGTCGACAAACTCCTGACCGGCTTTGACGCCCCGCCCGCGACCTACCTCTACATCGACAAGCAGATGCGCGACCACGGCCTCTTCCAGGCGATCTGCCGCGTGAACCGCCTCGACGGCGAGGACAAGGAGTACGGCTACATCACCGACTACAAAGACCTCTTCCGGTCGCTGGAGAGGTCGATCAAGGACTACACCGGCGAAGCCTTCGGCGGCTTCGACAGAGAGGACGTATCGGGGCTGTTGAAAGACCGCCTGGAGCAAGGACGCGAGCGGCTCGGCGACGCCCTTGAGGCAATCAGGACGTTGTGCGAGCCGGTAGAGCCGCCCGGGGACACCCTTGCGTATCAGCATTTCTTCTGTGCGGCCGATACCACAGATCCTGAAGCGCTCAAGGAGAACGAGCGCAAACGGCTTGCCCTCTACAAGCTGACCGCCGCCCTCCTCCGGGCGTATGCCGGCCTGGCGAACGAGATGCACGATGCCGGATACACCGACGCCGAGGCCGCAGAGATCCGGGCCGAGGTCACTCATTATGACAACGTCCGTAAAGAGGTTATGCGGGCGAGCGGCGACTATATCGACCTGAAACTCTACGAGCCGGCCATGCGGCATCTCCTCGATACCTACATCCGGGCCGAAGAGAGCGTGAAGATATCGGCATTCGACGATATGCCTCTGGTCCAGCTCCTCCTTGAACGTGGTGCCGATGCCGTAGAGACGCTCCCGCCGGGCATACGGCGTGATCGCGAAGCGGTTGCGGAGACCATCGAGAACAACGTCCGCAAGCTGATCATCGACGAAACACCGATCAACCCGAAGTACTACGAGAAAATGTCCGAACTGCTGGACGCGCTGATCAGAGAACGCCGGGCACAGGCACTTGGATATCAGGAATACCTGAAAAAGATCGTCGCACTGACAAAGCAGATCAAGCGCCCCGGCGACGGCGCACGATACCCCGGGACCCTGGACAGCCCTGCAAAACAGGCACTCTACGATAACCTCGGCGAGGACGAAGCGATCGCGCTCGCGGTTCATGAAGCGGTAACCTCGACCAAACAGGACGACTGGACGCACAACCCCATTAAGATGAAGATGGTCCGTATCGCCATCAAGCAGGTCGTTCAGGATGACGAGAAACTCGACAAGATCCTTGATCTGATCAAAAACCAGCAGGAGTATGCCTGAATGCACCGGATCGCCGTGAATGGCATGCAGGTCGACGTGGTCCGTAAGGACATCAAGAACCTGCATCTCGGAGTATACCCTCCTGAAGGCCGGGTTCGGGTAGCGGCGCCGTTACGCGTGGACGACGAGGCGGTGCGGCTGGCGGTGATCACGAAACTGCCGTGGATCAAACGGCAGCAGACCCGATTCAGGAGCCAGGAGCGCCAGAGCCCACGGGAGTACACCTACCGCGAAACGCATTACTTCCTCGGTAAACGCTACCTGTTAAACGTTATCGAGCATCCGGGTCCGTCGCGGGTTGAGGTTAACAAGGCAAAGATCGACCTGTACGTTCCCGCGGGAAGCGACGCCGGGAGACGAGAACAGGTCATGCTCAAGTGGTACCGAAAAGAACTCAAGGCCTTGATCCCGCCGCTGATCGCGAAGTGGCAGGATACGCTCGGGGTAACGGTCGACGACTGGGGGGTTAAAAAGATGAAGACAAAGTGGGGCAGTTGCAACATCGAAGCCCGGCGGATCTGGCTGAACCTGGAGCTCGCAAAGAAACCGGCTCAGTGCCTCGAATACGTTGTTGTGCACGAGATGGTACACCTGCTCGAGCGAAACCACACCGACCGGTTCAGGGAGCTGATGGATCAGTTCATGCCACAGTGGCGGTACTATCGGGATGTGCTGAATCAGTCCCCGCTGGGCCACGAGGCCTGGAGTTACTGAAAACAACAGTTGATAACCCGGGTGGGTTTGGTATCAAGAAGAAGCCGGGGATGGATTTTCTCCACCGGTAGATCTGCCGGCCGACCCTCCACCAGAACGGGTCTTCTATATCGCAAGAAGATCCCGCCCCCCTCACTCCTCAACGACACCCCGCTTCCCGCAGATCTGCACCACCTTCTCCGGCTCATAGCGCAACGCAACCTCGCTCGTCCTCCCGCCGGCCTGCACCCGGATCAGGTCGACCAGCCGCAGCGAGTCAAGCTTTCGCAGTTGCCGGGAGAAGACCGTGTAGCCGACCTTCGGCGTCTCCTCGACCCGGCCGTAGATCGCGCCGGAGACCAGCGGCCCGGTCTCTTCCTGCGACAACTCCGCGATCCGCCGGAGCAGCAGCCGCTCGTCTGCAGAGAGCGCCCGGATCGTGCAGGCGAGGTGGATGTGCTTTGCCTGCGCGTAGGCCTTCGTGATATCCTCCTCGGTAACCTCGGTGCGGGCGGCACACTCCGCGTTCAGCACCGCCCGCTTCACCAGGTCAAGCCCCACCCGCACATCGCCCGACTCCATCGTCTGCTCGATGATGCAGTCCAGCATCGATGCTGAAAACACACCCGGATAGAGGCCGATCCGGATCCGGTCCAGGAGGATACCCCGGATCTCGCCGGCGTCATAGGGTGGGAAATAGATGTCCGACGGGCGGAACGGTGAGAGGACCCATTTGCTTAGTTCGGTAGCGATATCGAGGTTCATGTCACTCACCGTCGCAAAGACCGCAGCTCTGGCGCCCGGGTAATCCTGGTGCAGCCGGAGCAGGGAGTTGACGACGTCCCCCAGCGTGTTGTTGTAGTGGAGCAGGTTCGCGTCGTCCAGGCAGACGATCAGGCTCTTCTCCTGCCGTTGCAGGGCACCGCCGATCGCGTCCAGCACCGACTTAATCGAGATCCCGGTCCGCGCCGGAGCGTGCCCGAAGACCGCTGCGTAGACCCGGGAGAAGACCATGTACTTCGTCCGGTCGTTCTGGCAGTTGACGTAGACCGGCAGGATCTTCTTCGTGGTCTGCTCGAGTTCGGTAAAGATCCGAAGCACACTGCTTGTCTTCCCGGTCCCGGGCAGACCCCTGCAGATGGCGTTCAGCGCCCGCCCGCCTTCGAGTGCGGGGCGGACCTGGTAGGCAAGGTCTTTGAGCTGGCTCTCGCGGTAGTTGAAGAACTCTGGAACGTAGTCGATCTCGAAGACATCGATGCTCCGGAAGAGTGTCTGGTCGGACATGAGGAGTCGCGTTCGCATACAAAGATCGTCGGGAGACGGTTATTTAAGCGGGGGCCGTGCGCATGGTGAAAGTGAAAACGGAGTTGATCCGGGAGACCTTTTGCGCCCATATCTCCTTTGGTTTGTCCAACAAAGGCCACTGTGCGCGAAAATCTAGTGTGACTGATTATCCGCCGAGCACCTTCACCAGCACCGCCACGACCCCGCCGACAACCCCGCCGGCCCCGGCGCTGACCGTCGAGAGCCGCCGCTCTTCGCCTACTTTCTCCGCCCGAGAGCCGCTCCAGCGCCCGGATTCGGCCCTCAAACTCCTCGTCCTGCGTCTCCATCCGGTGCAGCATTTTACAAATCCACTTCACGTCCCGGTTCGTCTCGTAAGACCGAGCTCCCGGGTGGTCTTCTCCTCGGTCATCCTGGTAACCCTCCTGGAGGACAGTAGGGTGTCTGAGTGAAAAAGACTTACCGTAATGCTTATATTTCAGAATCGGAGCCAAATCCGACCTCCCTGATAAAGTCAGGTTGATACCCTCCCGCGTCCACCCTATAAGTGTCTGTCACATTCCCGGGAAGCCTGGCAGGCAAGGAGAGCCAACCATGGCAGACTTCGTGCAGACTACCGTCAACAAAACGGCGCTCCGGGACCTCGCCGTCCCGATCGTCGATGTAGAG
>PGYH01000119.1 GCA_002839575.1 Methanomicrobiales archaeon HGW-Methanomicrobiales-6
ATGCTCGACGCCCAGCGCGAGGTAAACCCGCCGGCAACGCCGTTCCGGGGCCCGAACTGCGTCGTCAGGATGGCGGATCTCGGGATCGCGGTCGGTTCCGCGGTGAAGACCGCGAGCATCCACAACGTCGACAACCGGGTTATGTACTCGGTCGGTGTCGGGGCGCTCTCGCTTGGGTGGCTGGAGGGCTGCGGCGTCGCCTACGGGATCCCGCTCCGGGCATCGGGAAAGGATATCTTCTTTGACCGTACACGCTAATCGGGTTATCAGCATGCCTATTATGAAGATCCGGGGCGGGGACCTCGACCTCGTCGAATACGAGTTCTCCTCCTTCTCCCCCGGCGAGAATATCCGGCTGTGCGGCCTTAAGAAGGACTACCAGCTTGCACCGGTGCTCGGCACCGTTGTTGTCCGTGCTCCTGCACGGATCCACCTTACCGTGCTCGATATGAACCGGTTCTCCCCGGACCGTCCCGGCGGGGGCGGCATCGGGTTTGCCATCGGGGTCTACTGCACCGCCGAGGTCGAGTGCACGGCATCGGGAGTCGAGATCGACTACACTCGCGAACCGATCCTCCGCCACTTCGTGGAGGCGTTCAGGCAGGTCGTCGGCTATAAGGGCGGCTTTAAGATCCGTGCCCGCGACCACCAGTACGAGCACGTGGGGCTCGGGTCGACGAGCACCATCCTGATCGCGGTCGCGAACGCCCTCAACGTCGCCGTGGGTTCGCCGCTGACCCCTGATGAGCTCCGCCTGCTCCTCGGCTGCAACTTCGTCGAGGAGACGGAGGCCGGGAGCGTCGCGTTCGGGTTCGAGACCGGTGTCGGGCCTGCCGCGAGCCTCTACGGGGGCATGGCGGTGATGGGCGACGAACTGACGCTCATCTACCGGCACGCCTTCGCCGGGGGCAAGAACGTCTACATCGCCATCCCGTCCTCGGACATCTCTTCGGCGGGAGAGAAGGAGTTCGACCTCCTGATGAACAAGGCCCGGACGCTCGATTACCGCGACCGCGAGCTGAAGTCCTACCTCATCATGATGGACCTCATCCCGGCGCTGGAGCGCGGGGATCTCGCGAAGGCCGGCGACGTCATCTGGGAGATCGAGTTTCGGGGCTCGAAGCGCGCCGAGGTGGAGCACCACGGGTTTGAGATCTACCGCTACATGGCGGCGCTCCGGGACGCCGGCCTCGAGTTCGTCGGCATGAGTTCGGTCGGCCCGTCGATCGCGGTCATTACGGGCCGGCCCGAGGAGGAAGTTACGGCGATTTTGGAAAAGGCCGGCCTCCGGGTCGCGATTGCTACGACGGTCGATAACGAGGGGCTGAAGATCCGGGTGGAAGAGAGGGCGTGAGGGCCCAGACTTCCAGCATCAAAATCTCCCTTTTTAGTTTTCCGGGGCAGACCGGAGTGGCCTTGGGGCTTTAGGAGAACGCACACCTGGAATGCGCCCCGTCTATGCTAACTGCTGTGCCTCAGGTTGTGCTCCAGCATATAACTGAAAATCTATTCCAGAATCTCTGACCTGATTACGTTGAGCAATAACATACGTTCAGAACAAAAATTCACACCATGAGAGTGTTTCCATTATCAGTTTTTTCCTGGAGTACTACCAGAGTTTTTGAGGGGTAGAATATTCCAAGGTGAGGATTTCTGAATAACGACAAAAATGGATAGAATCTGATTTATTCCTCAATACGAAGGAAAAATGCACGGATCTTCCTTGCAGGGAGTGTAGATATATCGTATGTCTCCTCATCTTCGTGCTTTTTATCAAAACTGTGAAGATAGAGTTCGTGACTACCTTCGTCGGTGAAGAATATGAGTCGATATTTACCAATCCGAATGCGCCATCCCAGATACTCTCCGAGTCGTCCTTTTCGGAGTTCTCTGATGGCTTTCTCCTTTCTTGAGACGGGAAATGTCGTAAGCAATGAGACCAAATCGGCAAAGAGATTCTTCTTCACATCGGGATCATCGAACTGGTCAATATCCTTGATGAGGTTCGGGTTGATCGCCACATTCCAAGGTGAGTTATGTTGCCGAACCTTTTCAATGAGTACCCGTGCCTTATCATGGCCGAACAATTTCTCATAGTCCTCTTCCATGGTCTTAGAAAAGAGATCCAGCCCCTGCCGCATATCAGCGAGTGCTATTTCGAGTTCACTCGGTTCACGCGGCCAGTCCTGGCCCTTTGGTGGTGATGAGATGCTCCGGAGTATCAGGTGATGCGTTTCGAGTTCCCATGAATCCGAAAGCGCGAGTAGATCTGATGCGGGCATGTGCAGAAGCGGGTCACAAAGCGCTGCCCCGAACGTCTTGATCTGATCTTCCCCAGGGCCGATATTAGCCATTGCGTGGAGCACCCGCACCCCCGGCAATGCATAAATCGCCGGCCAATCGATCACCTCATGATATGCCCGCTGTCCAGTCATATCCACGACCAAGCGTATTCCCCACGCTCTAATATAAGCGGAGAGGAGTCTGGTGAGCCTATTGTCCTCTCTCCAGATCGCCTGAATGTCCTGGAGATCCTCGAGCGGCGATTCGTAAAGTTGAATCTGTTCTTGGGGGCGGAGCAGGCCATAGAGCCCCGAGATGATCAAAAGATGGTGTGAAGATCCGTTCAGACTCGTCTTGAGATCATAGATCCTTCCATCATTACCCTTCCCACCGTAGAACCTTCCGGTATATCGGTCGATTGCAGGCAGATACTTAGCGCGAGCCGTACCGTTGAAGTCCACCCCCCGGCGGAGATCCCTGTTCAGGGGATGTTTTGCGAGTGGAACTCCGTAATTCTCAAGATCTCCCTGGAATATGAGTTCGAAAGACGCTTTCCTTGTCTGATACAGAAGGTTAACTGCCTGGGGATCTTTGAGCCAAGCTGCGATCGATTGCTCCTTCTGGTACGGCTCGTCGTTAGATAGGGGCGATTTATTCAACGAGCAGATCCCCAGAAAGAGAACCGGGCTCGTGGGCTGATACTTAATTGGTGACGGCTCCATCGCGATCAGTCAACAATCAGTTTCGTTATATTTAAAGGCGGGTGAATTGATCTTCGCTTATGACTCTTGATCTCAATACCTTGGCGCAGGGCATCTCGAAACACGTCAGCACCTGTACCTCCGCCCGGTTTCTCTGCACAACGCAGGCTTCTTTTGAATCCTGGTTTCGTGTCGAACTGGTTCCGATCCTCGTGGAACTGGGGATTGATTACAAAACCGTTTCCCCTGATTATACCTATCCCGGCACCCGTTACAAAGCCGACCTTGTCTGCTCCGGTGAAGGGGGCCGAACACTTATAGAGTTAAAATCGTTCGTTTCGGGGCAGGACGCTAATAAAAAAGACCGATATCCCGAACAGATCGAACGACTACGTTCTCTTCTCGCTCGGGATGCTTCCGTTGGGCAGGTGATTACATTCACTACGTTTCAAGAGTATTCACCTCGGCAAATCACGACACTCATTGGACGCCTCTTCGATCCCTCCCAGTGGTCGATGGTGGGGCCTATCCCCGTTGTTGATGAGTATCCATCCTTGCAGTTTCTGATCGCCGGTATCACCAAGGTACACTGATGATTCTCCTGATGTACGATATACCTCCTCATGCGGAAGTTGATTTCACACCTTACCCCTCAATTCGGGAGCACTCTGCACTCACAGAACACGAAGCACATCACCAGCACAGTGAATAAGTATTCCGGGCTCACGCACAACTGAAGAGTCGGGGTATTTCTCGATTATTTTTGCTCTTCCCGGCAAAATCAGATGTCAGCGAAATCAATCTTTCGAAAAAGCCGTTTCCCCCAACGCTGACAATGCAAAAACTTAACCTGCAGTAGTGAACAATCACTCAATTGTCGGGTAGGTATGATGGTTCTGCGATTGGTAAGCTCCAAAGTGTTGCTTTTGCTTTTGGTTCTCTTTTTTGTGGTTATTCCCGTTTCTGCTGTAGAAAAACCTATAATCACCTCGGTGGTCATAGAGAATGATACGATCACCGATGGTGGCGAGATTCACATCACTGTCTCAGGTACCGCTGATGCCAGGGTGACGCAAGGGTTCTACTCGCGATCCAACCCCACGGGTGCTTGGGGATGTGGGTTCCATGACATCATCCAATCAGGAACCAACTGGACTGGTCATATTCGATATACCGTATCGCCACAGGCCCCGTCTGGAGAGTATAAGTTTTCAAATATCCGTGTCATGGACGAGATAGAGCAACAGTCAGATAACTGGCCAGAAACAGTTGTTGTTATCGTAAATAACTCTCAGTCGGTAGGGAAGCCAGTCGTTGCATCTGTCACCGTTAATAATGGTACAATCATTGACGGCGGTGAGATTGAAATTACCGTATTGGGAACTGCTGATGCCAAGGTGACGCAAGGGTTCTACTCGCGATCCAACCCCACGGGTGCTTGGGGATGTGGGTTCCATGATATTATCCAATCAGGGACAAACTGGACTGGCCATATCCGATATACCATATCGCCACAGGCTCCGTCTGGAGAGTATAAATTTTCAAACATCCGTGTCATGGATGAAATAGAGCAACAATCAGATTACTGGCCGGAAATAGTCACTGTTACTGTAAACAATTCTCAGACGATAGGGAGGCCAGTCATTAAATCGGTTGTTGTTGGAAATGAGACGATTATCAATGGTGGTGAGGTTCACATTACCATTTCGGGAACCGCTGATGCCAGGGTGACGCAAGGGTTCTACTCGAGATCCAACCCTATGGGCGCTTGGGGGAGTGGATTCCATGACATCATCCAATCAGGAACCAACTGGACCGGTCATATTCGGTATGTCGTATCGCCGTTAGCTCCTTCCGGAGAGTATAGGTTTTCAAACATCCGTGTCATGGATGAGATAGACCAACTGTCGGATTACTGGCTGGAAACAATTACTGTTTGTGTTGATAACCGCGAGAACGGCGAAATAACGCCTACGCCGACAGTAGTGACCCCAACTGCAACACCAACGCCACCTCCGGGTACCGATAAACCTGTAATTATCTCGGCCACCCTAAATCAAGAAGAATTTGCGGATGGGGGAACTGTGATACTCAATGTAACTGCATATTCGGTATCTCCTGTAAACTGGCTGAGTTCTCGACTGGACGGCCCCAAGGGCAACATCTTTGGAGGCGGAAGCGGGGCTCGTTTCACCGAAATCTCTTCGCACAATTGGAGGTACCAGACAAGTTATACCATCTCACCGTATGCGCCGTCGGGAAACTACACGTGGAGCGGGATCCAGGTAGAAAACGAGAATCAAGAGGCATCGGACTACTGGCCGGCTATGACGTTTAGTGTCCAGAACCCGCTTGACGACGACATTCCTATGATCGTATCTGCCGAACTAAACCAATATGAGTTCCACGATGGTGGGACAGTAATACTAAATGTGACTGCGCGCTCAAAAGCCCCAGTCAATTGGTTGAGTTCTCGACTGAATGGCCCCAAAGGCAACATCTTTGGAGGGGGATGTGGAGTCCGTTTCACCGAGGTCTCTCCAGATAACTGGAGTTACCAGACAAGTTATACTATCTCACCGTATGCGCCGTCTGGAAATTACACATGGAGTGGGATCCAGGTAGAAAATGAAAATCAGGAAGTTTCGCAAACCTGGATCCCACTAACCTTCCGTGTATATAATCAGTATGATGACGACATTCCTGTTATTACGTCAGCGGAACTTAACCAGTATGAATTCGTCGGCGGCGGAGTCGTAACACTCAGGGTGGTTGCAATGTCTCGCTCCCCCGTGAATTGGTTGAGTTCTCGGCTGGATGGCCCTAAGGGGAACATCTTTGGAGGCGGAAGCGGGGCCCGTTTCACCGAGATTTCCCCCCACAACTGGAGTTACCACGAGAGTTACACAATCTCCCCGTATGCACCGCAAGGAAACTACACCTGGAGCGGAATTCAGGTAGAAAATGAAAACCAAGAGGCATCGGACTACTGGCCGGCCTTGACCTTTGCAGTTGTCACGGTAACGGACCCGCTTCTTTCAAACTTCACGGCGAACATCACCGCCGGTATCACCCCGCTCACGGTGCAGTTCACTGATTCCTCGATCGGCGACCCGAGCGCTTGGTCGTGGAGCTTCGGTGACGGCGTAACCTCGACAGAGCAGCACCCGACCCACACCTACACTGTCCCTGGCAACTACACCGTCACCCTCTCGATAAACAGCGGTGCAGATACCTGCACAAAACTCAACCACATCAAAGTCACACCGGTCCTCTTCGGGGACGCGAGCGAGGACGGCAGGGTCAATCAGGCCGACACCCTCGTCGTCCTCCAGGAGGTCGTGGGAATCCGGGAGCAGCCTGCCGCTGGCACCGAACGATTCTGGAAGACCGATGCTCACGTAAATGGGATGATCGAGGTTGACGACGCCCTCTTCATCGCCCAGTACAATGTCGGCCTCCGCGACATCTGGTTTGAGGTGCTCTGAAAGCCCCTAAAAGAGACTGATCAGAACCGTACTCCGAAGCATTAAATCAATGGGAAGAGTTCGTGGTCGCCCGAGCCCAGAACTCAGACCGGAGCATGGGATCGGTGCAATACTCTTCGTAAGTCTTCCCGGCAGTGAACTGCGCGATATATTCAGCCGCCACGGCAATATCGTAGAGGTACTTCCGCACCTCACGCGACGGCATAGATATCCCTGCAGGTCTCCTCCACCGACCGGCGAAAGAACGGGTTTCGCACCGCAGACAGTTCAACAAGATCAACCTCGCGGCCGAAGGCCCGGGCCAGGTCCTCGGCGAGGCCAAAGTAAGCCCGTGCATGTTCCACCGGGGCCATCGGCTCGAACTCGACGACGAAGTCGATGTCGCTCGATGCCGGGTCGAACCGGTCGCCCGTCGCCGAGCCGAAGACCCCGAGCCTTTTGACGCGGTGACGTGCCGCGATGCGGCCAATCTCAGGGATCTTCTCGCGGATGACGGGGTGCACCGGACTCCTCCATGAGAGTAATACCACAGGGAAAGCATTATCCCTTTCGGATAACCCGCTCCCGGCTTCGACACAAGCCCGATAGCGAGCGCCGCACTCGCTGGCGGGAAGTTGCCCGGGGGGTTCAATTATTTCCCGCCGCGCCTTGCACTGAAAAGAGCGACAACAACCCCGACAACGAACGCAATCGCCCCGGATGCTGCCCAGAACGGGGATCCGCCCACGATAGGTTCGCAATTCGCGACACAGAGTATCGGACGCATCTGGATAATTGCCATGCCCTGGAGAAACCAGAGCAGACCAAGAGATGCAA
>PGYH01000120.1 GCA_002839575.1 Methanomicrobiales archaeon HGW-Methanomicrobiales-6
GGGAGCATCTTCCCGGCCAGGATCCTTCGGACAAGAGCCTCCGAGGCAGGCCGTGTTTTGGTCGGATCGACGCCCACCCGCCAGAAGAAGTCCCTGTATGCCCTGAACAGGGGCTCATCCTTGATCCTCTCCAGCGTATACTGTTCTCTTACCTGGCGAACGACCTCGTCTCTCAGGCCGTTCAGGGCCGGACTCTTCTCCAGAATCGACAGCGGCCCGACATCACCCTCGGCAACCGAGAGACCGGGGAAGGCGGCAAGAATCTCCTTATGAATCTCCATGGCTCGTACCGTTCCTGCTGGATTGATTGAGCATCTCCAGCCTTAAGGAACGAACCATTCCAACGATGGAGATGCTCGCGTCAACGTTTCTTTCTGCCTTCAACAGTATTGACCTTTTTTGAATCCGGGGGAGATCAGACCCGGAGGAGGCTCACCCACCCCCAAGCACCCTCACCAGCACCGCCACCACCCCGCCGGCACTGGCGCCGATCGTCGAGATCCTCTTCTCTCGCACCTTGCGGTGCTCGAACTCCTGCTCGAAACCCTTCGGGTTTCTCGAGCTCCGGCCCTTCAGGCCATCGCACCCTTCGGGCAGTCGTTCTCCGGAACATCGTTCCTATCAGAGGCTCCCTCTCCTGCACGGCGGCGGGCGGGCTCCTTCTCTGTGTGGAGGGGGAACGCTACCGGATCGAGGCCGGGGATGTGAAGAGCCTGATCTTTGCCGGCCGGCCCGGAGTCGAAAACCTTTGGTTTTCTCCCGCTCCGGTCCTGAAGGACCATCGCGCCGGTCGTGCGGGAGCGGTGCGAGGGTGCGACCGGGTTGACGATCGAGGGGCATGCGGCGGTGCATCCCGCCGGGAGAGCGGTGGTGATCCGGGTCCGGGCGGGGGCCTGGATCGTCCCGCTCGCCTCATTCCGGCGGGTGGCGTGTGGGGAGGAGGTGAGGGTGTTGGTTTTTGGGATTGTGGGGGAGGGCGACTGTCTGATAGATGGGGGTTTTAGCACCAATCTGAAGGATTCAACTCCCGAGGCCGGGGGGGTTTGAACCCGTGGCCTCTGATTGAATAGCGACGCGGAATGCCTGCGGCCAGCCGAGAAGGCCCCTCTCAAAGATACCGGGCAAAATCCTCAGGATCGATCTTCGCCAGCTTCAGGACGCTGCGAAGTGTACCGATCTTCAGCTCGTTGTGCAGCGGGACGAGCGTCCCCACCTCACACCTTGCGGTGCTCAAGCTCCTGTCTTTCAGACAGTCGCACTTTCCCGTTTGGTGTCTCCTTTGAAAGGCGAACATGGCTCCCGGACTGCCCGCTTATGACGAATCCATACTGTTTCGAGAGTATCTTAATCACGGTCTCGCCGGAGGTGGGTTTAAGCCCGGGCACCCTCGGCCACCTCGAACGTCGTGATGATCGGCCGCCTCCCGTCTTCCAGCGGGAATTCTTCTAAGTACAGTTCCGTAGCATCTTTGAGGTTGGCCACCGCCTCTTCAACCGTCCTGCCCTGGCTGACGGTGCCGACCTCCGGGCACTCCGCGACGTACATATCCTCTTCCCTGTAGAGCACGGCCGTGAACGTCCTCATGATCTCACCGATAGAATAGCATCTCCTTTTGTGATGATAATACTGACCGACGTGTTCGGGCAGTCACCCCGCCTGCCCGGAAGAGTTCAAATGCGGGTTCAAATACGGATCCCGGAGGACGAACCCGACGATGGGGACGACGGTCCGGACGTTTGCACTTTTGCACCTGGTTTGCACCAGAATTTCGGGAAAAGTGCAAACGAAGAAAATCGCCATAGCAGGGAGAATTCTGATATTGGAGATATATGTACAAAGATATGTACAGATCAGAATAGTACTTTGCACCAGTTACCGGGAACGGAGAGCATGCCTGCAGGGGCAGGTGAGTCGGCTTTTCGTGTCTGTGAAACCCGCAGTGGTGCAAACGTGCTGGATATCTCGAAGATTATCGGCCAGATTTTGGAACCGGCTGCATCCGAAGGTTTTTGGAGGTGCAAAATTGGGTGCAAACGGGTGCAAAGGTGCAAACGATCGTCCCGGTCAACCCCGCCGTTCGCACCCGCTCGCACCCGGCGGCAGAGGACGAGCCTTGCCACGCCTACGGTCGCCAGCCGGTGTCGTCGATGCGGCGGGGCGGGGGCTCTACCCCTGCTACGACTATTTTGTATCGGCAAAGCGGCCTTCAAGGGCGCGACCGCTCCCGGGGGTGCTGGGACACAGTGAGGAAAATCTCTGATTTTCCGGTCCACCGGACGTTTGCGCGGGTGAAGGTGGAGATCGGCCGGTGCGAGGTCTGCGGGGAGAAGAAGGCTGTTTATCAGTCGCGGGAGGCGCAGGCGGGGGTGTGGGAGGAACGACTGGCGCGAGCACCGCGAGCGGCAGGAGTTCGAGCACCGCCCGGTGCGGTGAACGTATATCATTGGGAAGACACCAATGTAAACGTGACAACAGAGGAGCGGATCGCCCGGAATAGCTTGATCTTACTGTCCGGATGTGAGAGATCTGTACCTGCATACCCTGAAATAAAGAGGGTCGTGCGGAGTGGGAGAATGACTTTGAAGAGGGACATAAAATGAACGAGCGCGGAAGTTTATGCGACCTCATAGATGAACTGCGCCGCTATCCTAAAGAGAAGGAGTGGTTTGACTTCAAAGTAAACAACTCCGAACCACATATGGTAGGAGAATACATCTCCGCTTTGAGTAACTCGGCACTTCATCATCAGGTGAAGCACGGGTACCTGGTCTTTGGAATTGACGACGTTACTCACGAGATTATCGGCACGACATTCACTCCACAGACAGAGAAAGGTCGGGGGAACGAAGACCTCGAACCGTGGTTGAAACGGTTACTCGATCCCCGTGTCGACTTTTCATTTCATGAGACCACGTGCGAAGGGAAACCTGTTGTCATTGTTCAAATCGATGCCGCATACGAACGTCCCGTCAGATTTGATGGGACTGAGTACATCCGGGTAAGCTCATATAAAAAGAAACTCTCCGATCACCCTGAACTGGAGCGTAAGCTGTGGGCACTTACGCACCCCGTCAGATTCGAAGAAGGGTATGCATCTACGGGATTAACGGGCGATGAAGTGCTCGATCTTCTTGATTACCCGGCGATTTTTCACCTTCTTGAAATGCCGCTTCCAGAAAGCAAGTCAGGTATTTTGAAGAGGCTTGAAGAAGAACAAGCAATTTCCAGAGATGAGGCAGGATTTAACATCACTAACCTGGGTGCACTTCTCTTTGCACGTGACCTCGGCAACTTCCCGTCTCTCCGCAGGAAAGCGCTGCGCATCATTATATACGACGGCAAAGGCCGGACACGTGCGAAGAAAGAGCATAGTCCTCGCGGGGGATACGCCATCACGTTTGAGTCCACAATCGACTGGATCTGCGACCAACTGCCTTCCAACGAGGTCATTGCGGGTGCATTGCGGGTTGAGGAGAGGATGTACCCAAAGGTTGCAATTCGTGAATTCGCCGCGAATGCCCTCATCCATCAGGATTTCTCCATATCCGGGACCGGCCCCATGATTGAGATCTTTGATGCCCGGATGGAGATCTCAAATCCCGGGAAACCCCTGATCGAGCCCGACCGGTTCATTGACCATCCTCCCCGGTCACGGAATGAGACACTCGCCTCGATGATGCGCAGGATGAACATCTGCGAGGAGCGGGGAAGTGGAATTGATCGCGCCATCGAGTGTATTGAAATGTACCAATTGCCTGCGCCGGACTTTCAGGAAGACGAGGATTTCACACGCGTCACGCTCTTTGCGCATCGAAGTTATAGCGAGATGGGGCGGGAGGATAAAATCAGGGCCTGTTACCAGCATGCATGTCTCCTATATGTCTGCAGGGAGTTCATGACGAATGCTACACTAAGAAAGCGGTTGGGCATCGACGATCAGAATTACCCTATTGCATCCCGTATTATCAGTGATACAATGGAGGCAGGTCTGATTCGACTGCAGGACCCGGAAACTCGATCCAATAGATCCAGGAGGTATGTCCCGTACTGGGCTTAGGGTATGTAATCCACATGTACGGATCGTTCTGCCCCCGATCCGAAAAATCCATTTTTATGGGGATTTCTGGAAATGCATCGATGATCGTTAATTTTTGGTATGTAACGGGCATGTAATCCACAACGATCCTGGTATGTACATCACGGTTCACGGAGCAGGGCCTCCCTTCCTCGAAAAACTCTGGATCGAGCACTGCATCGTCCTATCTCCTCGTATATCGCTTTGCCGGATATGTAACCGATATGTAATCAGGAGTGCGGCGCCCCGGGGAAACCACCCCATCGATCTCAACCGTGACCACATTCCCTCCGCAACACACTTCCACAATATCTGAGCCCGGATGGGTGTATGGGCACGGGAACGCGGGACATGATCCGGCACTGCTCCGAAGCAGGGCTGCCGGAGCCGGAGTTTGCCGGGAGTGTATGGGTTCCGGACGATCGTTCGCCGGACTCTGGATCCCGGCCAGGCACCACAGCCAGAGTCGCTTGAAGCGAGAGTTCTGGGGCTCCTGAGTGTCGCCCCCAGATCTAAAGCAGAATTATCAAGGGGGCTCGGGCAGAAAGAGATCTCCGGCCAATTGAATAAGGTCGTCCGTCAACTACTGGCCGATCAGATGCTCGAGTACACCATCCCTGAGAAACCCGGCAGTCAGCATCAGAAGTACCGCCTGACTGAGAAGGGTCGGGCTGCGGCAGCGAAACACGGTTCCGGAGGAGACACTCCGTGAGCCCTGCCGGCAAGCATGAAGCGAGAGGCTTGCACTATCGTATCCTCCTCCGAAGAGAGCCGGAAGGCGGGTATACCGTCACCGTGCCGACACTCGCCCGTGCTCGCGTCACATTCGGGGAGACCGTCGACGAGGCGATAGCGATGGTACGGGAGGCTATCGAACTCTATATTGAGCATCTTCTGGAAAAGGGTGAGGAGATTCCCACCGAAGAAGGGCTCCTGGAATACACCCTCACCGTCGAAACCCATGCCTGAACTTCCAGCACTCACGGCGCAGGACGTCATCTGGATTCTGGAAGAGATGAGATCGGGGATCGAAGGGGCTCACCCTCTACCGACCGCTACGTAAATTGCTGAAGACCGTGACGAGGGAATCGGGAGGCCGTCCTCCCGGAGCCCCTCGATGTGGAACTCAATCGCTTCGTGCATCCGCTCTTCCACTTCCTCGCGGGTCGCTCCGGTCGCCACGCACCGACGGCGAGGTCCGGGGAGTATGCCGAGTAGTTGCCGTCGGTCTGCTCGACGATGACAAGAAATCGATACATTCCTTTCAGCCCTGCCTGTTTGAGAACGCTGTTCAGCGTTCCCGGAGCAAGATCGTCTGCCGGTTATTCCAGCGCCAACAGGTCCTTCAACAGAACGCTTATCGCTTCCATATCTTCGACCGAACATCGCCCGATCTTTTTGACGAAACGGTCTTCTGAGAGGGCAACGATCTGGAAGACCAGCGCCGCACTGCTGGAGGAGAGCCCGTTCTGCGAGCTCTTCTCGATGCCATGGGTGTGCGGGAACGAAAAAGCCGCCGGAGTCGTCGTGAGCGGGACCACGATTGTCATCCCCCCGTAAGAGACAGCGAGCACCACGGCGGGCCGGAGTCCGCTCTGCTCGTGTCCCCGTGCGTCGGTGAGGTCGACGAACCAGATATCGCCCCTGCTCCGGCGCATCCTAATGCCTCATCGACCGGATACCGGCCCGCTGCCACTCCTGCAGTTCGGCGTCGAGCGCCGCCTTCTCTTCGTCGGTGGGGACGAAGAGGTACTGCTTTGCCCGGTTGACGCCCTTGACGATCTGCTCATTTGAGTAGAAGGACTTCATTCTCCGGACTGTCCGGTATGCCTGCTCTGGCGGCTGGCGCATCTCGTAGGCCAGGTACCCGTAGGTCGCTCCGATCTCAAGCAGGGACGGGCTTTTATCGAAGAGGCCGGTGAGCCCGGCAACGGCATCCGCTTCGGCGGGAGAGAGCGTGCTCTCCGTCTCACACCGGGAAAACTCGTCGGCATGCCGGTAGTACTCTCGTGCAAGGTCCGGCGAGTAGGGCCCCCGGACATAGAGGCGGAACGGATACACGAATTCGACACCCTTCAGTTTCAGCAGGTAGACGAACTTCTGGGCGATGAGCCGGTGCTCGAACAGATCCGTATTCATTCGGAATCCCGCTTCCCGGAAGCAGGCAATGACTTTGCTTCTATCGTTCACAGGTCTCACCCCCGCAGCCCAGGAGTTTGCAGAGCCAGCTCCGGACACGCCGCCACTCGGCGAGTCCTTCCGGGGTGATGGCGTAGAGCTCCAGTTCCTTCCCTTCGAGCGTCACCTTCTCGGAGCGGAGGTATCCCATCTCGACAAGTTTCTTGAGGTTTGCGTAGAGCACGCCGTCGCTCAGGTTCAGCCCGGCCTTGAGTTGCCGTGCGGTGGCTCCGTCCTCGCCGAGCTCGGAGAGCGCCCAGAGTATCTCCAGGCGCACCCGGGAGATGAGAGCGCTGTTCACGTCCTCGGATTCTTCTACGATTGCTATGAGAACATCAGGCATAGGCGACTTTCAACTTTGAGTAGATGTTGGAGCGGGAGGTGATAAAGGGTTCGGGCGGTGTACCCTGTCATACCAGCGGTTTTCTCGCGGCGCCTGTCCAGGTCGCATTTATCATCCCGGACGTTCAATACGCCAGTTAACCTGAGGTGCTTTTGAATGCTGGTTGAATTTGACGTATACTATGATGGGGGATGTGGCCGCGGCCTGTGCTGAACAGGAAGACCTCCGGATCCTGCTCTTGGCCCGCAATTTTGACCGTTAATCATTACCGGAGTTTTGTCCGGTGCGTCCGTACCAGGCCGGACTCGCTTCACCTTTCAAAAGACTGATGACGGAGCGCGGTAATACTGACAGTAGCATATGGATGAGGGGCGAGCGAATGGCTGAACGCAGGTTAACGGAGAAGTCCCGTGAGGAAATCGTTCGTATACTCACCCGGAACGGTGCCGACTGGATTGCGGTCTTCGGCTCCTATGCCCGGGGAGATGCCGGCCCAGCAAGTGATATCGACATTCTGGTCAGGTTCGCCCGCACAAAGAGTCTCTTCCAGCTTGTTCGAATCGAGGACGAACTCCGGCGTGCTCTCGGGAGAGACGTGGATCTTGTCACCGAGAACGCCGTGAGCCCTTACCTTGCCGATGCAATATACCGTGATGCCGTGGTGATCTATGACGCCGGAGGAC
>PGYH01000121.1 GCA_002839575.1 Methanomicrobiales archaeon HGW-Methanomicrobiales-6
CGGATGCTTATACTGCCGGTGACTGCCCCGGGTCGCCACCAGGTACCACCCGTCCGCTTCGATCATCTTTATGCAGTCTCTTTCATTCTTTCCCCGCCCATACCCGTTGATCCGGAACCCCGGACGCATCGTGCTGTTACCCTGTACGCATCACGGTCGGGGATTGTGATATCCCTTGTGCTCCTGGTTTCCCGATCAGTTTCTTCAGTACACTCTCTTCTCCGGGATCGCACCCCGGCCCGGGGGTCCGCCACGTCCCCGGTGTAAATGTCGGGTGAGACCCGACCGGCATCGAGCTCCCGCACCGGCACGGGTAGCCAGCGGTAGGTCTTCTGGATCGTCCTTGCAACCGTCCTACGGACCGTATCAAGGTTATTCTCCGGGAGATCGCTTCCGTTGATGGTTGCCCCTCTTCTCGCGTGCACTTTCGGGCCGCAGGCCGCAGGTATATAAAGAGCCGTCCCGATATTGCTGTAAAGGGGATGGATCGTCACCCCGGAACGTTCAGGAGGATGAAATATGAAAAGAACGTTTTTCCGATCCGATGGAATGGAACTTGAGATCCTCTATCCCCCATATTGTCAGGTATGCGGTAATCCCATCCCTGACTGTTTTGCAGATACTTTCCCCTACTGTGCGGCATGCAGAAACAGGCCGGATAGAGACGACCCTCCCGTCCGTGTCCGGGCGTTCGGAAAATACTTTTTTGAGGAAGAATTTCCTGATGACGTTCTCAGCAGCGAGATCCGGAGGCTGAAGACGGACGAAACCCTTGTCCCGCAGCTCCTGGAATGTCTCTTCTATGCGATCGATCACCAGTACCCGGACTTCCGGGAGTTTGATATTGTCGTTCCGGTTATGCGGGGTACAGGCTCCGGAGGCTACAGTCCCCCGGCGCTCCTGGCAGAAGGCGTCGCATCCCGCTATGGGATGCGATATCTGGACGCCCTGTATAAGAGTAAAGTATATCGCCCAATGCATAGTATCTCTGATCACCTCGAAAAGGAGAAGGAGATCGCAGGGAATGTTGGATGTTGGTACCGGTTCAATGGCGAGTCGGTTCTCCTGATCGACGATACCTGCATCACCGGGGCGACAAAGCGGGAGTGCGCCGCGGTGTTGCGGGCGCATGGTGCAGGTGAGGTCTGGTCGCTTGTCCTCGGGAGGATGGTCAACCGAAAACACCTGGAAATTCTCGGGAGTTACAATGGATAATCTTTCTATCAGGGAGATTGCCTTTCTTGCCGCCCTCAACGACAATCAGGCCCTGAAGCGGCAGGGGTACGCCGAATACTTCCGTGACCCGGCGGTTCTCCGCGACCTCTACGCTGATACCTTCGAGCCGGGTGCGAAGCCCCGTCGGGCCTATCCCGGCCCGCTTATCGCACGGGCGGAGGAGATCCGGGAGAAAGGTCTTCTTGCGTTCTATATCGATACGCTTACGGGCTACAGGCAGAACGGTGTCCGGATTCTGCCGGTCTTTGATGCCGGATACCCGGGGAGGCTTCTGGGGATTCGGGATCCCCCTTTTCTCCTCTACCAGGTGGGCCGCGAGGAGACCCTCGCAAAGCCGGCGGTTGCCGTCGTCGGCACGAGAACGATCTCCCGGGCGGGTATCGAGAGAGCCCGGGAGACGGTGGATCTTCTGGTTCGCCTCGGTTACGTGGTCGTGAGCGGGCTTGCTCTCGGGACGGATGCCTGCGCTCATACGGCCGCGATCGACTGCGGAGGCGAGACGGTGGCGGTCCTGCCGGGCGACGTCACGGTTGTTGTTCCGGGGGAAAACCGGACTCTTGCCGCGAGCATCGCCGGTTCGGGTTCGCTGCTCGGTGAAATCACACACCTTGCGGGGATGCACAAAGGCAGGTTCCTCGAGCGGAACCGCATCACGAGCGGCCTCTCCGACGGTGTGGTCGTCATCGAGACCGGTAAATCCGGGGGTTCCGTCCGGCAGGCGGAGACGGCGTTCCGGCAGGGACGACCGGTCTACGTCCTGGAGCCTGACTGTTCGGACGCAAAGGCCGTAGCCGGGTATCAGCACCTTGTCTCGTGCGGGGCGATCCCGGTCGAATCCCCCGGCGGCCTCTCCCCGCACTTTGCGAGGATGCAGCACCCGCCCTCACGAGTGACGACGCTCGCGGATTTTTGGTGAGCGATCTCTTCAATTTTTGCCTGCAATCTGGAAACGTTCACATCTCTCGAGTAGGGTTCTTTGGACCTGTTCGGATTATTTTCTCGATGAGAGCGGTTCTCACGCCGCTCCGGCAGGCTTCATTGGTCATCTGCCGACACCAGTCCGGACCTGGTGCAGGTATCTCTTTTCCGGGACCGCCCCGCGGACCCCGCCCCGGGGGTCTTCGGCGTCGCCGGCATAGCGGAGGATGAGGTGGACGTGGAGGTGCATCACCGTCTGGCCGGCGGCCTCGCTGACGTTGTAGCCGTCGGGGTGGAATTGTTCGTCGAGGAGGGTTTTTCCCTCCCGGACGAGGGCGAGGAGGGCGGCGTGTTCTTCGTCCGTTGCGTCGAAGAAGCCGGCGACGTGGCGGTAGGGGTGTTCCGATCTGAACTTCGTCTGGGTCGATAAAACATCTTATCTCCGATGTACTCTTCTGTCTTCATCTCAAGACTTCGCCTGCAACAGCGCGGTGCCATCGGCCGTGAAGGAGACGAGGGAGAGATTAAAAGTGGAATGGACTCAATCACTAATGTGAACAGAGTGGCCAGGAGAATAGGGTGATGTCTGAGGATTTGAACGCTCAAATACGAGAGATGATGGACCTTCCGGCCGAAACTGAATGTATTGAGTTTAAGGAAGTAAAAAACGATTATGGCTTCGATAAAGTCGGCAAATATTTCTCAGCATTGAGCAATGAGGCCAATCTGCATGGGAAACCGGCAGGCTGGCTGATCTTCGGTGTCACCGACAAACTGACCCGAAAGATTGTCGGCTCAAATTACCGTCTTACCCCGCCCGGTCTCGATCGTCTCAAAGAGGAGATCGCGCAGCACACCAATTATCGAATAACGTTTGTCGCCATCCACGAACTTGCGGTCGATGAGAAACGGGTAGTGATGTTTGAGATCCCTCCAGCTCCACGCGGCGTTCCGACCACATGGAAGGGTATTGCATACGGCCGGAGTCATGATTCTCTCGAACCTCTTGCCCTCTATGAGATCGAAGAGATCCGCCGGCAGGCCCCTCTGGACGACTGGTCGGCGAAGGTTTGTGAGGGGGCGACGTATGCGGATCTCGATCCTGAGGCGATCGCCTTTGCGCGGGAAAAATACAAGGAGAAATACCAGGAGAAACACCGGGATCGTGCAAAAGAGGTCGACGAGTGGGATGACCTTACTTTCCTTACGAAGGCGAAAGTATGTAGTCAGGGTCGGATTACGAATACTGCGGTCATCCTCCTTGGAAAGAGTGAGGCAGCGTCCCTTCTCTCACCCACAATTGCGCATATCACCTGGGTTCTCAGGGACAAGGATGAGATCGAAGTCGACTATGCCCACTTCGGCCCACCCCTGATCCTCGCCGTCGACAGGGTTTTTAGCAAGGTCCGAAACCTCACCGTCCGCTATATTTCAGGAGAGACGCTGTTCCCTCTTGAGGTGACACAGTATGACCCCTGGGTGATCCGTGAAGCATTGCACAACTGCATCGCCCACCAGGACTACCGGCAGGCTGCCCGCATTACCGTGACTGAGAGGCCGGGTTCCCTGATGTTCACCAATCGCGGCGATTTCATTCCTGGGACTGTCCAGAGCGTGATTGAACGGGATATGCCGTCGGATCAGTATCGAAACCCCTTCCTTGCCGGCGCCATGGTCGAGTTGAATATGATTGATACCATCGGCAGCGGGATCAAGCGGATGTTTAGAATACAGCGGGACCGCAACTTCCCGATGCCTGACTATGATCTCGACGAAGAAAGTGTGGTGCGGGTCACGATTCCCGGCCGGCTGATCGACGAGCGGTATACCCGGATGCTGATCGAGCGGAAGGATCTTACATTGATGGATGTAATCGCTCTCGATAAGGTACAGAAGGGCCGGCCGGTAACCAGAGAGGAGCGAGATGTTCTGCGCGAGAAGAAACTCATCGAGGGGCGATCTCCGAATCTGTATGTATCGGCGAGTGTCGCCGCCGAGACGGATACGCGGGCAGACTATATCCGGAAGCGGTCGTTTGACAGGGCATATTTCAAGGATATGGTGGTGGCGTACCTGCAAATGTATCATGAAGCACGACGGCCAGAGATCGAAGGCCTGTTGCTGGACAAAGTTTCCGACGCTCTGAATGAGAAGCAAAAGCGCGAGTTCATCAAGTCCCTCTTAAAGGAGATGCGAAAGGAGGGGGCGATTGTGACCGTCGGGAAGACGAGGGGCGCAAAGTGGGTGCTCGCCCCATCCTCTTCTAAGAAGGTATGATTGGGGAAGATTAATCCCAATTTCCTGCAACCGTTTGAAAAATAAATCTCTACCCTTTGGGATCTTGGTAACACGGATTGGGGAAGATTAGGGATCGGATTGGCGGAATGATCTCAAATATTTCGCCTTGGATCACACAATAAGTGGCTATGGGTTAACATTTTAAAATTAAGATTGGGGGAACGATTGGGGAATGACTGAACATGGGCATGCCATGGCACCGGAGGACCCGGGCGGCGTGCAAGGATTGTGGGGGTGCATCACCGTCTGGCCGGCGATCTTGCCGATATTGCAGCCTTCGGGGCGGAATTGTTCGTCGAGGAGGGTTTTCGCCTCCCGGACGAGGGCGAGGAGGGCGATCTGCTCTTCCTCCGTTGCGTCGAAGAGGCCGGCGACGTGGCGGTAGGGGATGAGGAGGAGGTGGCCGGGGCGATTTGGTCGAAGCCGAACTCCGAACATTTGGTCGAGAGCTCCGAACATTTGGTCACAAGCTCCGAACATTTGCCGAGGAACTCCGAACATCTGGATACATTGCACGAGATTGCGGAACCGGTTAGATCTCTGCAGAAAGCGCCCAGAGGACTTGTTGGGGTGACGATCCTCTGCCTCTGTGAGGCGGGTTTCTGACCCTTGATGAGCCGGTAGCCCTCCTCCGGGTTTATATCCGCCGGTCGCCCGATGGAGGAGAACGGCATCCGCCGATCCGAAAGAGATAATGCTCCCTGGATGGTAAATCATCATAGAGTTGTCCGATGCACCCTCTCATCTGTGAGAAGATCTCCGAGATTGCCCACGCCGCTCGACGCCGCCGTGTAAGGAGGCTTGGGATCTTCGGCTCGGCGACGAGCGACCGGTTCGACCCTGCGGCAAGCGACATCGATTTTGTCGTCGAGTTCGAACCGATGACTCCAGCGGAGCATGCAGAGGCTTATTTTGGTCTCGCAGAAGATCTGGCCCGACTTTTTTGCCGCAAGATCGATCTCGTCGAGCGATCGGCTATCAGAAACCCGATCTTCCGTGAGTCCGTGGAAGGAACCTGCAAAGATGTCTATGCCGTCGCGTGAAGCACAGAAGTATCTCTACGATATTACCGGGGCCGCCGACTATATCGCGCAGTTCACCGCCGGAAGATCCTTTGAGGAGTATCGTACCGATCCCATGCTGAGGTCTGCTGTCGAGCGGCAGTTCGAGATCATCGGCGAAGCATTGAACCAGCTCCTCCGGCGGGAGCCAGGCCTCGGTGAGAGGATCTCCGATGCATCTCTGATCATTGCGTTCAGGAATCGCCTGATTCACGGGTATGCGAGCGTATCCGATGAGGTTGTCTGGGGTGTCGTCGAGAGGTACCTCCCGGTTCTTTCGAGCGAAGTGCGGAATCTCCTGGCAGGGGATGAGTAGGAACGGCGTCACAGAACCCGGGGGTCCCTGCTCCAACCGAATAGACTCGATCGTCTCCTCTTGAATCCGGGCTGTTCGACCTCTCCGGCCGCCGGGCACACTGCTTTTTCCTTTACTGATTCTTCCCGGCACTCTGTGCAGCCTATTAAGTACACCCTCTTCTCCGGGATCACCCCCCGCACCCCGCCCCGGGGGTCTTCGACGTCGCCGGCATACCGGGGGATGAGGTGGACGTGCATCACCGTCTGGCCGGCGGCGGGGCCGACGTTGACGCCGACGTTGTAGCCGGCAGGGTGGAATTGTTCGTCGAGGAGGGCTTTCGCCTCCCGGACGAGGGCGAGGAGGGCGGCCTGCTCCGCATCGGTCGCGTCGAAGAAGTCTGCGACGTGGCGGAAGGGGATGAGGAGGAGGTGGCCGGGACTCGCGGGGTACCGGTCATAGCGGGCGTAGCAGAGGTCGTTCTCCAGGACTATGTCTTCTGGAGATGGGTTGCAGAAGGGACAGGTCAGAGTGTCCATGCTTCATACCCCCGGACGTGGATGAGGTAAGCGCATTTTTCGGCCTCAGAATGCAGGTGATCCCATGGGCCTCAAGTGCCCATCAAGTACGGAAAAGCCGGCAGATATCCGGACATATGCAGCTCGTCGGTAATACTTCCGACATTGATCTCAGGAAGCGGGCACTCCGAATACAGCCAGTCAAGTATTCCTCCCGTCTGGTGCCGCCTACCGAACATATTTTATTTCAGGTCTCCAGTAGTCTCATTGTTTTTGTTATCCTGTTCCTCTCCTTCGGGCGGGGCGGCCTCCTTTAGCATCCGGTCGAAATCGCTCTCAAAAAGTCTGTCCTGAACAACCCGGTACTTCTCAAATTCACTCTCTGCGAACTCCTTTGCCATCTCTTTTGTGACCATTCCACGGTCTTCGAGCAGTTTGCGATCATCGAACTCAAGGAACCGGTCAAGGCGTTTTGCCCAATCCTCCATAGTCATCGGGATCTTTCTTCTGGCACGCTCTTCAGCAAGGTCAAGCCAGGCGTTGACGAGTCTTCCGAGCGATTCAAGTTCTGTTGCGTTCAGATAGTTTTTCGCAACCGAGACGTCGGTTTTGAGTATCTTCCCGTCAGGGGCTGTTTCCCAGGTGCTAAGGCCCATATGCTTCTTTCTGCTGTCGGCACGCGCCATTATTAGTTCAGCCGCAGTATTCCCATGTATCGCAAAATGTAATTTGTTCTGAACGTTTGCGAAAAACTCGCGTGTTGTTGGTGCATTCCTGTTGTAGTCGAGGCTTGTAGCATAGATGTCCGTGATCTTCTGGTAGAATCGTCTCTCACTCAGCCGTATCTCCCGAATTTCCGCCAGCAAGCGCTCGAAGTAGTCTTCCCCAAGGAACGTACCGTTCTCCATCCGCTTTTTATCAAGTACATATCCTTTAA
>PGYH01000122.1 GCA_002839575.1 Methanomicrobiales archaeon HGW-Methanomicrobiales-6
CCCGCCGTACATATGATGATGTCTGAGTCTTTTGTGTCTGCAAGACTGGTTCCGTATGAAAGCCGGACGTCAGTGCCTCGTGCAGCAAACGAGTCGGATAAGTCACGGCAGCAACCCGCGAGGAAATCTTCGCGTCCGGGCCTCCCAACAAGCAGCATATCGCTGACATACGGGATCTCGGATATGGTGTGGGCCGCAAATACGCCGACGTTTCCTGTAGCCCCAAGAATCGTTACTTTTGCCATGGAAATCGCCGTTGGGGACACGTCCTCGGTCGGCCGTGCGCACAAGCATTCACCGCTGCATCCCTCCTCCACCCCGCGACCCCATGGGCGCCGAACGTCCACGGTAAGTCTGCTCCCTTCCGGGCCTGAACCGGTACCCGCGGCAAAAGGTCGCCGCCCCCTCCGGGGCATTGATCCCTTTCCGCCGACCTCATGGGACGAGGCTTCTCAGTCGGGACGCAGAGGATCCTGCAGGCCGCTGCGGCCTTCCTCAGACTTCGCCCCCCGCTAACGGCGGTTTCGGGTGACAGGTGACGCCGAGCCACCCGGGCTAGTCCCCGTATATACTGGAGTCTATGGGATAAAAATAGCTCCGCCCACCCGGGCACGCCAGGCCCGGGTGATCGCTTCGATCTTCCCGGCGTCCTTCTTCTCGAAGAGGTCAAGGGCGGCAAGGTCGATCCCTGGCGGGAGGACAGTCGGAAGCAGCCGCAGATCGCCCTGGTAGACCTCGATCTCGTGCGCGCCGTTGGCAGTGGCGACGAGGATGGGGTCCCGCGCGACCGGCAGGCGTCGGAGGTCATCGTAGGACCGGTGCATCGTCACCTCCCCAACACCGCAGGATTCCCGGTTCACCCGGAGGTTGCAGGCGGTCCAGTAGGCCGCCGCGTACCAGGCGTCGTTCGCAATCACGTGGGGGATGCCCGCCCGGGCAGCGGCAAGGCTGAGGGTGCCGGCGCCACAGCAGGCATCGACGAACATCCGGGGTTGGTGCCGATCCATCTCACGTTCGAGCGAGAGAATCTTTGGGTCTCTTTCCCGGGGGAACTCGATGTGCAGGGCCGACTGCTGCTTGTAGATAACGATAGGTCCCGCACGGGTCGTGAAGACGTCGGACCGGACGTCGCACCCGGCAAGCAGGGCGTGCTCTGCGGGCTCCGCACCGGTATCGCTGACCCCCGGGGTCCCGGGACCCGTCCGGACAACCCCCCGGATCTCGGGAACTTCGGCGACCAGGCGTCCGGCGGTCCGCTCCCTGGCCGACCGGGAGAGGAGGACGAGCGATCCGGGCGGCAGGTAGGGGGCTGAGCGCATGGCAAACCCCGGGTGGACGAGTGGCGTCCCGACGGCGGCGAGGGGTTCGGTCCCGGCGAGATCCCCTGCAGCGGCCATCACCCGGTATATGTGGGCGAAGACCTCGTCGATGAACCGTTTTCCGCAGGCAGGGCAGGGCTCGGCCGTATCTATATCGGGTGGGGGACTCCTCTTGTCGTAGACGAGCCCCATGCAGTCTGGGCACGGGGCGAATCGACCGGGAAGTTCCGCAAGGACTGTGCGGGCGTCCGTGACGCAGTCGTGCCCGCAGACCGGACAATGCATACCGATGCGTTGGGGTCCACGATATATAGTCATGCGACCTGCGGCGCGACCACGAGCCCTTCGCGGAGCCAGCCCCAGGCGTCCCGGAGACGGCTCTCCGGGAAGTAGCGCACGTCGACCCCGTTAAAGCCGACAAAGAGCCCCGGCAGGTGGTTCATCCATTCCCGCCACCGCTCTCCGCCGACGACGGCGATGCGGTCGACCCTCTCGAGACCGGGCCACTGCCTGAAGGCTTCCCAGCCCTCTCCCGGCCTCCAGCTGCGGAAGCCCTCGATCTTTAAGAGGACCCGGACGTTGTGGTGGTCGTTCATCGCTCGCTCCAGTTCCGGGATCAGGATGGTGGCGTAATCGCTCTCGCTCAGCTTTCCGTCGAACCGGAACCCGAGAACACTCCCCGAACTTTCCTTCATCCGGTCAAGCATGGGTGCTCCTATAGCCCTCCGAAGAAAAAAAGGTATGGCTGACCGCCGGGTGATATCCCGGCGGGTATGTATATACCCCTGCGGGGAGATAGACAGGAACGCCCTGTTCCGGCAGGGGGTTTCTTGAGTGGAACTGCTGCTCTCGATAGGGTTCATCCTGGCCCTCAACATCGTCTTCGCCGTCACGATAGTCTTCTTCGAGCGGAGGAACCCGACGGCGACGACGGCATGGCTGGTTGTTCTCTTTCTGCTGCCCCCCGTCGGGTTCGCCCTCTACCTCTTCTTCGGGCAGAACTATACTCGGCAGAGGATGTTCGTCGTCAAGGAGCACGAGGACCGCTGTTTTCTCCAGGGGGTCTTCGAGAGACAGCACCGGGCGCTCGCCGGCAACCATCACCGGTTCGCCACCCCGGCGGCGGAGGAGTTCCGCGCTGCGATCTTCCTCCTCCTCCGGAACAACCGGGCGTACCTGACCGAGGGGAACCGGGTCGATATCTACACCCGAGGCCAGGATAAGTTCGACGCGCTCTTTGCCGCGATCCGGGGAGCACGCCATAGCGTCCACCTGGAATACTTCGTCATCAACGACGACGAACTCGGACGGGCGGTCGTCCGCGCCCTTGCAGAGAAGGCCCGGGAGGGTGTCGAGGTCCGTCTCCTCTTCGACGCGATGGGATCCCGTGCCGGGGGCGGATCGCGGAAGGCGTTCTTTGAATTGGAGGACGCGGGCGGGAAGCTTGGCGTCTTCTTCCCTTCGGTGTACCGGATAAACTACCGCAATCACCGCAAGATCGCCGTCATCGACGGGGAGGTAGGGTTCATCGGCGGGTTCAACATCGGGGACGATTATCTCGGGAAGGGGCCGCTCGGCCGCTGGCGCGATACCGCCGTCCGGATCACGGGAGACGCCGTCCGGATGCTCCAGCTCCGGTTCTTCCTTGACTGGAACTACGTGACCGGCGAGTACCCGGGCCTCGAGACCTGCTATTTCCCTGAGGAGGATGCTCCCGGCACGACACCCGTTCAGATCGTCTCCGGCGGCCCGGATACCCGGTGGAACCCGATCAAGGAGGGCTACCTCAAACTGATCAACTCGGCCCGGGAATCGATCTGCATCCAGACGCCTTACTTCATACCGGACGAGAGCGTCGCCGACGCCCTGCGGCTCGCGGCACTCTCCGGGGTCGACGTCCGGATCATGATCCCCTGCAAGCCCGATCACCCGTTCGTCTACTGGGCGACCCTCTCGTTCATCGGCGACCTGCTGGATGCCGGGGTGCGGGCCTACACCTACGACGGGGGGTTCCTCCACGCGAAGACGATCGTCGTCGACAAAAAGGCAGGTTCGGTCGGGAGCGCGAACTGGGACGTCCGGAGTTTCCGGCTGAATTTCGAGGCGAACGCGTTCTTCTACGACGCTGCCGTCGGGGCCGATCTTATGCGGGCGTTCGAGGAGGATCTCGCCGCGTCCACCGAGATCACGTCGGAGAACTACCGGGATCGACCCTTCGGCGTCCGGGTGAAGGAGTCGGTCTCCCGTCTCTTCTCGCCGCTCGGGTGAGATCTCTCACCGGTTCAGCCGGCCCTGGACGAATTTCCTGATCCGGGGGAGGCCCTGCTCCCAGCGGGCCTGGAGGATGGGAACGGTGTAGGGGAGATGGTGCGGGAGAACCGCGGTTCCCATCACCGCCTTCTCGTAGAGCGGCCGCTCGCGCCCGATGATGACGGTCTTTTTTGCCCGGATTGCATCCAGGAACTCCTCGACGGTATCGGCCTCGGCGCAGGTGACGACCCCCCCGAGTTCGTGGAGGAGGTGACCGTCGGTCCCACCGGTCCGCCCGAGACGGTGGGTGACGGCGAGCCCGGCCGCTCTCAGGTTGTGGGACCGGGCCATCCCGCCGCAGATCACCTCGAGGGCGTCGAGGCGCGAGAAGATCTCTTCGCCGATGCACTCACCGGCGACGCACCGTTGCACTCCTCTGTTCAAGAAGGCGTAGCCGCAGGGGTGCGCCTCGGCGGCGATGCAGGCGTAGCCCTCCCGGCGGTCGAGGATCTCGGGGGTGTCGAGGCGTATCGCGGTGAACGGGCCGTCCCTCCGATTTCTCTCGATGTGGCGCCGGTAGAAGTCCCGCAGATCGGACGCCGAGTAAAAGTAGAGCAGGATGTGCGGGCCGTCGTTGGCGCTGACCTCGATCCCGGGGACGAGGGGGACCCGGATCCCCTGCCGCTGTGCCTCGGCCACGCCGCTGACCTGGTTGTGGTCGGTGATCGCAAGCCCGACTCCCCGCCGGGCCGCGAGTTTCAGCGCATCGCGGATGCGGGTGGCGGAGTCGGAGTGCCGGGTATGGAAGTGAAGGTCCGCCGGGAGCAGCCCGAGACGCCGGATCTCATTGGGCAGGGGTTTCTGGAATACGATGTCTTTATAATACTGCATGGGGTTTCTGTCTGATCACCAGTAGGTGTCCAGGGATGAAAAAGAGTTGCCTGTTCTCCGGAAACGGACGGTACCGGCACCTATCTACCTTCCAGTTCAACGGGTATCGGCTCCCGCAGCCAGCCGATGGCTGCGTCCAGGTGGTCGTCGGTGAAATAGCGGACGTCGATACCCGTAAACCCCACGAAGAGTCCCGGCAGGTGGTTCATCCACTCTTCCCACTTCTCGCCGCCGACGATCGCGATCCGGTCGACTTTCTCCATCCCCGGCCAGTCCTTGAGCCTCTCCCAGTAGCCGTGCGACTTCCAGCGGTGGAATTTCACGATATGAAAGAGTATCCGGAGAACCGGGTGGCTTTTCTCCGCGTCCAGAAGTGCCGGGATCAGCGTCCCGTCGTAATCTCCTGCCGTCATCTCGCCGTCGAACCGGAACCCGACGACTTCTCCCGCACCTGTTGCCATCCCCTCGAGCATGGCCCCCCCCTCTCCGGGGCGGATTAAAAAAGGTTCCGGCCGTCATTCGGCGGGGGACTCTTCCGGGATCACCAGTGTGTCGGTGATCTCCTCCTTCGAGAACCGGGTGAGGTAGCGGTTCCCGGCAAGCGCGACGATGACCGACCCGACCAGAACGAAGATCATGTCGAGCATGGTGTCGTCGAGCCCGTGCTGGAGGTTTGTCCCGAGGAAGGTGTCGAAGAGCCATTCGTAGATCTCCCAGAATCCTTCCATCGCCATCGCGGCGATGACGACGAACCCGACGATCATCCACCGGGAGAGGTTCAGCCTGCTGAACCGGTCGAGCAGCAGGACGATGACGAAGGCGAGCACCGAGACGGTTATGCCGGAGATAAGGTGGGCGATCTTGTCGTAGTAGGGGTAGTAGAGCATGTAGAGCCCCCGGCTCTCGCCGGCGATGTGGAGGTAGAGCGAGAGAACGATGAGGAGGTTGACCTGCCAGGGGAGCGTGATGCTCCACCTGCGGGTGACGACGGCGGGAACCAGGGTCAGGCCGAGCGCGATGACGCCGGTAAAGACCTGCGAGTATTCACCGAGCGAGAGCGCGAGGAGGACGTTTGCGGCGATGAGGAACTGGAAGAGGTAGGCGAGGTAGAGGCCGATCGGTCTCTTCATGGTTCACGGGTTGGGCGGCGTCTCGTAAACATCTTGTGTCGCCGCCAGGCATATGCGGTGGAGAACGGAACGGCGGCAACGATCGTGTTCCGGAAAAGGAGTGGAGACTGTCGCACCACTCACGCGGCGGGCGGCGGAATTTCGGCCGTTGCCGCCGTCCCGGTGCCGAAGGCGTCCCGGAGGTTCGCCTCCTCTGTCTCCGAAAGCGACGTCCGGATGACGCGGCCCCCGTACTCTTTGATGGCAGCGACCACTTTATCCGGCGTCATCTTCTTGACGAGCAGGAAGACCACGGAGTTGCCCGGCCCGACGTTCTCCGCGACTTCTTTGATGAACCTGTCGTCGATGCCGTAATCTGAGAAACGGCCGGCGAGTGCGCCGGCGATTGCACCGATGGCAAGCCCGAATATCGGCGCGAAGAAGATCAGGCCGATCAGGAGCCCCCAAAAAGCGCCGGAAAGCGCCCCCATGCCGGCAAGGTTGGTAGCCTGCTTGATCTCGGTCTTCCCATCCCGGCGGTGGACAACGACCACCAGGTCTTCCGGCTCGATGACGTGTTCCTTCGTCAGGTCGACAAGCCTGTCCCTGACCCGGAACGCGGTCTCTTCGCCGTCGTACGCGATAGCAATCAAATCGCTCATGGCTCCTCCTGCAGTTGATGCGGCCGAAAATAGGATCGGGTGTATATATTCCCTGCGGTCGGCCCGGCCCCTGCTACTTGCGGTCGCCGTTGCCCAACAACTCCCCCATCCACCGCGTCTCTTCCCAGCTCTCGAGGAAGAGTTTCACCGCGATCGTCAGCGGTATGGCGAGGAAGATCCCGACCGCCCCGAGGATGAATCCCCAGAAGATGACGGAGAAGAGGACGACGAACGGGGAGAGGTCGAGTTCCCGCCCGGCTATCCGGGGGAGGACAAGGTTCTCGGCGGCGGCGTCGATGAGGGCGACGGCGGCGATGACGGCAACAGCTCCGGCCGGCCCGAACTCGATGAGCGCGAGGAGGGTGGGGGGGATCGCGGCCACGACCAGGCCGATGTAGGGGACGTAACTCAGGACAAAGGCGATGAACCCCCAGAGCACCGCGAAGTCGACCCCAAGGAGGGTGAGAAAGAGCCAGGTCCCGACGCCGGTGATCAGGTTCACCTTCGTCCTAACCACCACGTAGTCGATCAGGATTGTACCCGACTGCGATAGGTGCCGGTAGGGGGTGCTCTCCTCTCCCAGGTAGCGCGCGAGAACCGCCGCAAGACGGGGTCCTTCCAGGAGTAGGAACCCGATCCCGACGAAGACGAGGAAGACGTCGACGGCGATGCTCCCGATCTGCCGGGCAAGTTCGGTCGCCTGCTGGAAGACGAGCCCCTGGTCGATGTAATCCCATATCGTGAATCTGCCGATATCGATGCCATAGTCGGTGAGGACGGCCGCCTGGGCTTCGAGGCTCGCCTGGTACTGCGGAAGGGTTCGGATGAACCCGGTAAAGGCCGCACCGAGGAAGATGATCATTCCGGCGAGGATCCCGATGAGCCCCGCGACCACCGTTGCGGCACCGAGGAGCGGGGGGACTCCCCGCCGGGTCAGCCATCTCATGGCGGGGG
>PGYH01000123.1 GCA_002839575.1 Methanomicrobiales archaeon HGW-Methanomicrobiales-6
CCAACGAAATTTCGAATGCTTGCGATCACGATAGCGGAGGATCTCATTGGGTGAGGGAACCCAAAGTGGCAAACTTAGGATGTAATAAAAAAGCGTTATTGGGAGAAAGGCCCAAATATTGGCCTAATGTTAAATTTGGGGGATTAATTCACGAATATCGAATCGGAACATTTTTAGTCTGCCACTCCAACCTTATGGATTGTCCCCAATATCATTTTTCTGTGACCCCCTGTTGCTCTACTGTATCGATCCGGAGCTGGCGGTTTCTTCTGCACCCGATCGTCGGCGGGCTCCCGGGGGACGCCGGTTGCGACTCCCCTGCCGTGCAGCCATCCGCCGGGACGGCACGATCACGCCAGATCCTCGTCCTCGAAGATGAAGACCTCTTCGATGGTTGAGCCGAGCGCCCTGGACACTTTATAGGCGAGTTTCAGGGAGGGGTTGTACTTCCCCTTCTCGAGGAAGACGATCGTCTCCCGCCGGACCCCGGCCTGCTGCGCCAGCTCCTCCTGGGTAATCCCCGCCTTCGCCCGGAGCTCCCGGATCCGGGTCCTCACCCGGCGTCCCCCTTCCGGAGCAGGTATAGTTCCGCAACGCTCGCGCTGATCCCCGCAAGAAGGAAGAGTGCAACCAGCACCTCCCTCCCGCTCAGCCGGACCATGCCAGCAAAATCGACGAAGAGCAGGAACATCAGGGCGACAAACGAGACCTGCCAGGCGTACGAGCGTGCGAACGTGCGGATCTTGCGGAGCCGTTCGTCGTCTGGGGGGCCTTCGTCGGTCTTCATCCGCTCCATCACGGCCCCGGCGATGAGCAGCACCCCGAAGGGGATGAGGATGATGGGTATCCAGGGGTTCAGCCCGGGGAGGATCACGGCGAAGGCGGTTCCGGTGAGGATGGAGGCCCCACCGACCACTGCCTGCAACGTCGGCCTCACGCCACATCCCCCTGCCGGAAGAAGTACCACTGGAATAGCCGTGCGGAGAGCCCCATCAGCAGTATGGTCGAGAGGAGCACGGTCTCGACCGTGAGGGCGAGCAGCCCGAGGTAGTTCACCCAGAAGAGCAGAGCAAGGAAGACGATGGTGAGGAGCCAGGAGTAGGAGACGCCGTATGCTCCGATCTTCTGTGTCCGCTCGTCTTTCTCCAGCTCGTCCCGGAACCTCCAGTGCCGGACCACGGCCACCGCGAGGATCACGAGACCGATGGTCACCAGGATCGAGGAGATCGCTCCTGTCCCGGATACAAGGAATGGAAGGAGTATGCCTGCAGCGCCGAGAACCACTCCCGCCGCAATCTGTACCGCGTATCGCTTCTTCATTGCGCCACCTGTTATGTATATCTAACATGGTGTTAGAAAAATATAACGTTTGCGGTGTGGGGCGCAGACACGGCACTTCGGTCGTGGATGCCCGTCCATTCCTGGTCCCGCAATCCTCCTTTACCACCGCCCATCGCCTCGATAGCCGCGTTGCAATAGAGAATATCATAACTCCTCACGATCAGGCTGGAGGGATACTTGCCTATCCCTCCGGCCGGGCGTATCGCCCTGCACTGCCCGCCCCTGAGGGGGCGGGAGGAGGCGCGAAGCGCCGGGCGGTGGGGGTCGTCCTTCGGTCTTCGAGGTTATCTCCCCCACCCCGCCCGGCCTCCGACATACGATAACCAGATCCTGATTGCTCTGCCCACCCCGGCCACGAATCCGCCCCTCCTCCGCCAGCCGCCGCCGCGGATCCTCCGACGGAATCGCTACGATAGGACGCGCCCGGGATGCATGGTGCCGGCGGGCGACGGGAGAGCCGGGGAAAGGAGTTGTTCGCCCGGGGTTTGATATCTGCAATTTTTGGAGATTTCGCCAAAACCTTAATTTTGGTTGAGAATACCTGGATGGTGATCATCCCACGACTGTGAGCAGGATCAACTATGAACCGGTTACTGATAGTATCAAACAGGCTTCCGGTCGGTGTTTCCCGCAAGAACGGCGACCTCCACCTGCAACGGAGCGTCGGCGGTCTTGCCACGGGAGTTGGCTCTTTCTACAAGTCCTACGAGAGCCTCTGGGTCGGCTGGCCTGGCATAAACATCCGGAAGAATCAGGAAGAAGAGAAAGATCGGGTTGTCGGGGTGCTCGCAAAAGAGCAGTGCCACCCGGTCTTCCTCTCCCCGTATGACATCAAGCACTACTACGACGGGTTCTGCAACAACACCCTCTGGCCGCTCCTCCACTACTTCAACCTCCATGCAGACTACGATCCGAAGACGTGGCAGGTCTACCAGAGGGTGAACGAGAAGTTCTGCGACGCCGTGATGGAGGTGGCCCGGCCCGACGACACCATCTGGGTCCACGACTACCACCTGATGCTCCTCCCGCAGATGCTCCGGGAGCGCCTGCCGGATGCCGAGATCGGGTATTTCCACCACATCCCCTTCCCGTCGTTCGAGATCTTCCGCCACCTCCCCTGGAGGAAGGAGATCCTCTCCGGCCTCCTTGGAGCGGACCTTATCGGGTTCCATACCTACGGCTACGTCCGCCACTTCCTCTCCAGCGTCCGGCGGCTCCTCGGGTACGAGCACACCTTTGGGGAGGTCAGGACCGGCACCCGGATGGTGCGCACCGACCTCTTCCCGATGGGCATCGACTACCACCGGTTCGCCGACTCCGCAGGCAGCACCCCGGTCCAGAAGGAGATCGCGCGTATCCGTCAGGAGTACGGGAAACGAAAGATCATTCTCTCGTTCGACCGCCTGGACTACACAAAGGGGATCCCGCTCCGGCTCGAGGCGTTCGACGCGCTCCTCGAGAAGAAGCCGGATTACCAGGGGAAGGTCTCGCTTGTCCTCGTCGCGGTCCCATCCCGGACCGGCGTCGATAGCTATCAGGTGTTGAAGAAACAGATCGACGAACTCGTCGGCCGCATCAACGGGAAGTACGGGACGACCGACTGGATTCCCGTTCGCTACTTCTACAATTTCCTCCCGTTCGAGACGTTAGTGGCGTTCTACAGCGCCGCCGACGTCGCTCTGGTGACGCCGCTTCGGGACGGGATGAACCTGATGGCGAAAGAGTATGTCGCCACGAGGACCGACGGCACCGGGGTGCTCATCCTCTCTGAGATGGCGGGAGCGGCGGAGGAACTCGGCGAGGCGATTATCGTCAACCCGAACGACCAGGACGCGGTGATTGAGGCGATCGAGACTGCGGTCGCCATGCCGGAGAAGGAGCAGATCGAGCGGAACCGGGTCATGCAGAGGAGGCTGATGCGCTACGACATCGAGCGCTGGGTAGGTGACTTCTTCACGCGCCTCGGCGATGCCCGGGCAGTCCAGGCCGAACGCTCCGAGCAGATCGTCACCCCGGCCATCAGGGAGGAACTGGTCGCAGACTACGCTGCGGCGAACGATCGACTGCTTCTCCTTGACTACGATGGAACTCTGGTTCCCTTCGCTGCAAAACCGCAGAAGGCGGTTCCCGGCGACGCAACCCGGGAGGTGCTCAAGTCCCTCTCCCACACACCGGGAAACGAGGTGGTGGTGATCAGCGGCAGGGACCGGTCCACGCTGGATGCCTGGTTCGGGGAGATGGATATCGGGATCATCGCCGAGCACGGTGTCTGGGTCAGGGAGCGCTCCGGGGAGTGGCGGATGCCTGAGGCGCTCTCGGACGAGTGGAAAGAGGAGATCTACCCGCTCCTCGAACTCTACACGGACCGCACCCCCGGCGCCTTCATCGAGGAGAAGGACTACTCGCTCGTCTGGCATTATCGGAGAACCGATCCGCTGCTCGGTGCGCAGCGGGCGAAAGACCTCAAGGACGACCTCCTGCACCTGACGTCGAACCTGAACGTCGGCGTCATGGACGGGAACAAGGTCATCGAGATCAAGAACAACGTCGTCAACAAAGGAAGGGCGGCGCTGAACTGGGTCTCTCAACGTGCCTGGGACTTCATCCTCGCCATCGGCGACGACCGGACAGACGAAGATCTCTTCGAGGCGATGCCGCCCGAGGCCTACTCGATCAAGGTCGGGCTCGCCCCGAGCAGGGCCCGGTTCAATCTGGTCACCCAGCGGGACGTGCTGCCCCTGCTCCGGAGATGCATCGAACGCAATAAAGAAGGCGCTTCCGGAAAAAAAGAGGGGCCGGGGCGGGAAAAAGCCCTTATTGAGTCGACGGCTCCGGGATGACCGACCTGACCGTCAGGAAGACCGGGCCCCGGAGGTCCACCTTTTTGTTGTGGTCGGTGATGTGCCGCATCGCGTACTCCTCGATGCGCAGGTTGACGTCGGAGGGGAGTTTCGACATCTTCACCTGGACGTGAGCCTCTTCACCGCACCGCGCCGCCTCCTCGATCCGGGCGGCGGCGAGGCTCGATACCGCATCGAGGTAGGTGATGCCGGTGGAGACGCCTTCCTGCCGGACGGTCGCCCACTTCTCGATGTCCGGGACACCGAGGACCGAGCCGTCGTGGACGAAGACTTCGTTTGCGCAGGCAGGGCCGCAGAGTTTTGTGTTGGACTCGGGCTCTTCGACGATCACCACTATCTCCCTTCCCGCGATCTCGCCCTTCCACGCGGTGAACGTACAGGGTCCGGGGGCGGCGGCGTGCTCGGCGGCCGTGGCGCGAATCGCCTCCGCCATACGCTTCCCGGTCGCGGACGCCGGTTCCTCACGGAGGTGGACGGCGCCGGCGATCTCGCGGTCGGAGATCTCCTGCGGGAAGAACTGCGGGTAGGTGAGCTGGCGGACGTCGTTTGACTGGTAGGCGATCATCGCAAGCCGTTCCACCCCGAGGCCGAGGTTCATCACCGGCACGCCGATCCCGTACTCCGCGAGCGCCGAAGGCGAGTAGATGCCGAAGGTGGCCACCTCGACCCAGCCGAGGACCGGGTGACGGGCGTAGACCTCCGTCTGGGTCTCGGGCATGTAGTACTTCGACCGCTTCTCGTCGGGCTGGAACCGGAACTCCGTAAACCCGAAGGCCGAGAGGAGGGCTTCGCTGACGGCTTTCCCCTCTTCGAGGGTGACGTCCTCTCCCGCGACGATGCAGGAGGCCGAGTGGTAGGTCATCAGGCGGGTTGGGCCCTCCTCCTGCTCCCGCCGGAAACACCGGTCGATCGAGAAGAGCCGTATCGGGAGGTGACGTTTCTCCCAGAGGGAGGAGAGCGTCAGGAACCAGCCGCTCGTCATGTGGCTCCGGAGGGTGTTGCGCGACGACTCGGGGGCGAGCGCCTTAAACTCGGGGAAGACCGCATCGAGGATATGCACCACGGCGGCGTCGTCGGCCTCAAGGACGGTCGCGAGTTCGTGCGCCAGTTCGTCGCCGTCGATCGTCCCCTTCTTGTAGCCGTGGAGGGTCTCGCGGAGTTTCTCCTCGGCCCCGGACGGGAGCGCACGGCCGAGGATGGCCTCGATCTCCTCGACCTGCTTTCTCGCGATACCGACGTTCGGGCGGGGCAGCCCGCCGAGGTAGAAGACCCGGTCAAGGACGGCCATCGCCTCAGGCCCGAATTGCCGGTAGATGTCCGATTCTTCGACGATCAAGGGGTTGATCGCCTCGTCAAACCCCATCGCGAGGTAGGTCTCGCGGAGCCGTTGCACGATCTCGAAGATCGGGTGCGGTGTCGCCCGGGTATATCTCACCCGGGGATACCGGCCCGAGACCCCCGGCGGGGTCAGCACCGACGGCCCTTCGTGCCAGGCGTGCTCGAAGTCCTCTCTCGCTCTCTTTTTGAACTCTTCCACATCAAATCTCATATCTTCCGCTCCAGACAGACAACCCGGCTCACCGGGCTCTCGTCTCTGATGACATAATCGCAGTGCTCGGCGATTTTCTCGGAAAATGCTCGTATCTCACGGTGTTCGGGCATCTGCTCCCTCTGCAGTCGATTCCTACTGTACCCCAGATACATATAACCCTTTACCTCCACGAACCGGGCCCCGGAGTCCTGGTAGATCGCCGCATACCCCTCGGGAGAGAAGTCGTTGTAGCCGCGCACCACCGTGGTGCGGATGGCCGACCGGCGCTCCCGAAGTCCGGCGAGGCTCTCGTGAATCCTGTCCCAGTAGTCCTCTCTCGGCCGGCAGAGGGAGAGGTAGGTCTCCCGGTCGGGGGCGTCCAACGAGACATAGGTCTGGTAGGGCCGGCATCGGGCGAGGACGTCGGGCCGGGTGCCGTTCGAGACGAGGAACGTTGTATAACCCTCGGCGTTGAGGCCGTCGACCAGCTCCGGGAGCCGCGAGTAGCAGGTCGGCTCCCCCGAGAGGGATATCGCGACCATCGTGGGGTCGAGAGCCTCCGCGAACCGTTCCGGCGCTACGTAGGGCGAGACCTTGTAGCCCGAGAGCGCTTTTTTCTGGACGCGCCGGAGATTTTCGATGATCACGTCCGGCGGGCACTCCTCTTCCTCCACGACCTCGTGCTCGAACGACCGCCAGCAGAAGAGGCACTGCTGGTTGCACTTGAGGGTCGGGGTCATCTGGACACAGCGGTGGCTCTCGATGCCGTAGAACTGTGCCTTGTAGCACATCTCCCCGCCCCTGAGCGCCCGCTTGTTCCACATGCAGGGTTTTACGGCCGCCGAAGAGTTCGGGGTGATGAATTGATAGCCCTGTTTTTTGAGGGCTTTACATGCTTCTGAGTGCATCGATCCCGAGAGTCTCTAAGGACTCCTGTAAGGTGTTCCTGACCGCGTCTACGAGCGCGAGGCGGCTGTTCCGGGTCTCCCCCTCGCTCTTCAAGACCGGGTCGTAGTGGTAGAAGGCATTGAAGAGGTCGGCGAGCTCGCGGGCGTAGGAGGCGAGCAGGTGCGGGCGGAGTTCCTCAACGGTCTGCTCGACAACGGCCGGGAACCGGGCGAGGTGCCGGGCGAGCGCGACCTCGTGGTCGGTCTCGTAGTGGTAGGCCCGCTCGAACTCCCCGGCCTTCTCGAGAATGCTGCAGGCGCGGGCGTGGGCGTACTGGATGTAGGGGCCGCTCTGGCGCTCGAAGTCCAGCGCCTCCTTCCAGTTAAAGACCGTGCTCTTCTCGGGGGAGACCTTCACGATGTCGTAGCGGATGG
>PGYH01000124.1:0-7022 GCA_002839575.1 Methanomicrobiales archaeon HGW-Methanomicrobiales-6
AACCGCATCGCCTGGTAGGGAGCGGGCTCGCCGGTGACGAGGATTGCCACGTCCACGTCCCCAAAATCCCCCCTGCAAAACGTTCCGAAGACATACCCCACCTCGATCTCGTCAAATCCGGCGAGGACCGTGCAGATGGTGCGGAGAACCTCCTCTTTCTCTTCCGCATCCAGCAGGTGGCGTTGTCTCATAGTATCGTATCTCTTCCCGCATTGCATATCATTCTTTCCCGCTTACCGGCAGATCCTCTCCTTCCCGTCGCAGGAGAGGGGCGGGCCTACAGGATCAAGCGGGTCACCGTCCCGGTCAGCCAGGGGTCTCGCCCCCGGGACGACCGCACGCATGGCCCGGGGTAGTTGACGCGGGATGGAGAGTTATTCAGACCTGGATGCCTGCCCGGGCAAGCGCATCCTTGATGGAGACGAGCTCCTTCCTGATCTCTGCGAATTCGTCATCAAGATGCTTTCTGGTATCGCTTCTGAGCCCGGCAATCTCTTCTTTCGTCTCTTTGCCGACCTGGAGGGTCTGGTCCTGCTTGTCCAGCATCTGGTCCTGCTTGTCCAGCATCGTACGCTGTAACTGGAGGCTCTGGTCTAATTTCATATCCATGCTGTGCAGTACATTCCCGGCGTAATCCATCCGCTCGAATGTCTCCTCCTGGCTACCTCCCCGGATGATCTCAAAATCGGCGTACTCTCCTGTGGCTTCTTCCCATTTGACCATGAACGATTTGACTGCAATGGGTCTTTGTATGATATTGATTGCGTTGATGAAACCCCGGAGTTCCTCTTCGTTCCCCTCTGCAACGATCTCGACCTCGCCAGTACCGAGATTCTTCACGTACCCCGAGATATTGCGATCAAACGCCTCGTCGTACACGTGCTCCCGATAGCCGACCTGCTGGACACGCCCCCGTGCAGTGGCCACAAATCGTTTCATTCAATTTCACTCTGTATAGTGGAGATAAATAGTTTCTCCAGATGGCACGTCACCCTGCGAAACTCTCTTTGGACCCCCGCCTGCACCACAAAAGGGGGTGGCAGAAGACAGAATATCAACCTTGAAGACAAACCGGAGATGCAGACAATGACCGAGAACCTCGCAACGCTTATCCAGAAACGCGGCCCGATCCGGCGGATCGGCGTCTTCGGCATGGGCTACGTCGGCATCCCGGCGGCAGCGCTCTTTGCGGACGTGGCCGGAGTCGAGCACGTCTACGGGTTCCAGCGGGATTCCGCCTCTTCCGGCTACAAGATCGCCATGCTCAACCGGGGCGAGTCCCCGCTCAAGGGCGAGGAGCCCGGGCTTCCCGACCTGCTCGGAAAGGTCGTCGGTGCGGGGAAGTTCTCCTGCACATCGGACTTTGCGAAGGTCGCGGAGTGCGACGCGGTGACCCTCGCGATCCAGACGCCGTTCCTCGACAAGAAGGATCTTCTTCCTGACTTCACGCCGCTCGTCGAGGGGCTCCGGAACGTCGGGCGGCATCTCGCGCCCGGGGCGACAAGAACGGGCATACACCACAGTGAACTAACCCGCCCGGAAGGCGCGAGGTAGTTCACAAGAAGTTTTATCGAGGCGACGGGTGAATAATCCCCAATGGAGGCTCACGATATTCGAATCAGGGAGCGGATATTGCAGAAGATGGAGGTGCTCATCGACCGGATCGAGTTTATCGAGCGCCATCTGTCTGATGCTGTAGTGAGCGACCGCATCCTGCGCAAGGCACTCTACAAGGAGTTTCAAGAAGCCGTGGAGGCGGCTACGGATATCTGCGCTCGTCCGCCGGATGCTCCACTCCTCCGCACAGGACGATTACACCAATCTTGACTATCTGGTGACCGAAGAGATCATCGATCCGGAGACCGGGAGGGATATGAAATCTGCGAACGGGCTAAGAAACCGTCTGGTTCACGAATACGACGGTGTCAACGACCACATCGCGTATGCCGCGATGCAGCGGCTTATGCCTCGCCTGCGCAGGTTCTCAGAGGAGGTGCTAATATGGCTGAATGCAGACAGGACCTGATCCTGGACCACTTCCGGGAGATCCTCCCCTCGATCAGGGCCATTCTGCTCTTCGGCTCGCGTTCCATGGGCTACGCGGCCCCTGAATCCGATATCGACCTCTGCCTGATCCTGAACGATGGGGCGGACAGGACTGCGGTGTATGAGAGAATGCTCCTCGCCCCGGAGGGATACGATATCGTCGTATATGACGAGATCCCCTGGTATCTCCGGGGAGGGATACTTGAGCGGCACTGCATCGTATACGCAGAGGACCCCGGCGACCTTGACTTCTGGCTCTATAAACAACGCCGGATCTGGTCAGATATGAAGCCGCGTCAGCAGAAGGCGTCTGCCGGGGACCTCTTAAGACGCATCGGGCACTCCTGACCGGTTCACACGCATCCCGTTATGGGCACCGAAGCAGGCGCGGAAGATGCAATTAATATAGTGCCCGGTAAGACTCTACCAGAGGAAAGGGAATGCGGATTGCGAGTGCTCCCGACGGTACCATCCACATCGATGGAAAGGTTGTAACCGCACTGGACCGTTTCGTGGCCTCGGTGACGGAGATCATCGAGCGGTATACCCGCTACGTGATCGTCAGCGGATACGTTGCAATCCTTTTTGGAAGGGCCAGGGGTACGGAAGATATCGATCTCTTCGTCGACTACATGGACCGCGATACATTCATGTCGTTCTCCGAAGACCTCCTGGAACAAGGGTTCTACTTCCTGAATTCCGACGACATCGGCGAGATCTACTCAATGCTCTGCGACAGGCTCGCCGTGCGGATCGCCGGGGCAGGCAGGATCATCCCGAACATCGAGATGAAGTTCAAGAAAGACGATTTCGATCGTTATGCGATGTCCAGAGCGAAGAGGATACAGTTTGACGACATCCGGTTCTTCGTATCGCCCATCGAGCTGCAGATTCCCTATAAACTCTATCTCGGGAGCGACAAGGATATCGAGGATGCGGTCTATCTCTGGATGTTGTTTCGGGAGACGCTGGATGGCGATCTCCTGCGAATGTTCATGGAACGCCTGCAGGTCAGGGGGGAGCCGTATGGAATTGAGGTTTGATCGCGAGAAGAACCGGCAGGAGCGGCTGGCCTTTGTCCGGAGACATGCCCTCCGGGTCAGGGAAGTCCCAAACGAGGTCTGGAGCCGCGAGCAGGCCGACCTGATCGACGCATTCTTTGAAAATGCCGAAAACTTCGCTCTTTCCCGGTCCGAGTACCTCCGGATGCACCGGGCCCGGCGGGATCGTCCTAAACCGTTGTACGGCGACAGCTGACATACTCCCACGACTAAAGTCGTGGGCTTTCTGCTGCTATGATCGTAAGGGGAAGCCCATCTATGCAGCGGTCATGTCCGGCCGGACCACCGGCGCTTACCGATCGCCTTACGTGCATTGTTGACTACAGAGTAGTATACTTATGTATCAACAATCCTTTGTAGGCCGGGAAAGTGAACTGCAGTTTCTCACCGATCGGTATTGTTGGTTCCGGAATGCCTGATCCTGTATGGAAGGCGGCGCGTGGGAAAGACGACGCTTCTTGCTCGACTCCTGCAGACCGTCCCGGGATTTTACTTCCTGGCCTCAGAAGAAGGGACGGCAAGGAATGTTCAGGATTTCTCCCACTATGCAGGGGAGTTCCTGAACGATCCGGATTTTGAGCGGAGTAGATATCCCGACTGGGAGACCGTCATAAAGGCGCTGGTCAGGCACCGGAATTTTTCCCCTCCTCCGGGGAAGAAAGTGGTGATTGTCATCGATGAGTTCTCCTACCTCATCGCACGCGACCGGGCCACGCCTTCCGTCTTCCAGAAGGTGTGGGACACGGTGCTCTCCGAGGAGCCGGTGATGCTCGTCATATCGGGTTCATCGGTCAGCACGATGGAGACCGAGGTGCTGGGGTACTCAAGCCCACTCTACGGCAGAAGGACGGGGCAGTGGCAGCTCGCGCCCCTCTCCTATCCCTACCTTCGCCGGTTCCTCCCCTACGATGAGGAGGAACTTTCGCCGGTTCCTCCCCTATAACGAGGAGGAACTCGTCATGACATGGTGCGTGATCGGTGGAATTCCTGCCTATCTCCGTCTGTTTCCCCCCTACCGATCGTTCTGGGAGAACGTGGAGGAGCAGATCCTCCGGAAAGGGGCATACCTTTACTCTGAAGCGGAAATCCTGATGCAGTATGAGTTCCGCGAAGCCGGGAACTACATGGCTATTCTGCGCTCTCTCGCCGCGGGGTACACCTCGCTGGGCCCCCTCTGCCAGGAGACCGGGCTTGACAAAGGGTTGGTTTCCAAGTACCTTGCCGTCCTTTCGCGTATGCATCTGATCAGAGATGAGGTGCCGGTGACCGCCCATGCCGGCTACCGGCGAAGGCATTACCGGCTGACCGATCCCTACTTCAGGTTCTGGTTCCGGTTCGTGTATCCCCGGAGGGCGGAGACTGAGACGGGGCAGAGCGGGGAGGTGCTCGCCTCCATCAGGGAGGGGTTCGCGCCCTATTGCGGAGAGATGTTCGAACAACTCGCTCTCGACCTCGTTCGCAGGGGAATCCTGTTTGGCTCCTCGTACTCGCGGCTGGGGCGGTGGTGGCAGAAGGAGACGGAGATCGATCTCGTAGGTCTGAATGAGGTCTCCGGGGATGCCCTCTTCTGTGAATGTAAATGGTCTGCTCTCAACCGCCGCCAGGCCCGCGGCATCCTTACGGCACTCCGGGAGAAGGCCTGTGAGGTGAGATGGCAAAACGAGAGCAGGAACGAACGTTTTGCCCTGGCAGCAAAGAGCATCGAAGGTAAGGAGGATCTGAGAGAGGACGGGTACCAGGTCTTTGATCTGGAAGATATCGCCCGGCTTTCGCGGGAATACCTGGCGCGGATGGGCGGGGTGGTGGCGGTGATTGTGCGGGTGCTCGGTGGGGGGTGAGGGAGTTTGAACGGATATTAACGGTCTGTTTGTCCCTTTATCACTGTCAAGTGCTTTCTACCGGCGATGCACTCCTCGCTATGCTGCGCTTCCAGTGCAACTGCTTCCATCCGGATCGATCTCTTTCGTGATAGATATCATTCATGGGGCTGGCTACCTATGGACCAAGAATTTCATTCCCTCAAACTCTTGATGATCTTCTAACTCGACAAATCCTTGATCAAACGTGTGCAGATCCCTGGCAGAGAATTCTTGTGCAGTAAGCGCGTGCTGAATGTCATAGTGCCCGACACCTCTGTATTGATATTTCGGCAGTGTTCTTCTCCTGCCGTCAGGGTAATAGTTATGGATGGAAATGCCCCCCGAGGAGGATACAAATATCGAATACGTCATCTTGAACCATTGGTCTACGGGCTTTTGAGAATCGATCAGTGCAACTCTATGCTCTCGTATAAGCTGGGAGAGAGCTTTAAGAAAAAGATTCGTCTTTTCCTGAATCTTATCCTTGATCTCCTTCTTTTTACTGTCGTCTAGATCCGTATATGGCTCGCTTTCGGTTATCCGCTTCCGGATGACTTCAAGCACTTCCAGCAAAACAAGGTGGGAGACAAGGATTACTTCTTCGTCCTCCTCGATCTGATCGAACAGTTGCTGAACTGTTTGTGCTCTGTTATTCCGTTTCTCCTGGAGAACATGAGAGACCCATATGGAGCTGTCGAAGTACACTCGCTTCGCTTCCATCACTTTCCTCGTACAGATTTGACCAGTTCGGCGGAATCAACTGTTTCGTCTGAATATTCTATCAATAGACCCTTTAAGGCATCAAAAGGATCCTGTCCTCCGGGTCTGTCCGGGGGGGTGGCGATACCTGATATCTCTTCGAGGGCCAATAGATTATTGTCACTGATCTCCCACAGGTTATCGGCAGTCGTCTCTTTGATCAATTTTCTCTCCAGGGCCGATACCCTTGATTGTAGTGCAGAGTTAGACTCTCTAAGCTCTTGAACGATCTGGCGCAACTCTTCTATCTCCCGGCTTAACGCACTCACCGGGAGAGTGGCATTGTCAATAGAACGGTTGATATGCCATGGCCTGAGCTCGGGGGTACTCAGCCACTCCCGTGTTTTTTCAGCAACGATCTCGTTCAGAGGGTATCGAACCGACATATCCCTCGTTTCCCAGGTTTCCCCCGGGGACCGTCCACTCTCGATATCCAAGGGAGGTCCCCTGCGTTCACGCTGATCCTGAGCGTCCCATTTCTTTCCCGGTTGAAGGACCACCATTGTGAACCCCCCTAATAATACTTATCCCCGATGTTCAACCTCGTCTGTCGTTGCACCTTCATCGGCCTGGATCGCATGCATTTAATCTGGAATTTTGTGGCAATAGAACGAAGATCCCGCAGAGCCTGATAGAGAGCATTCTTATCCTCAGTACGATATGAATCAGTGATAATCTTCATTTGCGCGGCCAGTTGCTCATTTATTGATCTGATCTCCTCCGCACCCAGTTCTTCGGCAAAAGGACCTACCTGTGAAAACACTCCTTCCAGTATCTCACTTACCAGGATTCCGTCCTCATAATCCAGCAGTGTTGAGAACAGGGTGAGATTTGAAGAGTAAACAAAAGGACCTTTATAATTCCCCTGCTCAACCATCCGGGTAATCTCTTCGAATCCCTCGTTAAATACGTCAAATACATCCTTCATATATCGTTTTCCCCTCCAGGCATGTTATTTATCGCTGTTTTGAACCTTGACAACAAGAATTGTATTTTGTTAATCCGGTATATATGGATTGGTAAATGTCAACTATTGTATAGGATTAAGGACACAGGGATCACAGGACGAAGGAGCACCGCTTTCACCTCCCCCCTTGCGGAGGGAGCTCTCCCGCTCTGCCCCTTCAACCCCACAACGGTAGATTACCGTGAGAAACCGAGGGTGGAAGCCTCTACATGGTCTACGCTATTTCCCGTGGCTCGCACGCAACGCCCTTGCCCGCAGCTGCTCCCGGCCGCTCGGCTCCGGGATCTCCCGCTCCTCCTCCCGGGCGGTATCGAGCCAGAGGCCGATAGC
>PGYH01000124.1:7128-8114 GCA_002839575.1 Methanomicrobiales archaeon HGW-Methanomicrobiales-6
TATTTATGTGGCATCTTCATCCACGAGCAGAGTATAGTGCTCAATAATCTTAAGAAGTTGCCTTACCTGGTACGGTTTTTGCCCTTCACGTTCTGGAAATTGAGGATCTCAGGAACCCCGTCCCGCACGTACACGGTATGGCTGCCCTTCCGGCGAAACTCGAAGGTTTCCGCCGCACGGCAGAGGTCTTTGAACCGCACGTTCTTTGGGTTGCACTTCAGATGTTCGTACGTCTCGCGCCGGTTCATGGGGAGCACCCTTTCAAGTTTCACCTCGCTTGATCTTCTCCTCGATCAACCTGTCCTGCATGAGCCCCGGGCTCTCAGGCAGGCCCTTGCCTATCGTCTCCTGTGTATCCACCCCCCTGGGGTGATTGTCGGGCATGTGGGTGAACCCAAAGACCTCACGGTCGCGGAAGAGGGTCTGGTCGGCGCGGAGAAGGCGTGTCATAATGAGTCTGGAGAAGAGGTAGTAGATAACAAGGAGCCGTGCGCGGGTTGAACGTGAAGGGGGGAAGAGTCCCCGCTTCAGTCGAGCGACGTGACGTCGTCGGCCCAGGTTTCGACCGTGGTGCGGATGGCATCGTCCTGGTAGGACGAGATGCGGACGGTCTTTCTGGTGAAGGTGACGTAATAGTCGTCGCCGGAGGAGTCGTGGCACTTGAGCTGCGCGTAGTAGGTCTCGCGATTGGTGTCGCGGACGGCAGCGGTTGCGCCCATCGCGGCCTTGATCGCCGTGTTGTCGAGGATTTCCGCGGCGTTCGCGTTGAAGCCGGCGATCGTCGGGGACAGCAGGGAGACGGTCCCGAGGCGTTTGCCGTTGCCGTCGACGAAGTTCACCTTCGCGGTGTAGTGCTCGCGGTTGAGGGTGACCCCATCGATGGTCTGGCCGTCTTTGGTCGTATAGTCGACGCACCCGAAGGGGTTGTCGCTGATGACGGCCTGGACGAGGGTGTTAAACGACTCTACATCGACGATCGGGACGGC
>PGYH01000125.1 GCA_002839575.1 Methanomicrobiales archaeon HGW-Methanomicrobiales-6
CTATCGCGGCTACACCGTTGCGGACCTGCAGCAGATGGCTCTCTCCGAGCTGCTGCCGCTCATGCCGGCCCGGGCACGCAGGAAGTTTGACCGGGGTCTCTCACGAGAACATGAGAAACTCCTTGCCGATCTCCGGTCGGGAGACGCGAAAATCCGCACCCATCTGCGTGACATGATTGTCATGCCCGAGATGGTGGGAAGAACCATCGAGATCCACAACGGGAAGGAGTTCCAGGCGGTGGAGATTCAGCCCGAGGCGGTCTTCCACTATCTTGGAGAGTTTGCACTGACCCGCAGAAGGGTTTCTCACGGCAGCGCCGGTATCGGTGCAACCCGGTCGAGTAAGTACGTACCGCTGAAGTGATGGTTATGGCAAGAACAGGTTATTCAGCACAGATCGAGGGTGAGAACGTCGCTCGCGCCAAGGCGAACGAGCTTCCTGTCTCTCCCAAGCACTCGATCGAGATTGCCAGGTTCATCCGGAAGATGACCACCACTGAAGCAAAGGCGTATCTCGCCGACGTGGTGGCGCTGAAGAAGGCCATCCCCTTCAAACGGTTTAACCGGAACGTCGCCCACAAGCGCGGCCTTCAGAAGTGGCCCGCCGGCCGGTATCCGGTCAAGGCTGCAGAGGCCTACATCAGGCTGCTCGAGTCCGTCGAGAAGAACGCCGAATACATCGGCCTTGATGTCGAAAACCTCCGGATCGACCACGTCGCCGCTAACACGGGTCGTGGCCTCCGGGCATTCTTCCCGCGTGCGATGGGCCGCGCCACCCCGAAGCGCAGGGAGACTGTGAACATAGAGATCGTCGTGACCGAGGTGGCGTAATGGCAATTGAGAAGAAATTTATCACGGAAGGCGTGCGCAACGTCCGCGTCGAGAAGTTCCTCACGAAGGAACTCAAGCGGGCTGGATACGGCGGCATGGACATCACCCGGACGCCGCTCGGCACCCAGGTGACCATCTTTGCGGAGAAGCCTGGTATCGTGATCGGGAAAGGCGGCAAGCAGGTTCGCCAGCTTACCCAGGACCTTGCCACCGCTTACGATATCGAGTCCCCGCAGGTGGAAGTCCAGCAGGTTCAGAACCCCAACTTCAACGCCCAGATCATGGCTGAGAGACTGGCAAACGCTCTTGAGCGCGGCTGGTACTTCAGGAAGGCCGGATCGAGCACGATCCGCCGGGTGATGGAGTCCGGCGCCCTTGGCTGCGAGGTCATCGTCGCCGGGAAACTGACCGGCTCGCGGTCGCGGACGCAGAAGTTCACCGAGGGCTATGTTAAGCACTGCGGTGAGCCCAGCGAGACGATCGTCGAGAAGGGCTATGCGCTTGCGATCAAGAAACTCGGGACTATCGGTGTCCAGGTCAAGATCGTCCCGCCGGACGCACGGCTGCCCGATGCTTTCGATGTCCTTGAACCCGAGCCGAAGAAGGCTCCGGCAGAGCCCATCGAGCCTGAAGAAGTCGGCGACGATGTGTTCGCGGAAGAGTTCGAGGAGACCTCCGAAGAGGAGTACGTGGAGGAGAGGTAAATGGCAATCTTTCGCGCACAGGAAGTGAGGCAACTCTCCGACACTGAACTCCTCGAGCAGGAGCAGAAGCTCTCCCTCGAACTGATCCAGGAGCGAGGAAAGGTCAGCGCCGGCGGTGCCACCGAGAATCCCGGGAGGATTCGCGAGGTAAAAAGGACGATTGCGCGCATCCTGACCGAGAAGAACGCACGGAGGAACGCATGATCTCCCCCCAGAACGTCCTGCGGCACGAGTTAATCGGCCTGGATGTTCTGGTCGTTCGTGCGAGCAACCCGGGTCATGCCGGGGTATCGGGTCGCGTCACTGATGAGACCCGAAATACCCTGGTTATCCTGACCGGGCGGGGCGAAAAGCAGATACCAAAACGGTTCAGCGTGTTTCGCTTCCGGCTCCCTGACGGCGCGACCGTCGATGTCGACGGATCGAGCCTGGAGACGCAGCCGGAACGGCGGATCAGTATGCGCATCAGATAAATGAGGATGAATAATGGCACGAAACATTGGGTTGGACGTTCCCATTCCGGAAACGGAATGTGAGGACGCAAATTGTCCGTTTCACGGCACTTTGCCGGTACGCGGCCAGGTGATTACCGGCAAAGTCGTGAGCGACCGTATGAACGGTACTGTCGTCGTGGAGCGTGAGTTCCTCCACTACGTCAAGAAATACAAGCGGTATGAGAAACGCAGGTCCCGGTACCATGCCCACAGCACGCCCTGTATCAACGCGGGCGTTGGTGATGTGGTCCGGATCGCGGAGTGCAGGCCGCTTTCAAAGACCAAGAACTTCGTTGTGGTCGAGGTGATGAAGGAATGAAGGCGATGCAGTCGACCATTCCGCGCGCCCTCGCCACCGGCTCCCGGATGGTCTGTTCCGACAACACCGGCGCACGGCTTGTGGAGGTCGTTTCGGTCGACTATTATCACGGTGTCCGACGCCGGCAGCCCTGCATGGGCCTCGGCGACGTCGCGACCGTGAGCGTCAAGAAGGGCACCCCCGATATGCGGAGGAAGCTCGAGAAAGCAGTGGTCATCCGACAGAAGAAGGAGATCCGCCGTCCAAACGGCATCCGTCTCTCGTTCGAAGACAACGCTATGGTGCTCATCAACGAGCGCGGCGAGCCGAAGGGGACCGAGATTAAGGGCGCCGTCCCGCGTGAGATTGCGGAGCGGTTCCCGAAGATCGCCTCCATGGCGACGATAATCGTGTAAGGTGTGGTAAATATGGTACGTATAGTTAGCAAACAGCCGAGGAAACAGCGCAAGGCGCGTTACAACGCACCGAACCACACCCGGGGCCGGTTCCTCTCCGCATCTCTCTCCCCCGAACTCCGTGGGAAGTACAACGCCCGGAGAACCCGTATTGTCAAGGGCGACACCGTCAGGGTACTCCGTGGAGATTTCGCCGGTGACGAAGGTGTCGTCGATGCGGTGGATATGAAGATGTGCCGGGTGATCGTGCACGGCGTGATGGTGACGAAAGCGGACGGGACCGAGGTTCCCCGGCCGGTCGATCCCTCGAACGTGCAGATCACGAAGCTCAACTTGAAAGACAAACTACGTGAGGAGAGACTCGGAGGCGGAGCATAATGTCCAAGCATCTCAAGCGGCTGGTAGCGCCAGGGTCCTGGCATATCCCGAAGAAAGTACAGAAATTTGTCATGAAGACCGCTCCGGGCCCCCATAACGCCGGCGCTCTGCCGGTCGGTGTCTGGCTCCGTGAGCACATCGGCCTTGCACAGAATGCAAGCGAGGTCAAAAAGATCCTGCACCAGCGGGATGTCATTGTCAACGGGCGGGCCTGCAAGAACCCCCAGATGGGTCTCGGTGTCTTTGACATTGTCTCGATCCCGAAGCTCGGAAAGCACTACCGCATTCAGCTCGACATGCGGGGCAATCTGGTCGCTGTCGAGATCCCGGCGGAGTCCGCAAAGACCCGGCTCTGCAAGATCCGGAACAAGACCACCATCAAGGGCGGCAAGGTGCAGCTGAACCTCGCGTTCGGTGCAAACGTCCTCGCCGACAACACCTACAGGGCAAAAGACTCTGTCGTGGTGACCCTCGGCGACGGAAAGACCGATGAAGGCCGGTTCCAGATCGTCGACCATTTCCCCTTCGCCGAAGGCAACGTGGCCATGGTCGTCGGTGGAAAGCACTCCGGCAAGGTCGGCAGGGTCGTCGAGATCATCAAGACGGCGAGTTCCGTTCCGAATCGCGTGGTTCTCGTGGACGACTCGGCCGATGAGCGGTTCGAGACCATCGAGGAGTACATCTTCATGGTCGGTCGTTCCGCGATTGCACCTGAGTTGGAGGGTTCGGCATGAGCGCGATGAAGGATGTCTACGTCGACAAGGTCGTTGTGCACATGGGCGTCGGGGAGAGCGGCGAGCGGCTGGTCAAGGCCGAAGACCTCGTGAAGCAGATCACCGGCCAGAAGCCCGTCCGCACCATCGCCAAGCGGACCCAACCGGCGTTCGGTATCCGGAAGGGCGCACCCATCGGGTGCAAGGTTACCCTGCGCCGGGAGAACGCCGAGAAGTTCATCACGACCGCGCTCGCGATCGTCGAGCAGCGGCTCGCACCCTCGCAGTTTGACCGAACCGGGAACGTCTCCTTCGGCATCGAGGAGCATACCGACTTCCCGGGCATGTCCTACGACCCGACGATCGGGATCTACGGTATGGACGTCAACGTGGTGCTCGAGCACAAAGGCGTGCGGATTGCACGCAGAAGCGTCGAGCGCAGGAAACTGCCAGAAGACCAGAAAGTGAGCAAAGAGGAAGCCATCGCATTCATGCGCGAGCGCTACCAGGTGGAGGTGTAAGGAATGGCAGAAGAGTCAAAAGCGCCTGCGTCAGGTGGTAACGCCAGGAAGTTTGGCCGTGGCGCGAACGAGTGCCGCATCTGCGGCCGGAAGCAGGGCCTTGTGCGTAAGTACGGTATCTACTTCTGCCGCCAGTGCTTCCGCGAGTGGGCGAGCAAGATGGGCTTCAAGAAGATGAACTAGGGGTTAAGGAATATGGCACGACTGAATCCAATCGCTGACGCGATGAGCACGATCAAGAATGCCGGCGACTCTGGAAAGAGTGAGGTTATCGTTGAACCCGCCAGCAAAATTCTCGGTGCAATGCTCCGCGTTATGCAGGAAAACGGCTTTATCGGCGGCTTCGAGTTCATCGACGACGGCCGTGGCGGCCAGTTCCGGGTCCAACTCTCCGGAACGATCAATAAGTGTGGCGCCATCACTCCCCGGTTCCCGGTGGCGATGGCTGATATGGAATACTGGGAGTCGCAGTACCTCCCCGCAAAGAACTTCGGCATCCTGATCGTCTCGACCTCGAAGGGAGTCATCTCCCATGCAGAGGCCCGGAGCGAGGGTATCGGCGGGCAGTTGCTGGGATACGTCTACTGAGGAGGGAGCGAGTATGGGAATTACACGACAGGTCGAGATCCCTCCCGGTGTGGACGTGAAACTCGAAGGCGGTGTGATCACAGTCTCCGGACCGAAGGGCACACTGGTCCGTGACATGCGCTTCCCGCAGATCGATCTCAAGGTCGAAGGCGGCGAAGTCGTCGTCTCCACGGCATCCGACAAGAAGCGGATCCTCGCTATGAGCGGCACGCTCGAGGCTCACGTGAAGAACATGATCCGGGGCGTCGTCGACGGCTACGAGTATCATATGAAGGTGGTCTACAGCCACTTCCCGATCCAGATCAAACAGCAGGGCAACCGCCTCGAGATCAACAACTTCCTTGGCGAGAAACAGCCCCGGGTCGCAAAGATCATCGAGGGCGTCACCGTCAAGCTTGGAAACGACGAGGTGACTCTCACCGGTATCGACAAGGAGAAGGTGGGCAACACGGCCGCAAACATCGAGCACGCGACCAGGATCACGAAGCGTGACCCCCGGGTGTTCCAGGACGGCATCTATATCACCGAGAGGGCGTGAAACCGATGGATGAAACAAGAAGACTGATCCGCGTCCGCACCCGGCACAACAAGCAGAGACGGCAGTTCAGTGCAAAGGGAGCCCTTCCCCGGCCGGGATACGGGAGCCCCGCCGCAGTTCGCGGCATGCACCCGAGCGGCTATGCGGAGGTACGGGTGTTCACACCGGCAGAACTTGCAGGACTGAACCCGGAGACCCAGGCTGTCCGGATCGGCGGATCCGTGGGCAACAAGAAGCGTGAAGTGATTCAGACCCGGGCCCTGGAACTGGGACTCAAGGTGCTGAACGCAAAGGACTTCACCCGTGCGGCCGAAATGCCCGCCGAAATCGAAGAAGAGGTGAACGAGGATGAGTGATCTCGCCAGCCAGAAGCGAATGGCGGCCGCCATTCTCAAGTGCGGGGTCAACCGCGTCTGGTTCGATCCCGAGCGCCAGACCGATATCGAAGCAGCGATCTCCAGAAACGACCTGCGCGACCTCATCGGGGAAGGCGCGATCAAGGCGCATCCCGTGAAGGGGAATAGCCGCGGCAGGGCCCGCATCCGGATGGCAAAGCGTTCCTACGGCCACCGTAAAGGACCGGGGCGGAGGAAGGGTGCCGCCGGAGCACGCGGTTCCAGCAAGCGGTCATGGATCCGGAAGATCCGGGCGCAGAGGCGGACTCTGCGCGAGATGCGTGATGAAGGTACAATCGATCGGAGTCTCTATCGCCTGATGTACCGGCGGGCTTCCGGAGGGCAGTTCCGGAGTGTGTCGCACCTTGCGGCTCATGTTGAGACGATGGCAGGGAGGATGAAATAATGGCAACCGGCCCAAGATACTTCGTGCCCTTCCGGAGAAGGCACGAAGGCAAGACTGACTACTACAAGCGGATGTCGCTCCTGTCATCGGGAAGCCCGAGGATGGTCGTCAGGAGGACAAACCGGCAGATCATCGTGCAGCTGGTCGTTCCCGAGATTGAGGGAGACCGCACCCTGGTGGCTGCATACTCGGCGGAACTTGCCGATTACGGCTACGAGGGATCGACCGCGAACACCCCGGCCGCCTACCTGACCGGGATGCTGTTTGCGGTCAAGGCGCTGAACGCGGGATACGATCAGGCCATCCTGGATATCGGGCTCGCCCGGGCAAAACCCGGTGCGCGTGTCTTTGCCGCCCTCAAGGGGGCAGTGGACGGGGGTCTCGACGTCCCCTATGGCGAGTCAATCCTCCCCGACGAGGAGCGGCTCAAGGGTGCCCACATCGCCGGGTATGCTCCCGAGCGGGCGGGCAACCTGGTAGCGAATGTAGAGGCTGTGGCTCTGGCCATCAAGAAGGAGCTGGTGTGACATGGCATACGTACAGGAAGAATGGATTCCGCTCACCGGTCTCGGGCGCATGGTCGCCGCAGGCGAGATCACCAGT
>PGYH01000126.1 GCA_002839575.1 Methanomicrobiales archaeon HGW-Methanomicrobiales-6
GAACCGGAACGCCGCTCCCTCCTCCGGACGGCCGGGCACCCGGTCCTCGACCCACACCCGACCGCCGTAGCGCTCGATCAGGGTGCGGGTGATGTAGAGGCCGAGCCCTTTCCCGCTCCGGGTGCTCGTGCCCCGCGCGAAGCGCGTGAAGAGGATGGGTTTGACCGCATCGGGCACCCCCGGCCCGGTATCCTCGACCGAGACCCCGACCGTCTCATCGCCTTTCTTGACACGGACACTGATCTCGACTCCGGGATCCCCGAACTTAATGCTGTTGCCGATGAGGTTTGCGAAGACCTCGGAGAGGAGGTCGTCGGCCATAACCCCGACCGGCTTTCCGTCATAGACAATTCTCGCATCGGGATGATGGGCGATCTCGGCCCTGATGATGGCATCGAGATCGACGGGTTTTGCCGTCGTCTCATGGGAATGCAACCGCCGGATCGTCGAGACGTTCTGGATGATCTCAATGCTGCGGCTGATGCCGCCCCTGAGTTTCCGGATCATCTCCCTCTCCTTTCCCTCCAGCATATCGACCAGAAGGTCCGCGTAGCCGAGGCTGACGGCGTTGGCATTGTTGATGTCGTGCGCCATGATGTCCAGGTAGAGGTTCGCCTCGTCGTGCGCCGCCCGCAACGCTTCCTCAGCCATTATACGGTCGGTGATGTCGGCTCCCGAACCGATCACCGCGCCCGGCTGACCGTCGTCGCCGGTAAGCACGGTATCCTGCCATGCGAGGATCAGTTCGTCCCCGCTCCGCGTGACGACCGGGCTCTCCCGCCGGCCGGGGAAGGCGGCGTTGTTGGCGATCGCGGCATCGAAATCCTGCCGTCGCGTCTTGCGGGATGCTTCGGGGACGACGGTTGCAAACCAGTCCTTCCCGATCAGTTCTTCCTCACGGTAGCCGAGCAACTCGCAGCCGCGGCGGTTGATGAGCCGGATGGTGTGGTTGGCGTCGATGACAACAAGAAGGACAGCCGCCACGTCAAGGTAGCGTTGCACGAGGTCCCTCTGTTTCTTCACTTCCTGCTCACGCCGTTTGAGCTGTTCGGAGAGGGAGGCGACGACGAAGGCGATGACGACGAACATCAGTGCGCGCCCGTAATCGTTCAGCGTCAGGATGTCGGGCCGATAAAGGAAACTGCTGACGACGACAAGCCCGCCGAGGAAGATGGCGACCAGGATGCTCCGCTTCTCCCACCAGAGCGCGGTCAGGATGATCGGAATGTAGAAGAAGTGCGAAAAGACGGTCCCAAGCATCAGGACGGTGTGGAAGTAGTAGGTCAGGAAGACCGATATTGCGAGGAGTGCTATGACGATGGTCACTCGCTGGTATTCGGTAAGGGTAGTCACGGGGTGCCCGCCTCGACTACCGATATATATAATTTCCATCATATAAAAATGTCAGCATGGATATTATCTGTGGATTCAGACTGATTCTCCGGTGGTTTCGCGCGAGGGGAACGATCTTGGGGTTGGCAGGAAGGCGTGTGTCGGCCGGGCACGACATCGGCACCCTGCAGGCGAGAAGGGATCGCAAGGATGCCCAAAAACGGGAGAATTCTGCCGGATGCGCCTGATTTTCTACAAACAGCCTATATTTAATAGATCATAGAGCAAAACTACTTCAACCGTCTGCTTCACCGGAGCGGCTGCCTGCAGGCCTGCATCGCGTGAAGCGGTACCGTGCAGCGTACCGTGGCGCCGGGTTCTCCCGGGCAGGTGGCGCCACAAAACGCATCCGCTGGTGAACCCGTGTCGACAGACCTTACCGAAGTACTCAAAGCGATGGGCTATGCAGATGCCGGGATCCCGACCCTGGTGGGTTCGTTTTCTCCCGCCGTCACCGAATACCTGCGGGACTTCCGCCCGCAGGAGGTCCGCGACATCGTCGAGACGCTCCTCTACATATACATCGCCCAGAACAGCGCGTCATCCCGGGGAGAGGGAGTGGGCGTGGTCGAACAGAGCTGTTACGCCTATACCTCAGGACCGCTCTTTGCCCTTGCGCAGGTCAGCCTCATCGAGTCGGCCTCCTGGCACGGCACGACGGTGATCCGGGCAACCTCTGCCGGAGAGGCCATCGCCCGGCCGCTGATGGAGGCGCGGCTTCAGGCACTCGATATTCCGGGATTGGCCTGCGAGATCCACGAGGTCGTCCCGGCCCTTCTCGCGGGGACTGTGAAGGGGTCGTTTGTCAACAAGACCTTCCCGTCCGCGCTCCCCCGCACCGAAGAGACGTTTGTCAGTTTTCTTCTCAACAACAGTCCGGGTCTCTTCCTCGAATGTGAGCGGTTCGCCGCCCGGCTCAGGGCCGCCGGGTGCGCGGTCCTCGCCCACGCCTACGACCTCGACGGTTCCAGGGCCGACGGTGTCGTCTACACCTTCCCACCGGAGTTTGCATACATCCTGAAGGGAATGCTCGAGCGGATCGATCCGACTGTCCGGGAGCACTACGATATGCTCCTTGAGTCGTTCTACTCGACGTTCACTGTTCTGCGCTACCTTGCCTGCGGCGAGGACTACGACCGTATCCGGGCATCGCCGGCCCATCGCCGCGAACTCTCGAGGGTGCTTACGGAGCTCGCCGATGCGATCTACGTCCTTGAGGGGGTGCGCGAGGAGGACGGGATTGACCTCGCCCGATTCATTGTCAAGGACCGGAATCTCTATGACGCGCGCCTCCGGGATCTTGGACGGGTGCTGATGAGCGAGGTTGCCGAAAAGATCGTCATCGACCGGCCGGCCCCGGCGGCGGAGCCTCTCCCCCCTCTCCGCGAAGAGCCAGCCCCCGCCCCGACTCCCGTGCCTCCGGCCGAAGAGGAGGAGATCGGATGGGACGAGACCTTCTTCGCCGATGTAACGGAAGAGGAGGAAGGAGAAGAAGAGGGGGAAGAGCCGTCCCCGCTCCCGCCGCCGCCCGCGCTCCGCCGTTTCGTCACACCCCCTCAGGCCCCCGTACTCCGGCCCGCCCCGGAACCGGCACCCGTTCGTTCCGACGGCCTCGATATCTTCCTCGGGCATGCGCAGGACGGGCAGCGGGTCAACTGGTCGCCCGGCCAGCTCAACAACGGCCACATGATCATCCTCGGCGGCTCGGGCGCCGGCAAGACCGAGACGATCCGGTGTATCGCCTCGGAGCTTGCGGCACAGGCGATGCCGGTCGTCCTGATTGACTTCCACGGGGACATGGCCGCGAGCGATGGGGATATCCGGTCCTACAAGATCCGCGAGGGCGGGCAGTACTACTTCAACCCGCTGGAGCTCGATCCTTCCATCGACGAGATCACCCCGCTCCGGGCGACCTCGGACTTCGTCGACGCCATCTCGATCAACTTCCCGACGCTCGGGATCCAGCAGCGCCGGAAGATCAAGAATATCATCAAGGACTGCTACCGGATGTCAGGAATCACAGGGAAGACCGAGACCTGGACGCGGGTGCTCGACTTCGATGCCATCGAGGGTGAGATCATGAACTGTGAGGACGAGGCGATCCCGGCCTACCTTGAGGACATCTTCGACTACAAACTCTTCTCGGGGGAGGAGAAGATCTCCCTCCCCACGATACTCTCCGGCGGGATCACGCACATCAACTTAAATGCCCTCCCGGAGAACCTGCGCTACCTCTTTGCGGATCTCTTCCTCCGGCGGATCTACTACACCCTCCAGGCGACGGGTGAGATCCCGCGCGGGTCGGAGGACGAGCGGGCGAAGTTCCGGCTCTTTGTGATCGTCGACGAGGCGAAACTCCTGGTGAGCCAGAAGAGCGGCTCAAAGACGTCGATCAAGGCGGTCTTAAATAAGTACGCGACCGAGATGCGGAAGTTCGGGGTCTCGCTGATCCTTGCGTCGCAGCTGATCGCCCACTTCAACGAGGAGATCCTCGCAAACATCGCCGTAAAGTTCTGCATGCGGTCCGAGAACAAGAAACAGGCTCAGGAGAACGCCAAGTTTTTTGAGGTGAGTGAAAAAGATCTCCTCAACTTCCAGCCGGGGGAGGGCATCCTGATCATCGGTTCGGAGAAGATGAACGTCAGGATCGTCCCGGCGTCCGGTCGGAATCCCTGACCGGGAAAACTCTTATCTCCCGGCAGCGCCGGAGTTCTGGTATGGCAGGGCCGGATACGCTCGATGAGTATCGCGAGAAGAGAGACTTCGCCCGGACGCCGGAGCCGCCGGGGGGGCGGGCGGCGGCATCCCGCCCCATCTTCGTCATCCAGAAGCACCGTGCGACCACGCTCCACTACGACTTTCGCCTGGAAGCCGACGGCGTGCTGAAGTCCTGGGCGGTCCCGAAGGGGCCGTCCGCGAATCCGAAGGAGAAGCGCCTCGCCGTGCCGACGGAGGATCATCCGCTCGACTACGCCGACTTTGAGGGTGTCATTCCGGAAGGGAGTTACGGGGCGGGGACGGTCCTCGCCTGGGACCGGGGAACCTACCGGAACCTTACAGAGAAGGAGGGGCGCGAGATCGGGGTTGCCGAGGCTGTGAGGAGGGGGCACGTATCCTTCTGGCTCGAGGGGGAGAAGGTCCGTGGCGGGTATGCCCTGACTCGCTTCAGGACCGGGAAGGGCGAGGCCTGGCTTCTCGTGAAGATGGACGATGCCGAGGCCGATCCCGATAGAAACCCGGTCGTGGCGGAGCCCCGGTCGGTTATCTCAGGGCGGACGCTTGAGGAGATAGCGGAGGGTGAATGACGGGCGAGCCCCCGCGGAGAAGGCCCCCCGATGTTGTGGAGATGGGCGAGTTCATCTGCCCGGTCTGCGGCAGGCAGTACCCCACGCTCGAAACCCTCCATGCCCACGTCCGGCGTGCGCACCGCCATCCCCCGGTGCTCCGGTGAGGGTGCTCCCCCCTGCGGCGGGTCCCGTCCCGGGGCCCTGTGTCGGGGGCGGGACGGGCGCCGGGGGTGCGCGTCGGGTGGTGGAGATGCAGGGTCTCCCGACCCCGGGAGGGAGTCTGGTAGTCGTTGCCCGGCTGCCTTTCGGTCGGGGTACTGGCTGGTGCGGGAGCGAATATTTTCAAATCCGGACTTAATGGTTTTTCACCGCAGAAACGGGTTCGCAAAACGGTACTAAATAAAGAGTTCATTTTAATAGCCCCGATTGCCTGCGAACCCCCGGAGGAGTGCCCGCGAAAAAGAGCCGGCACCCTGAATTGTTCATACGTAGTGTGAATTTACTGCCGCATAATTCACACAAAAAGACAAATGGGCTGTGTAAAGTCACCAATTTGAAAATCTGTCAAGAATTTGCCCTATAATTCTGGATAGGCAAGAATTGCTCTGGCGTAACCGGGAAATACGCGCTATTTTTCGTTAGTATGATGGATAAGTTTAAAATCAGAACTATCAAAATTTACAGGGATCAATCGATCGCAGATCCTCCCGAAGGTGAGATCATGGCTAGTAAAGTAATGACAAACAACGTTGCAGCAAGCAACGTTATGGCAGAGACGGTAAGCGACGCAGAGATCGTTGCACAGTTCAAGCAGCGTGGTTGTTGGGGACTGTACACGAGCGTGGACTTGAAAGGATGTGACCCGGCATCGATCAGGGACGCAGAGAAGATTCACCGGTTCATCGTAGAACTGTGCGACCTTATCGACATGAAGAGGTTCGGCGAACCGCAGATCGTCCACTTCGGCCCCTGTGAGAGGGTCGCAGGATTCTCCATGACCCAGCTCATCGAGACATCGCTGGTCTCCGGCCACTTCGCGAACGAGACCAACGCCGCCTACCTCGACATCTTCAGCTGCAAGGAATACGAACCTTCGAGGGCAGCAGAGTTTTGCAAGGACTTTTTTGGAGCAGAGTCGGTAACCTACCAGGTACTGTTCAGGGACTGAATACGAACACGACACCCGGCAAACGCTTCCACAGTAACGTACGATAGCAGAGAGCCGCTGCCATCTCCTGCCAGCCTGATGGTGAGAACCAGCGGCGGGGGGCGGCCCCCCACCCTCGATTTTTTCGGGTTCAGCCCGGACTTCCGGGTCTGTCCTGCTGTCCAGACGAGTCTATTTTGTAAGACCCTGTTGCACGGATTCCGTGGGGATATCGCCATTTGGGGAGGGGCTGACGGGGAGGGGGAGCATTCCCCCCCTGTCTCCACCATATAGCGATGTCTGAAAACCCCACTCGAAGACCTCCGGTCTTCTCAAGCTCCGGACGTCCCGTCCGTCGCACCCTGCCCGGCCTCCTCATTCGCACCTACGGTGCCTTAAACTCCGCTCCTCGAAACCCTTTGGGTTTCTCGAACTCCTATCCTTCGGACAGTCGTTCCTAGCGGCGCGTCTTTCCCCGCCCCAAGGGGCGGGGGCAGTGCGTGGCGATATCCCCACGGTCCACTGCATGGTGATATGCCCAATCAGTGACGACTTGGGCAACTTGGCTGAGGTTGAACGGCTATTGGTTGTCTCGAAGATACAGCACAAATCCTGACCCTTCACTCATCGGAAAGACTGGTGCATGGTTCAGATTATGTGCGTTCGGTACGAACGACGACGGTTTCACATAAACCCGGTAAAACTCAGTCAACGGAGCTATTCGATTGAGGGGAGGCCAAACCGACCGAAAAAAAGAGTATTTCAGGGGGACTCGTAGGGGTTCCGGAGACCCTTGGGAGTTCCGTCCGCCTTAAGGCCGAACGTCTTACGTGCATCCACGTTCTTCTGGTTCTTCGTGATCTTCTCGGTGGCGAGCTTCTTCACGAGGTCGAGGCCGGGCTTGACCTGGTCCATCGGCTTGGTCTCGAAGAGACCGGCGGCGATCGCGCCGTCCCAGACCGCGTTACCCTTCATGCTCCGCACGAAGACCGTGCTCCAGCCGTCGGGGCTGCCCACGGAGCCGCTGGAGATGTCGGCGAGGTTCGGGAGATGTCGGCGAGGTTCGCGACGTAGTCCAGGCAGACGTTGCAGCCGGGCTGCACGTACTTTGAAAGCAGCTTGAGCGGCATCTGGCTGACTGCACCGCGCTCGGTGTAGACCGTGAACTTGCCCTTGCCGATGTCCATCTTCTTGACGGACTGCATCTTCTGGTTGCAGTGGTCCTCGACGATTGCCTCGAGCGCCTGGTAGGAGAGGTTCTCCATGCAGAAGATGCCGAGCGCGAGGGCGATCTTGTCGTCGACGTCGCGCAGGCCGATCGGATAGAGCTGAGCCTTCCGGACGGCCTGCATCTGGCAGGGCGTGCCGACGATACCGACACGGTCGAGACCGTAGCTGCGGGTCGCCTCCTTGATCAGGTTGAGGTTCGGGCTGATGGTGTAGCGCGTTCCGGCAGCGGCTAGAAGTTCGGCCTTCGTTGTCGCAACCACGGGCTCCGGCTTCCAGGGCTCGTCGCTCGGACCTGCGACGATGGCACCGTCAATGATACCCTCTTCGAGCGCATAGGCAAAGAGCGTCGTGATGATGCCGCCGTCCTGGGACTTCTTTGTAATGTCCTTGTCGGTCGAGCGTGCCGAGATTACGGATTTGTAGTTACCGAGTACGTCCATCTTCCTCACCTCACTGCATGGCTCCATTGATGGCATCCATGATGCCCTCGTAGTTGTTCATGACGTCGAAGTTGAACCAGCTCCTGGGGCACTGCGAGTAGCAGGCGCCGCACTTGATACAGAGGTCGCGGTTCACGTTCGGCTTGCCGTACTCCATGGTGATGGCACGGACCGGGCAGGTGCCGGCGCAGGTCCCGCATCCCATGCAGAGTCCCTGGTTGATGACATCATACATCAGGTCGCAGCCACAGGCCTCGTTGCCGCGCTGTGCAAGCTGCATCAGCGGCGTCAGGTAGGCGGTCGCGAGGTTCTTCTGTTCGTCGTTGCCCCGAAGCAGCAGGTAGGCCATGACGGCGACGTTCCTGACTTGCTGCGGGCACGGGGGACAGGACGGGATGTAGAGGTCAACATCGACGACCTCGCTGATCGGCACGAACGCTTCGTGACCGGGCTGGTTCCACTGGCCGCCCCGGCAGAACCGCGTAATGTTGCCGTAGGCCGCGCAGGCGCCGTAGGCGACGAGCACCTTCGACTTCGCCCTTGCTTCTTTCAGTTCCTCTACCGAGATCTTGTCGTTCAGACAGCACGAACCCTCGACCAGGCACACGTCCATCTCGGGGACATGGCGCACGTCGACCAGGGTCAATGCGTAGACCAGATCCGCGTAATCATCGAGCAGCTTGAAGAGACCCTCGTAGTTATCCGCAAGGGTAACGAGGCATCCCGTACATCCGCTCAGATGTAATTCACCTATCGAAATCTTTTCTGCCACAGGCTTTTCCTCCTTTTGTACAACTTCCACCTTTTCTTCTACAATCACATCAGAGGGCTTCACCGCGGGTTTCGCCTGCGGCTGGCTTGCAGCAGGCTTTGCCTCCGGTTTCACCTCCGGCTT
>PGYH01000127.1 GCA_002839575.1 Methanomicrobiales archaeon HGW-Methanomicrobiales-6
CATGGCTTGCCGAGCCGTTCTGGATGATGATCTTCCTTGCGACCGAATGGATCCCCAACAACCGCTGGTTCCTGGAGATCGGGATCGCACGCGGCAAACAGGAGAACAACGACGTGGCCCTGGTGAAGATGCTCCAGATCGGCCTCATCCGGTTCCCCGACGACATGCTCTTTTACCGGGAGGCCTACCACCTCAAGTTCGAGCAGGGCGAACTGGCCGATGCCCTGGGGCTCATCTACGACCTGATCCGGAGGTTCCCCGACGACCCCGAGCCGGTCTACTACGGCCTCCGGACCTCGCTCTATCTCCCCCGCGAGACAGAGTTCAACGAGTTCCGCAGGATTGCCGACGAGATGAAGATGCCGGGGCACGTCCTCTGCCTCATCGACTATGCATACGCCTTCCTCCGGGGAAGGAAGGAGCAGGCGGGCCTCTGCCTCGACCAGTTCCATAGGAAATACCCCTCGCTGAACTACTACTCCGACATCCTCCGGTTCGTCACCGCCGATCTCCCCGCGACGCAGAACGGCATCAAACTGGCGGTCTTCACCTCGGTCGACCATTTCTGCAAGAAGATGCTCAAGATCGCCGAGACGTGAGGGCGAGTCCCGGGACGCGTTGCAGGCAGGTGAACCCTGATGATTCCTCGTGCCGGATAGTACTCAGGATTACCTCATGGCATACCGTTACCTCTTCGGCCCGGTCCCCTCCCGGCGCCTGGGCATCTCGCTCGGGATCGACCTGGTGCCGTACAAGACCTGCGCTTTTGACTGCATCTACTGTGAGTGCGGGCGGACGACCGATCTGACCTGCGAGCGGCGCGAGTACGTCCCGACCGACCGGGTCATCGCGGAACTCGACGACTTCCTCGCGAAGGCGCCGGACCTCGACTACGTCACATTCGCCGGATCCGGCGAGCCGACGCTTCACTCCGGGATCGGCGAGATCATCTCCTTCATCAAAGACCGCTACCCCCGCTACCGGGTCGCGGTGCTGACCAACAGCGCGCTTCTTGTGGACCCGGAAGTCCGGGCCGCCCTCATGCCCGCGGACCTCGTGGTCCCGTCGCTTGACGCCGTCTCCGAAGAGGTCTTTTTGAGGATCAACCGCCCTTCTCCCGGCATCACCGCCGGCCGGGTGCTCGAGGGGCTGCTCGACTTCGTCCGGGAGTATACCGGCGAGGTCTGGCTCGAGGTCTTCATCGTCCCGGGCATAAACGACACCGAAGAGGAGATCCGGCTCCTGAAGGACGCCGTCGCCGCCATCAATCCCGACCGCGTCCAGGTGAACACCCTCGATCGGCCCGGCACCGATATCCGGGTAAGACCGGCATCGCGTCCGGCACTCGAGCGGATCGCATCGATGCTTGGCGGGAACGCGGAGGTTATCGGGGCGGCCTGCACGGACCGGGCGCTGCCGCCGGAGAGCGGGGATGCCGGAGAGGCCATCCTCGCGACCATCCGGCGCCGGCCCTGCACGGGCGCAGATCTCGCCGCACTCCTCGGCATCCGTCCGGCCGAGGTTGCAAAGCACCTCCGCGCCCTCGAAGCCCGGGCCCTGATCGAACAGGTTCGGGAAAAAAGAGGAATATTTTACCGGGCGACCTAGATCACTCCCGCATGTGGACGTCCATCTGCGGGAGCGGGATCTCGATTCCTTCTTCCGCAAACCGCTCGTAGACGCGCATGTTCACGTAGTCCTGGACGTCCCAGGCCAGGTTGAAGGCCCTTGCCCAGATGATGAGCATGAAGTCCAGGCTCGATGCTCCGAACTCGAGGAAGTAGGCGGACGGCGCAGGATCGGAGAGGACATACTCCGACCGTGCCGCCGCCTCGCACCCGATCTCGATGAGGATCTCTTTCACGCGCTTGATATCGCTGCCGTATGCGGCCGAGATCGGGACCTTGATCTTCAACTTGACGTCCGGCATGGCGTAGTTGACGATGACGCTGCTCGAGACCATTGAGTTCGGGATGGTGACCATCTGGTGGTCCAGCGTCTTGATCCTGGTGCTCCGGGGGCCGATGTTGACTACGTCCCCGAGGTAACTGTCGATCTTGATACGGTCGCCGACCGCGAACGGCTTATCCACGAGGATCACCGCACCCCCGAAGAAGTTGGAGACGATATCCTGGGCAGCGAGCGCCACCGCCAGGCCGGCGAGCCCGGCACCGGCGACGAGCGGCGTGATGTCCACCTCGAGCATCTGGAGGACCATGAGGATGGCGATGAACCAGATGACGTAGCGTGCCGCGAGCTCGAGCACCCGGACGATCCGGTCGTCGAGGTCGGTCTCGGTCTTCGACGCCATCCACCTGCCGTAGAGGGTGATGAAGTTGTAGACGAACGAAGAGACCACCCACGCCGCGATGAGGATCGCCGCCGCAGCGAAGCATTTCTCCGAAACGAGCCACGCGTACTCCCCGAGGAGGGCCGCGGGGTCGATGATGAATGTTACGGAGATCCAGACGGAACCCGCGATTAAGGCGATAGCAAGAGGTTTGTCAAGCGAGTAGAGTACGATGTCGTCAGCTTCGATTCGGTGAGGTCGGCTCGCTTCTGCAGCCACCGGAAGACCTCGTGAACGACGAACGCTGCGATGATCCCGCAGAGGACGATCGCGCTTCCATACAGGATGCTACTCATTCCGGTACTGATATGTACTTTCAACGAAATATAAATGTGATAATTCATGGCGGCTGGAAAGGAAATCCTCGATGCGCTCCGTGCCCTTGTAGACCGGGATATCACGCTCATGCATATCTGCGGTACCCACGAGGCGGCAATCGCCCGCGCCGGGCTCAGGAGCGTCCTTCCCCGGGGTCTCAAGATCGTTATGGGGCCGGGCTGCCCCGTCTGCATCACGCCGCAGGGCGAGATCGACGCCGCGCTCGACCTGGTGGAACGGGACTGCACCATCGCCACCTACGGCGACCTGCTGCGTGTCCCGGGGTCGAAGGGATCGCTCGAGTCGAGCGGCGGGGACGTCCGGGTGGTGCAGGGCGTCCACAAGGCGGTGGAGATCGCCCGGAGGGAAACCGACCGGGAGGTCACCTTCATATCGGTCGGCTTCGAGACCACCGCGCCGACGGTCGCCGCCACGATCCTCTCCCGGCCGCCGGAGAACTTCTCGATCCTCTCGTGCCACCGGCTCGTCCCGCCGGCGATGGAATGGCTCCTCGCCCAGGGGGAGGCGTCGCTCGACGGGTTCCTCCTCCCCGGCCACGTCTGCGCGGTGATGGGCTACGAGGAGTACGAGCAGTTCCCCGTCCCGCAGGTCGTCGCGGGGTTCGAGCCCGAGGACATCCTCCTTGCCCTCCTCATGGCGGTCCGGCAGGTCAAGGGCGGCGTGCACCGGGTGGAGAACGCCTACCCGCGTGTGGTCACCCGGGAGGGGAACGTCAAGGCGAAACGCCTGATGTACGAGGTCTTCGAGCCGTTCGACGTCGAGTGGCGCGGATTCCCCGTGATCCCGGCCTCCGGCCTCCGCTTAAAGCCGGAGTTCGAGGGCTACGACGCCCAGAAGAAGTTCGATATCGAGATCCAGCACGTGGACAAGCATTCCGCCTGCATCTGCGATAAGGTGCTGCGCGGCGTCGCCCGGCCGTCCGACTGCAAACTCTTCGGGAAGGTCTGCACCCCGCGCACCCCGGTGGGCCCCTGCATGGTCAGCCACGAAGGGGCGTGCAAGATCTGGCACCTCTACGAATCGAGGAGAGGCTAGGGTTCTCCTCTCCGCCGGCTTTTTTATACCCGATGAGAACGGCGTGATACAGACACCCTGTGCTCAGGTGTCTCGTTCCTTCAGAGTTGAGCTATCGGTGTCCGTCTGCAGAGGGGAATCTCTATCTTCCCCGTGCTTTCGCAGGAAATGCCTGACGTTCGCCGACTCGACCCATCCCCGGTCGAGTTCGGTGACGAGTTCGTCAATCCGCCTCGACTGTTCGAGGATCTTTCCGGCAAGCGAGTCATCGATCATCTCCGCATACCCGACGATCACCTGGAGCGGGTTACGGATATGATCCCCAAGGATAGCGAACTGTTCAATATTTTTCCCGAGCTGCGCATACGTCTCCCGTTTCATCTGGTCGATGAGAATCCGCTCGGTGATGTCCATGACGATCAGCATGATGCAGAGCGGCTGCCCGGCATCATTCTGCACGACGCTGCCCGAGACCTGGATGTGAAACGGAGACCCGCTGCTGTGCAGTCCGATCGTCTCCTGCACGATCGCATGGGTATCGAGGAGCCGGGCCGTAACCTTCTCCCCGACGGTAGGGTCCGCGAAGAATGTCTCCAGGTTTCTCCCCGCAACCGCGCCCGCCCGCTCGTACCCGAACATCCCGGCAAAACTCCGGTTGGCATACATGACCGTCCCGGCGAGGTCGGTGATGAGGATGCCGTTCGTCGAGGATTCGAGCGCGCTCTCCTTTATCCTGAGCTCCCGCTCGGTGCGGATCCGGTCGGTGATGTCCCGTGCAATCGCGACGATGTACCGCTCGGCGCCGAAGGTGACCGACCGGACGGTGATCTCCATCGGGATCTCCGTTCCACTCCGTGATACGAGCCGCGCGGTAACGGTCTGCCCGGATTTGGACAGCAGAGCGCTGCTCTCCCGGATGAATTCGGCAAGCCAGGTCTTCTTCGTCGGGGAGATTAAATCGATAAACGGTTTTGCGAGCAGCTCCCTCTTTGAATAGCCGAGATGTGTCTCCGCGGACGCGTTGACGTCCGCAAGTTCCCCGGTTTCTGCACGGATCAGGAATATCGCGTCGTGGGTCTGGTCGAGCAGGGCTCTGAACCGCTCGAGTTCCGCAAGCCGGCTCTGCAGCTCGGGATAGTAACTCTTGTGCAGGGACGTCTCCCCGAGGCCGATGATCTTTGCCCGGAGTGCATCCCGATCGTCGGGAGGTTCAGAACGCATGCTCATAGATCCGTTCGATGTCGTCGCAGGCGAGGCTGCGCGGGTTCGTTACCATGCAGGGGTCGGCATACGCACATCGGGCAAGGGCGGGGATCGTATCCTCCCGGACGCCGACATCGGCGAGGGTCTCGGTGATGCCGAGCGATCTCCTGAATGCCGCCACCTTCTCTGCCGGCGTCACCCGTCCCGGCCCGAAGATCGCTCCAATCCGGTCGTAACGATCCGGTGCCGCCTCGTAGTTGGCCGCCATCACGTGCTCGAGGAGCAGCGCGTTGCACCGCCCGTGCGCAAGGTCGTAGGCCCCCCCGAGGCTGTGCGCCATCGCATGTGCGGCTCCGACGCTTGCGTTGGAGAACGCAAGCCCGGCATGAAGGCTGGCGAGGAGGGTCGAGAACCGTAGATCCAGATCGCCGGGCTCTTCCAGGGCCGCAGGCAGTGCGCTCGTGACGAGCCGTATCGCCTCGAGGGCATGCACGTCGGTCATCGGTGAACTGGCGTTCGAGACGTAAGCCTCGATCGCGTGGCTGAGGGCATCCACGCCGGTATCCGCGGTCAGGTCCCTGGACATCGTCGTCAGCGGTTCGGGATCGAGCAGGGAGACGTCCGGGACGAGCGCTTTACTGATAATGGCGATTTTTCTCTTTTCCCCCTCATCCGTGAGGATGGCAAACTGGGAGACGTCGGCAGAACTCCCGGCGGTCGTCGGGATGCAGATGAGCGGCGGGGCAGACACCGGCACCCGGTCGACACCCTCGAACGTGAGGATGTCCCGCATGTTCGAGCTTGCTACCCCGATTCCCTTGGCACAGTCCATCGGGCTTCCTCCGCCGACGACGACGATGCCGTTGCACTCTTCAGACCGGTAGACCTCCATACCCGCCATCACCTGCCGGGTGCGGGGGTTTGCGGAGACAGAATCGAAGACGGTGAACGCTATGTCTGCTTCGGCCAGGCTCTCCGCGACGGCGTCGGCCCAGCCTGCGGCCCGGACACCCGGATCGGTGACAAGGAGCACCTGTTTCATCCCGAAGTTGCGGGCATACCGCCCTGCAAGCTGCAGTGCTCCGTACCCGCAGATAAATTCCGGTGCTACAAACTTTCTCAGGTCAAGCTGGCTTATCGACATTATTCTGTGACACGGGAGTATTTCGGTGATCGGTGAGGCTATCATCAGATGTACGGAGGCATATCCATATATATCTTGATGGTTTGCCATGAAGTGTTGATACGTATTACGTTATTGGAGTCCAGGCATTCATGCTGATTGGTTAATTTCGAGCAAAATATAGCAACTATTGGTAAGATGCTCCCTGCATCGTCCTCGCTGATATCGCATCCTGCCTCCGGCGGGCTATTGTCTCCGCCGGACGGCTTCATGACGGCATATCCCGGTGAATCCGCGGGCGAACATCTCTCCCGTCGTCCCGGCTAACCTGGCATATAGGCCACCGGTCCGGAATGCGCCGGCAAAAAGCGCAGGATAGAGGAGGTGACGGGGGTGCATCCCATTACTGCCGCTTACGCGGACTTCAAGGACGGCCGGCCATAGGTGGCCGAACAGAAATCACACGTTCACGCACTGCTAGGTGGCGTCCTTCACCCCCAGATCCTGGTAATCACGGGTGAACATGATCTGCGGCTGAATGGCTCAAGCTGCCTGGATCACGCCCTGAAGGTTCTCCTCAGCGGTCGAACCGGGAGAGACCTCCTCTTTGAGGAGTTAAACGCAATTCCTCACGCATCACGCGCGATACCCCGGGCAGACCGCACCCCCGTCGCGGCCCGGTGCCGGAACATCCGTTTGCCTTTTATACAAGGCAGATCAACATGATATGGCAGTCTCGGTAGGGTAGTGGATATCCTGAAAGCCTCCGGAGCTTTCGACCCGGGTTCGAATCCCGGCCGGGGC
>PGYH01000128.1 GCA_002839575.1 Methanomicrobiales archaeon HGW-Methanomicrobiales-6
CGGGTGAGGAGGCTGGAGGCCGGGAGGGGTGGGGTAATGAGGTGTTCGGATCTTTGCGCAAGACAGGGGAGGGGGGGACCCCTCCCCGTCAGCCCCACCCCCCCAGGGGCGATACTCCCACGGAAGCCGTGCCCGGAACCGCGGATGAACAGGATCTGTCTCCTACTTAACCACGACTTTTACGTACAACAGTCTTTGTTTTGCAGATCAGCCTTGCCACTACCACGTAGCCCCATCAACCGATTTCCCCTGGTATCGCCACGCACTGCCCCCGCCCCCCTTGGGGGCGCGGGGGAGGAGCGCGAAGCGCGGGTGGGGTGGGGGGTGATCAGGCGCAATTCAAAGTTCCCAGGCAATCAGAAACTTTCGGTGATTTGTCCTTCCGAAAAAAGTGCTCTTTTCCGAGTCCTCTCACGCCCTCGCCGGACCCTGCCGCTCCGGGCACCCTTCCGGAGCCGTCGTCTCCCCGGCGCGTATCATCCCCGCCAGCCTCTCGAGCCCCTCGCGGAACTCGTCGATGTAGCCCTGCATCGAGAGGCTGCCCTCCGGGAAGGGGCAGTCGATGTCGTAGAGGCGCTCGATCATCGGATCGGAGGGGAGGAGGTCGACGGCGATCCCGGTCTCCTCCGCGGCCTCGACCATCGCCTTCCGAAACGGCCCGATGCAGTAGGCGAGCCGGTGCCGGTAGGTGTCCCGGGTCTTCTCAAGATAGCCCTTCAGCCGGTAGACCTCGATCCGGTGGAAGTCCCGCCGGACCCGCTCGTCCGTGGTCTTGCCGAGCATGTAGTGGTAGTTCCGGTAGGGGTACATGCCCTCGAGCTCCGCAGGCACGGTCCCGCAGGTGCCGAATATGACGATATGGTAGTCGGTCGGGGCAAGGACGCCGTCGATGATCCGCCGGAAGAGTTTATGGCTCGGGCTCTGGCTGTAGGGTTTCCGCACGGCGCAGGGGAGGAAGAGGGCGATCTCTTTTGGCGCCACCCGGTAGTCGTCGATGATGAACCGGTAGGCGTCCTCGAACTCCCTCCGGTAGAACGGCGGGTCGAATAGCTCGATATCGTTCCCGTGCCGCTCCTGCACGATCCTGGCCACCCGCCGGGGCGCGCCCGCACCCGGCACTATCCGCTTTTCCCGCATGAAAAAGTGTTCCCCGTTGAGGGTAGAGCGTTGGCCCGGGAACTGCAAAAACCTGACCCTTCCTGGTGCCGGTATCAGGGCCCGGCCCGGGCGCGAAAGCCGTGGGTCGCTGCATGAAGCGCGCCGGCAGAACAGAGGGAATGATGCCGTGGAGGCTTCCTGGACGCCCCTTCCGCCCATGGGGGAGGGATACGGCCGGAAGCCGGGTTAAAAGAGAAAGATGTAAATATTTGCACCCACAATGGTGTGTTTAGTTCGTATAATTACGAACCAATCATCCAGCCGGCCCCCGGGCCGGAGACCTTAATGAAAAAAGGAGATATGAACCATGAACTCCGAAGACTTCCAGAAGATCATCACGAACGCTATCGACAGCGAAGTAGAGTCGTACACCTTCTACAGGTCGGTCGCCGACAGGGTGAAGGATGCAAACCTGAAGACGCTCTTCCTCGACCTTGCCGAGGACGAGAAGGGCCACCGGGAGTACCTCCAGGGTCTGCTGCTCCGCGATGTAAATCAGATGCACTTTGTCGCGGCCAGGGACTACAAGATCACCGACTCCATCGAAGAGCCCGAGCTCTCGGTCGATATGAAGCCGCTCGACGGCCTGGTCCTTGCCATCAAGAAGGAACTCCAGGCTGCCCAGATGTACACGCAGCTTGCCGCCGCCTCCGCGGATGCAGAGCAGCAGACGGTCTTTGTCCAGCTCGCAAACATGGAGAAGGGGCACAAGGCCCGGCTCGAAGACATCTACACCAATATGGCATACCCTGAGGCGTGGTAACCGCCACCGCCCCTTCACGTCATCTTTCCTCGCAGGGCGGGTCCTCCCCGCCCCTGCGAAAGGAGACCTGTTCTCTCACCGGGATGGTCCCGGTCGCGGGCGAAACGCCCGGGTAGTATTTAAAAATTTTGGATCGCAAATGCCTATGAGCTCAGAAGATCAAGTTATCAGGACAGGAGAATGAAGAAGATCACCATCAAGGGGGCGCGGGAGCACAACCTCAACAATATCACCGTCGAACTCCCGCGCGACCGGCTCATCGTCCTCACCGGGGTGTCCGGATCGGGCAAATCCACGCTTGCCTTCGATACCATCTACGCCGAAGGGCAGCGGCGCTACGTGGAGTCGCTCTCCGCGTATGCACGGCAGTTCCTCGGCCTGATGCGAAAGCCGGACGTCGACAGCATCGACGGGCTCTCGCCCGCCATCTCCATCGAGCAGAAGACGACGTCCAAGAACCCCCGGAGCACCGTCGGCACGGTCACCGAGATCTACGACTACCTCCGGCTCCTCTTTGCCCGGATAGGGACGCCGTTCTGCCCGGAGCACCATATCCCCATCGAAGCCCAGTCGCCGGAGAAGATCGCCGACCACATCGCCTCGACGATGGCCGGGACGGTCACCATCCTCGCCCCGGTCGTCCGGCAGAAGAAGGGGACCTACCAGCAGGTCTTCAAAGACCTCGACCGGGAAGGCTACGCCCGGGTCCGGGTCAACGGCGAGATCCACCGGACGGACGAGGAGATCACCCTCGAGCGCTACCGCAAGCACGACATCGACGTGGTCATCGACCGGCTCTCCGTCGACGAGCGCTCACGGCTCGTCGAGGCGATCGAGAACGCCCTTAAGAAATCAGAAGGCCTCGTCATCGCCGTCGACGAGGACGGCAACGAAGAGACCTGCTCGGCGCTCATGGCCTGCCCGGTCTGCGGGATTGCGTTCGAGGAACTCCAGCCCCGGATGTTCTCCTTCAACAGCCCGTTCGGCGCCTGCGAGGAGTGCAACGGGCTCGGGATCAGGATGGAGTTCGACCCGGACCTGATCATCCCGGACAAAAGCAAATCCATCGCCGACGGTGCCGTCATGCTCTACCGGAACTTCCTCGACGGCTACCGGAGCCAGTACCTCGGCGCCGTCGCAAAACACTTCGGATTCTCGGTCTTAACCCCGATCAAGGACCTCACCGAGCGACAGTATAAGGCCCTGATGTTCGGCTCACCCGAGCACCTCCGCCTCTCGATGCGGACCAGGAACGGGGACTCGTGGTCGCACTCCGGGACGTGGGAAGGCCTCGCCCCGCAGGCCGAGCGGCTCTACCACCAGACCCAGTCGGAGTACCGCCGCCGCGAACTCGAGAAGTTCATGCGGATCCTCCCCTGCCCGAAGTGCGGGGGCAAGAGGCTCAAAGAGAAGGTCCTCGCCGTGAAGGTCGCCGGGAAGTCCATCGTCGAGGTCACCGACCTCTCGGTCACGGGAGCGCTTTCGTTCTTCCGGACGCTGGAGCTCACCGAAAGCCAGCGCGAGATTGCAAAACAGATCTTAAAAGAGATCATCGCCCGGCTCGCGTTCCTGGAGCAGGTCGGCGTCGGCTACCTGACCCTCTCGCGGAGCGCCGGCAGCCTCTCGGGCGGGGAAGCGCAGAGGATACGCCTTGCAACGCAGATCGGGTCGAACCTGACCGGGGTGCTCTACGTCCTCGATGAGCCCTCCATCGGGCTGCACCAGCGCGACAACCGAAAACTCCTCGAGACCCTGCAGCACCTCCGCGACCTCGGCAACACCCTCGTCGTGGTCGAACACGACGAAGACACCATCCGGAGCGCCGACTGGGTCGTGGACATGGGGCCCGGGGCCGGGCTCCACGGCGGCGAGATCGTCGCGGAAGGGCCGCCGGACGCCATCGCGGGAAACCCGGCATCGATCACCGGCCGTTACCTTGCGGGCGACCTGAAGATAGATGTCCCCGCTGAGCGCCGGAGGAGCGACCGGTTCATCCGGCTTGCGGGCTGCCGGGAGAACAACTTGAAGGGCATCGACGCAAATATCCCCATCGGCGTCCTGACGGTCGTCACCGGCGTCTCGGGGTCGGGGAAGTCCACGCTCATCTACGAGACGCTTTACCGGGCGCTGATGCAGAAACTCCACAACTCCCGGGAGCCTCCGGGGAAATACGACGGCCTCGTCTTCGACGACGACCTGGACAAGGTGATCGTCATCGACCAGAGCCCCATCGGGCGGACGCCGCGCTCGAACCCGGCGACCTACACCAAGGTCTTTGATGAGATCCGCAAGATCTTTGCCGAAACGAAGGAGGCGAAGGTCCGGGGCTACAAGCCCGGCCGGTTCTCGTTCAACGTCAAAGGCGGGCGGTGCGAGGCCTGCCAGGGCGACGGGCTCATCAAGATCGAGATGAACTTCCTCCCCGACGTCTACGTCGAGTGCGAGGAGTGCAAGGGGGCGCGCTACAACCGCGAGACCCTCGAGGTGAAGTACCGGGGCAGGTCGATAGCGGACGTCCTCGACATGAGCGTCGAGGAGGCACTGGCCCTCTTCGAGAACGTCCCCTCGATCAGGAACAGGCTCGACACCCTCTCTAGGGTCGGGCTCGGCTACATCAAACTCGGCCAGAGCTCCACCACCCTCTCGGGCGGCGAGGCGCAGCGGATCAAGCTGACCCGGGAGCTCGCAAAAAGGGCCACGGGGAAGACGATCTACCTCCTCGACGAACCGACGACCGGGCTGCACTTCCACGACGTGAAGAACCTGATCGCGGTCCTCGACGACCTGGTGGCCCGGGGGAACACGATGGTCGTGATCGAGCACAACCTGGACGTGATCAAGTCGGCCGACTACATCATCGACCTCGGCCCCGAGGGCGGGGACGCCGGCGGCGAGGTCGTCGCGACGGGGACCCCCGAGGAGGTCGCCCTGGTCGAAGGGAGCTACACGGGTGAGTTCTTAAAGGAGATCCTCAAGAAGCCATGATCGATACCCAGAGTCTTCCGACCGAGCCCGGCTGCTACCTCTTCTCCGACAGGGAGGGCACCATCATCTACGTCGGGAAGGCAAAGAACCTCAAGAAGCGCGTATCGAGTTACTTCTCCCGGCACGACCTCGATCCGAAGACCGGCAGGCTCGTCGCCGCGATCGCCGGCCTCGACTTCATCGTCACCGACACCGAGGTCGAGGCGTTCATCCTCGAGAACACCCTGATCAAGAAGCACCAGCCGAAGTACAACATCGACTTAAAGGACGCGAAGCGGTACGCCTACATCCACATCACCGACGAACCCTATCCCCGGGTTCACACCGCCCGCCAGCCCGACGGGAACGGCCGCTACTACGGGCCGTTCGTCTCCGCCCGGGAGCGCGAAGACCTCCTCCGGCTCTTAAAATCACTCTTCGGGCTCCGGTCGTGTCGGCGCCTCCCCCGGCGTCCGTGCCTCCGTGCACACATCGGCTCGTGCAGCGCCCCCTGTACGGGGAGGATCGGCGAGGCTGAATACCGGGAACGGGTCAGAAGGGCGGAGGCGGTCCTGAAAGGGGATATCGCCGGGCTCATCCGGACGCTCCGCGAGGAGATGGCGGCCTCGGCGGAGAAGCAGGAGTATGAGCGGGCGATGGAACTCCGCGACCAGATCGCGGCACTCGAGGGGCTGCGCGAGCGCCAGCACGTCGACCGGCAGAAGACCTACAACGAGGATATCGTCAACTATATCGCAAGCGAGGGAACCGTCTTTCTGATGCTCTTCAACGTCGACCGGGGAACGCTTGCCGGGAAGCGCGAGTACACCTTCGACGAGACGGAGGGGTTCCTCGAGGAGTTCCTCGTCCGCTACTACGCCGATCACGAACCGCCGCAGGAGGTGATCCTGCCCGTGCCGGTCGACGACGCGGTCGCCGGCTATCTCTCCCACCTCCGGGGCACTAAAGTCCGGGTGGTCGTGCCGCAGCGGGGCGAGAAGAAGAATCTGCTCGACCTGGTCAAAAAGAACGTGGAGATCGCGTTCTTCGGCGACCGGATCAAACTGGACGAACTGAAACGCCGGCTGCACCTCCCGGACCTCCCCGTCGCGATCGAGTGCTTCGACATCTCCCACCTCTCCGGAACGGCGATGGTGGGCTCGATGGTCCGGTTCCTCTGGGGAAAGCCCGACAAACGGAACTACCGGCGGTTCAGGATACGGACGGTCGAGGGCGTCGACGACTTCGCGGCCATCGCCGAGGTGGTCCGCCGGCGCTACTCGTGGCTCCAGAAGGAGGGCGGCGAGTTCCCCGACCTGATCCTGATCGACGGCGGGAAGGGGCAGCTTGCGGCGGCAACCGCGGTGCTCAAGGAACTCGGGATCAACGTCCCGATCGCGGCGATCGCGAAGCGCGAGGAGGAGGTCTTCGTGCCGGCCTTCTCTCACCCCCTGCCGCTTGAGAAACACGAGAAGGCGTCGCTCTTCCTCCAGGAGATCCGCGACGAGGCGCACCGGTTCGCGATCACGTATCACAGAACGCTCAGGAAGAAGACGGTGGCACCATGACGGCATTTCACCTCAAGGCGGACTTCAAGCCAACCGGCTCGCAGCCCGACGCGATCAAAAAACTCAGCGACGGCCTTTCCCGCGGCGAGCGGTTCCAGACCCTCCTCGGGGTCACGGGGTCGGGGAAGACCTTCACGGTAGCAAACGTCGTCGAGGAGGCCCAGAAACCCACCCTCGTCATCGCCCACAACAAGACGCTTGCCGCCCAGCTCTACAACGAGTTCAAGTCGTTCTTTCCCGAGAACCGGGTGGAGTACTTCGTCTCCTACTACGACTACTACCAGCCCGAGTCCTACATCGCGAAGCGCGACCTCTACATCGAGAAAGACGCCCAGATCAACCCCAAGATCGAGCAGATGCGGCTTGCGGCAACCGCCTC
>PGYH01000129.1 GCA_002839575.1 Methanomicrobiales archaeon HGW-Methanomicrobiales-6
CTCCCTGATGCCTCCCCACCGAAGTCTCCCCAGGAGAGGAGTTCTTCGGAGACGAAACTGTCGCCGACCGGCGTGCGGTGGACCTCCGCGACCTCTTCGATCGCCATGGATGCGTCGACGGTGGTGACCACCCGCTTGCGGTCGAGGTATTTCGCAAACAGCATGAGAAGGTGGTCGCCGTCGATGTAGCGGCCGCGCTCATCGAACGCCATCATCCGGTCGGCGTCCCCATCGTGGATCACCGCGCACGCGGCCTCCCGTCGCCGGACGATCTCGCCGATATAGGGGAGGTTTGCTTCAAGCGGCTCCGATGGGCGGGCAAACCTTCCTGCAACGTTGCAGTTCAGGCCAATTACGGTTGCCCCTGCTCCGGCAAGAAGATCGGGGGTGATGACGCTTCCCGCCCCGTTGCCGCAGTCCAGCACGGTCGTGATGGGCCTCTCCAGGCTGACCTGGTCGAGGATCGTCTCCCGATGTGCGTCCACTGCGTCGACAGGAAAGGTGTGTCCCTGCTCGTCCCAGTTCTTCCAGTGTGTGCCGCGGAGCCCCTCCTCGATCGCCGCCTGCTGCCGGAGGGTGAATGACGACCCGTCGGGGTTGAAGAGTTTGACCCCGTTGTAGGATTCGGGGTTGTGCGAGGCGGTGATCATGCACCCTGCGTCCACGCATCCCGTTGCGTGCGCGACTGTCGGCGTGGGCGCGATGCCGCAGGAATAAACGGTTGCACCGGCCGAGAGCATCCCGGAAACAATGCTGTGCTCAAGCAGTTCGCTGGTCATACGGGTGTCCCGGCCGACGACGATTGTTGAAGCATCGTCTGCGGTGGCTGCTCCGATACGGAGCGCGAGCTCGACGAGGCCGGGACTGAACTCCTGCCGGATTCCGGAAGAGCCGAAAAGCATACTCCTGTATAATCCTTTCTTTCCTAAAAAAAGGTATTCATCGTCCGTAGGGACACCAGTGCTCGAGATTTATAAGGCCGCTGACCCCGGCGGTCGACGGCCCGAGGAATATCATTCGTTTCTTGCCCCGGTATTCGTCGATGCAGGCGATCCCCGCATCGCTCGTCATACCGTCCCCGGCGACCAGAAAGAGGTCTGCCGCCTCCGGCGAGTCGACCACCTGATTTCCGAGGGTCCGCTCGAGCACCGGCATCGGGCCGACGAGGTAGAGCCGTTTTCCGGCGACCTCACGGGAGAGCTCCGCAAGGCAGGGGGTGTAGCAGTCAGGGGTGCAGGGCCGGAGTCTCCGTGACAGGCAGAGGAACGCCGAGACGGCGTTGACGATCGCGCCTGCCGCCGCCCGCTGCTTCTGATTTGCGAGCGGCGCACCGAACATAAAGGAGACCCGGGTGTTGGCCCGGAGGGGTTCGCTTGTGACGAACTGCCCGCTCCGGCCGCCGAACTGCCCTTCCATGTAGACCCCTCTGGGATACTGACAGACGTCTCCATCGTAGTTCACACTGAGCGTCACGACCCCGTCCTCGCATCCGCTGTCCGCGAGGATTGTTTCCAATTTTCCTATTGCATCGTGCCAGAAACTCATATTAATTCCTCCCTGTCCCAGAGGATCGCCCGCGCGGGTGACCCGTCCACACCTTTGAGCCGTAACGGCAGCGCCACCATGAAATAGCTTCCCTCCGGCACGGCGGAGAGGTCGAGGAGTTCGAGGATGACCATTCCGTTCCCGAGTAACCGGCAGTGGACCGAACCGTCGCCGTTATACGTCTCGATAGATGGGGCGTCGATCCCGAGGCAGGTGATCCCGGCTTCAACGATGAGGTCTGCCGCCTCAGGGGAGAGCGCCGGGTAGCCGGGTTCAAACTCTCGCCGTCCCGAAAACCAGGTCTTCAGAAGAATTGTCCGGGCACCGTCGATGCAGCCGGCGAGATGATCGGGTTCAATGACCTCCCCTGCGTCGCTGCAGTCGAGCACCCGTGCGGGCCCCATCAGCACCGCAAGCGGGATCTCGTTGACCGTCAGTCCCCCCTTGATGTAGTGCGACGGGGCGTCAATATGCGTTCCGGTATGGCTCCCGAGGGTCATCTCGGTCACGCGGTACTGTCCGTTGTCGATCTCGCGAAACCGGGGCCGGACGTCCCCCGGATAGAGGACAGCATCCTCGGAGAGGTCCCGGGTGATGTCGTAGACCGTCACGGGGACACCTCTCCCTGCCATCCGAACTGCCCGATCAGCGGCACGAAACAGACGCCGCCGAGCGGGATCGTCTCCACCCTGCCTTCGCGTTTGACGAGTTTGACGAGATCCTGGCATTCCCGCGGCCCGACGGGAGCGACCAGCCGTCCTCCCTTGCCAAGCTGGTCGATCAGGGGTTGGGGGATCTCGGGTGTTGCCGCCGTGACGACGATGGCGTCGTAGGGTGCCTCCGGCGGATACCCTTCCGTGCCGTCGCCGACGACCACCTCAACGCCGGTGACCCCCGCCCGCGCGAGGTTCTCCCGCGCCCGGTCGGCGAGGTGGGCGAGGCGTTCGACGGAGACGACCTTCGCGGCGAGTTCGGCAAGGAGCGCCGCCTGGTAGCCGCTGCCGGTCCCGATCTCGAGGACACGGTCGTGGGAGCGGATCTCCAGTTGTTCGGTCATGACGGCGACGATGTAGGGCTGGGAGATGGTCTGCCCCTCGCCGATGGGGAGCGGCCGGTCGTCGTAAGCCGCACGTTCGAGGTTTTTGGGCACGAAGAGGTGGCGGGGGATCTTTCGCATCGCGGCGAGCACTCTTTTGTCTCCGATTCCCCGGGCCCGGATCTGGAACTCCACCATCTCTTCGCGTTCCCTCTTGCAGGGATCGGTCTCCATCCTCCCGTCTCCCGAATCAGAAGCCTGATTCTGCTTTATCGATCGCGGCATCGATCTGCTCCTGCAGGACTGCAGGCAGACCGCTGATCTTCACATCCAGAAACCCGCGTATAATGGTTGCGGTGGCCTCTTCCTCGGAGAGACCCCGGGCCATGAGGTACTCGATCTCGTGCCGGGCGATCTTACCGACCGCGGCTTCGTGGGAAAGTTCGGTGCCGGTCAGCGTCCCCTCGATCTCGGGGATGGCGTGGACGATGCCGTCTTTTAAGATCAGGCCCTTGCACTCGATGTGGCCCCGGGTGTTGTCCTTCTCGCCGAGGATGTGGCCCCGGGAGATGATGGTGCCGCCGGTGGTGATCGCCCGGGTGATCAGTTCGGCGCTCGCGTTCTCGGCGCCGAGGATGGCGCGGGAACCCAGATCGAGGGTCGAGCCCGGTGTCGCGACGACGATGCTCGAGAACCGGGCCACGGCGTTCTTCCCGACCAGGCGGGCCGTTGGGTACATCTCGATACGGTTGACCGGCTGCATGCAGACGTAGTTCGAGAGGAAGGTTCCGTCCTCTTCGACGACGGTGGCGCTCCGCGGGAAGACGCTGATGCCGGGGTTCCAGTTGTGGATCATCGTGGACGTGACCTTGGCGCCTTTGCCGACGTAGATCTCGGTCACTCCGATATGCGCTCCGTGCTCCTTCTGCCAGGAACTCGCACAGCCGGAGATGATGTTGATCTCGGACCCCTCCCTCGCGATGAAGATGTTGTGGACGTGCTGCACCGGCTCTTCGCGCAGAAAGAGGCAGGCCTGGAGGGGCATCTCGACCTTCACACCTTCGTTGGCGATGACGACGAGGCCCTGCGGGTTCTCCTGCTTCGCCAGGTACTGTGTATATTTGTCCTTTTCGCGCGATACGGCGTTCCAGTAGTAGTCTTTCACCCAGTCGTACTTCTCGAGGGCGGCCTTGATGGGGATCATCTCGATCCCTTCGGCACCGCAGGTGGTCTGGATCACATCCTGGTCGATCTGGAAGAAACTCCCGCACCGATTCTGCATTCCGACTTCAAGGCCGGTCAGAGCGAGACGTTCCCGGTCCTCCTGCGAGAGCTGTTCGATATCGCCTACATCTGTTTGCAACGCATACACTCTCCGTATCCTTTCTCTTTGACCACGCGCAGGATCTCGCGGGGGTTCCCGTGGCACCGGATCCGGCCGTCGATCAGCACGTGCCCCTGGTCGGCCTCGAGGTAATCGAGAATGTAGCCGGTGTGGGTGATAATGAGGCCGCTCCGGCGCCGGTTGACGATATGGACATCTTTCTCGAGCAGGCCTGCGATCTCTTTGCCCATCAGGCTCATGTTCTCGAGGTCCACACCACTCTCTGGCTCGTCCAGCATGAGGAAATCGGGCTGCTGGACCTTCAGTTGCAGGACCTCGCTCCGCTTGATCTCGCCGCCGGAGAACCCGACGTTGGTATCGCGGGCGAGGAAATGCTCCATATTGACCGTCTGCGCGAGCGCCTCGATTGCGTCTTCGCCCAGATGGGATGTGGCGGCGAGGAGCTTTTCGAGTTTCAGCCCCGATATCGCGGGCGGGTGTTGAAACATCATGCCTATCCCGAGATGGGCGCGCTCGTGGACCGGCATCCCGGTGATATCCGTTCCCTTAAAAACGATGGATCCGGACGTGATCGTGTAGCCGCCGAACCCCATGATGGCTTTGAGCAGCGTGCTCTTCCCCGAGCCGTTCGGCCCCATCAGGATATGGGTCTCCCCCTGCCCGATATGGAGGTTGATGTCGTGGAGCTTCTCGGTGCCATCCACGCTCACGTGTAAATCACTGATATCCAGCATACGGCACTTCGTTCCATGTATTTGTCAAGGGAATACATTAACGCTTGCCAACGGAGCAATTACCTTTTCGATTGATGTAGGTCCTGATCGCGGCGATAACCGGTAAACTCCTGCATAACGGGCGCGAAGCTTCTGGCGGATTCCCGGCTCTTCACTTTCACCCCGCACGCGGCCTACAGTTAAGTAGTGCCTTCACTCCGTTTTTTTACATGGAAAGATCTACATTCACCACGTTTGCCTGCCTTGCCGAGCGGGCCGCCCGGTATCCGACTGTTGTTCGGCGCAGCCAGATGCGTAAGGCAACATACTTCGCCTCCAGCGCCCCGGCGAACCACCCCTTCTTTGAGGCGGAGAGCCACGCGTAATCCCCCTTCCGGGGATCCCTGCCCCTCCGTCACCCCGCGAGGTATGCCCGGGCACGGAGGTACGATCCGGACCGGTCGTGCGCGTGGGTGATGAGGTGGTTATGGAGGTCTACGGCAGCCTCGGACTCAGCGAGCAGGGTGTTGTAGGCGTCTATCGCGTCGTTATATTCCCGGGCCCTCTGGTTGTATTCCGTGACGAGACGGTTGCACTCCCGGATCTCCCCCGACCGGGAGAGGGCCGCTATCCTCACATCGAGAGCTTCCAGGGACACTCTCTCCTCTTCGAGCTCCCGGGTACGAGCCGTGAGTTCCACCTCGAACTCCTCAAGGTGGTTGCGGGATGCCGAGAGGGCGTGTTCGATCGTTTCGACCTCGCCGCACGCCGTGTAGGACCTGTTCCCGTACCCGGCCGGGATCACCAGGGGATCGGAGGAGAGGAGCGTCCCGTCCGCGAGTTCCGCGGGCGGAATCCCCACGTAACTGGTGTTCGTGGCCTCGATGTAGGCGTACGGCGTGTTGCGGTAGCGGCACCCGGCGCTCTTCACCCCGACGGCCATGTGCCCTTCCTCCCCGAAGTAGAGGAGCGCGACCCCGTAGCCTTCTCGTGCGAGGAGCCCGGCAAGGAGGAGGCTTTTGTCGTCGCAGTCCCCTTCTGCGTCCACATAGGTCTCGATGGGGAACTTCGGCTCCGCGACCGAGGCGTCGGTCCGGTACGGGATGGACTGCACGAATGCGGCGATCAGTTCCAGGTAGTGGTCGTCGCCGAGGGCTTCCCGGTCACGGATCTCCCGGAGGGCCGCGAGCAAGTCTTCATAGAAGGGTTCCTGATGAGGATCGTTGATGAACGCCAGGTAGTAGATCGGAATCCACTCCTCTTCAGAGAGGTCCTCTGAGAGGTAGAGTTGCCGATCCGCTGCTTTCGCACCGGCGTAGACCGCCGGGTCTGGACTGACCCGGATCGTCTCCTCCCCGTCCTCGAACGGGAAGGTGTAGACCGGCGCCTGGTCGAGGGCAGCCCCCTCGACCGGCACGATCGCCGGCGGGACGACCGGAGGATGGAGAAGACCACCCAGGCACCCGGCGCCGAGTGCCATGGCGACGAGGACGAGCGCGGTGAGGATCCGTTTCCACATGGTATCAGATGTAATCCGGGAGGTCGGCGAGCGAATCGATGACAAGGTCCGGTGTGATGCCTGAAACGCGAACCGTCTCCTCCCGGTACTTGCCGGTCCTGACCAGGATGCCCTTCATCCCGGAGGCCCGGGCGCCGCCGATATCGGTGACGATGTCGTCGCCGATCATCGCCGCCTCCCCCGGGTCCGCCCCGATCTCCCGGAGCGCACGGCGGAAGAAAGCCGGGGAGGGTTTCCCGATCACCTCCGCCTCCTTTCCGGCGGCGTACTCGAGCGCGGCCACGAAGGGGCCGGCCGAGAGCATCAGCCCGTCCGCCCCCATCCAGTACCGGTCTTTTTCGAGCGCGACGAGGTCTGCGCCGCCCACGAGAAGGCGGAACGCCCGGTTCATCGAGGCGTAGGTCAGATCGTCGCCCGCGTCGGCGACCACGACCGCGTCGGCATTCTCCTCCACGGGCACGATACCGGCCTCCTCGAAGTCTCTCCGGGCGTTCGGGGTGGTGAGGAGGAAGCACCGGGTCCGGCCACCTTCCCGCAGGTGTGCGGCGGCGGCGACCGGGGCGGTGATGATCCAGGGTTCCGGGACGGCATAGCCGAGGGCCTGCAGGCGGCCGGCGACCGAATGGCGGGAGCGGCGGGTGGTGTTGGAGACAAACCGGTAGGGGTCGCCGACGTAGAGGACGCCGTCGATATCGATCAGGGCTGCTCCGATCTTCATGTCGTTCCTTTTGTTGTCTGCAGGAGTATTTATGCGGTGCCCGGGAGGAGCGGCACATTCGTGAGAACCTTGATGGGGTTACAGGTGTATCCGCCTTCGATCCGGAGAACATCACAAGGAGGAGAAAGAGGATATGGATACGTTCGAACGGATACCGGTGGACGTACGCTGGAAACTTGCCGCCCGGGAAGTCTCCACACTGCCGCTTGCCTATCGGAGAGCCATCAGGGACGGTGCCGACGACCAGCTCTACAACGAGGTCGAGCGGGCGGTATGGCGGGAGCAGGGGAGGGAAGCGGGCGTCATCGCCCGTGCCTTCGGGATGCCGCTCGGAAACGCCCGGGAGGTTGCGGAAGCGTTTGCGGCGGCAACAGGGGTGCTCTTTGGGCCCGAGTACCGGTACGAGGTCAAGGAATCAGCGCCGGACGAGGCGCTCCTGACCGTCCGGAAGTGTGCGATGGTCGCGCGGGCGAAAGAACAGGGCGAAAACCCACTTGCCGTCTGCAACGCCTGTCACGGTTACACAGGCGCCGCGATACCGGGTTTGAACCCGGACTACGCTCTGAAATACCTGAGCGCCATCTGTGCCGGCGACGATGTGTGCTCGATCGTGGTGAGGCCCGCACAGAAGAAGTAACGCAGGAGGGAAAGGTCCCCCGTTCACTTTCACTACGCGGGGATCAGGTTGAATTCCGCCAGAGTCCAACCCTCTGCCGACAGAATGGCTTACCCATTCGATCGGGCAGGGAGGCTGTGGCGGGCCCGGGCTGACCGGGCCGGGGAGCATAACGCCTTCGGGGGGAACGAGAGGTTCGCCCCGGGGCGGTGGTCCCCGCTCGCCCCCTTCCCGGACTACGATAGGGCCCGGAGGCTCCGGGACGACCTCATTGCCGGTTACCGGGGCCGGGCGTTCGAGGACGTCTTTTGCGGCCGGGAGGTTGCGTGTGGCGGGGGGAGATGTTACCGTCTTGAGTCCCGGAGCGCCATGGACCTTGATGACCGTGACCCGGATCGGGCGGTGGCGGCCATCCTCGGCGACCTCACCCTGGTCCGCGGCATCGGTGAGGTGACGGAGCGGAAGCTGAAAAGGTGGGGTTACCGGACGGTCGCCGACCTTGTCCGGCACCCGCTCTACCGCCGGGAGGCTGCCCGGCTCCTGGACTCGGTTGCGGAGGGGGACGTCTGCAACCTTCTGGAGCGGATTGGGCGACGCCGGCGAAGTGATCCACTCCTCCTCGAGGTCAGCCGGTTCCACGCTCCCGCGGATTTCATCTTCCTCGATATCGAGACCCTGGGGCTCTTCTCCCGGCCGATCATCCTCATCGGCCTCGCCCGGGTTCGGGGCGGGTCAATCGTCGTCCACCAGTACCTGCTCCGGTCCGTCGACGAGGAGGAAGCTGCGCTCACCGCCGTCCTCCCCGATCTGGAAGCGGTGGGCACGGCCCTCGTCACCTTCAACGGCCGGGCGTTCGACCTCCCCTATATCCGGGAGCGGCTTGCCTACTACGGTATCCCGGCAGAGCTCGGCATGCCTCACTTCGACGTCCTCCACTTCGCACGCCGCCGCTGGAGGGGCTCGTTCGCCACCTGCCGGCTCGGCACGCTCGAGAGGGAGGTCCTCGGCGTCGGGCGGGCGGATGACGTTCCGGGCCGGATGGTGCCGGAGTTTTACGATACCTACCAGCGGACGGGAAATCCCGGCCCGCTCGTCCCGGTGGTGGAGCATAACCGCCAGGACCTCATCTCGCTCGCCCGGCTCTTTGCCATACTCCGGGGGGATGGCAATGGCGGTGCGTGACTTTCTCGACCTGCTCGCGACCGATCCCCGGTTTCGGGAGAGTGTCGTGCATATCGAGACCACGTCCCGCCGGGAAGCCCGGTATGGAGACCTCTCCCGTCCCCTTCCAAAAGAACTTCAGTCCTACTGCGATGGGAAGGGACTCCGGCTCTACACTCACCAGTGTGCGGCGATCGAACACCTGCGCACCGGAGAGAACATCATCATCACCACCCCGACCGCGAGCGGAAAGACGCTCGCGTTCCTGCTCCCGGTCTTCGAGCATCTCGCCGCCGACCCCGGCGCAACCGCGCTCTTCCTCTACCCGACAAAAGCGCTCGCGAACGATCAGGTGAAGGTGGTCCGGGAATTGGAGCGGGAGTCCGGGATCCGGGTGGACGCCGCCATCTACGACGGCGACACGCCCGCCGGGAGGCGGCCGGCGATCCGGGAGCGTTCACGGGTCATCCTCTCGAACCCGCACGAACTCCACCAGGTCCTCGCCTGGCACATGAAGTGGAGCCGATTTTTCCGGAACCTGCGGTTTGTGGTGATCGACGAGGCCCACCGTTATCGCGGGGTTGCCGGATCGCACATGGCGATGCTCCTCCGCCGCCTTGCCCGCATCGCCGACCACTACGGTGCCCGTCCGCAGTTCGTCCTCTCCTCGGCCACCCTTGCAAACCCCGGGGAGTTCGCCGCCCGCCTGACCGGGGAGGAGGCGATCGCTATCGGGGAGGACGGGTCGCCGGCGGGTGCAAAGACGTTCGTCCTCTACAACCCCTCTACCGCCGGCGGCGGGCGGTCCGCCCATTCGGCGACGAAAGACCTCCTCCTTGCGTCGGTGGAAAGCGGATGCCGGACGCTCTGCTTCACCGTCTCCCGGAGACTTGCCGAACTGATCGCGATCCGCTCCGGGCCGTTCCCGGCAATAAGCGCATACCGGGCCGGCTACCTCCCCAAAGACCGGCGGGCGATCGAGGACGGTCTCAAAGACGGCAGTCTCCGCGGCGTCGTGACGACGAACGCCCTCGAACTCGGGATCGATGTCGGGTCGCTCGACGGCGTCATCATCTCCGGGTATCCCGGGACGATGATCTCGGTCCGGCAGCAGGCGGGGAGGTCCGGACGCCGCTCCGGCGAGTCGTTTGCCGTTCTCGTCGCGTTCGAGAACCCGCTCGACCAGTACTTCATGCGCCACCCGCAGGCGTTCTTCTCCCGGCCCTGCGAGCATGCCGTCGTGGACACGGGAAATCCGTATATCCTCTCGGGCCACCTCCTCTGCGCGGCGGCGGAACTCCCTGTCGACCCGGAGCGTGACGGCCGCTGGTTCGGTCCGGATCTCGCGGGGATGCTTGCGGCATTCGAGCAGGTCCACCTGCTCCGGAAGGCCTCGAGGGGCTGGATCTACGCCGGAAAGGGACGGGCGGCGGATATGGTCAGCCTGGACGCCGTCTCCTCCGATACCTTCCGGGTGATGCACGGGGCGAGACTGCTCGAGACGATGGATCGGGGGCAGGCCTACCGGGAGGCGCACCCGGGCGCCATCCTCCTCCACCGGGGGGAGACCTACGTGGTGACCGCGATGGATCTCGACCAACATGCCATCCGGGTGGAGGAGACCGATACCGATACCTATACCCAGCCCCTCTCCACCACCGACGTGGCAGTCGTGCGGGAGATCCGGCGCCGCGATATCGGGGGCATGCAGGTCTCGTTCGGCGACATCAAGGTCACCCAAGAGGTCGTCGGGTATACAGTGCGCCATTATGGGTTACCACCGGCTGGACCTCCCGCCGCTCCACCTTGAGACGAAGGCTCTCTGGTTCACCCTGCCGGACCGGGCGGTGGAGGAGGTCGTCGCAGGGGGGCGAGACCTTGCCGGCGGGCTGCACGGTGCGGAGCACGCCCTGATCGCCGTCATGCCCTATCATGTCGTCTGCGACCGCCATGACATCGGCGGACTCTCGACCTCCTTCCACGCTGCAACCGGTGCGCCGACGATATTCGTCTACGACGGCTACGAGGGCGGGATCGGGCTTGCGGAGAAGGCGTTCGCCCTCCTCCCCGCGGTTGCCGGGACGGCGCACGAACTGGTCCGCGACTGCGGGTGCACTGCGGGATGCCCCGCATGCATCTATTCGCCGAAGTGCGGGAACCAGAACCAGCCGCTTGACCGGGAGGCGGCCGTTAGCATCCTTGACGACCTTGCCGGACGGCTTTCTGTCACGGGGCGCCACCCCTCCAATCCCTGATCGATACCCTCAAGTTCTCGCCTGCCGATAACCGGCGCCAGGATGCCCCCATGAATCTCATCCTGGTCCCAATTGGGAAGGTCGATCCTGAGGAGATACGGATGCTCAAGGATCCCCTGGAGGCGGCGTTCTCCCGCGACGTCGCGATCGGGGAGGAGATCCCGCTTCCTGCAGCCGCGCGGAACGCCGCCCGCAACCAGTACGACGCGGAGATGGTGCTCGAGTTCCTCTCGCTCTCCTTGGAGCCCGCCGGCGGCAACCGGATACTGGGGATCACCAACGCCGACCTCTACTTCCCGGGAATGAACTTTGTCTTTGGGATAGCCGATCGGAGGTGCGCCCTGATCTCCCTTCATCGTCTCAGACAGTCGTTCTACAGGCTGCCGGAAGATGCGGCCCTCTTTTTGCACCGCGCCGTGGTGGAGGCGGTGCATGAGCTGGGGCACACCTTCGGGCTCGCCCACTGCGAAGACCCCCGGTGCGTAATGCGTTTCTCAAACACCATCGCTGAGACCGATCGAAAGGGCCCGGGGTTCTGTTCGGCCTGCCGTCCGCGGGTTTGTTCTGGGGCGGCCGGACGGCAGTGGCGGGCCGGGTAGAAAGGATCGATCCTTATCTCCCAAAAATGCGGAAAACAATTCCCTCTTGCTGCGCCCATCCCGAATAATCGAATCACCGGCATACAATATATTTTTGATGTAACCCAACTTTGCCAGTTGGCAACAAATAAGAGTGTTCTTAGTGATGTTTGAATTGAGCAAAAATGCAAACAAAAC
>PGYH01000130.1 GCA_002839575.1 Methanomicrobiales archaeon HGW-Methanomicrobiales-6
GACGAGGGGATCGACATCTACGTCAGCGCGGCCGCGATATCGGACTTTGCCCCCGAACGGCACGAGGGGAAGATCCCGAGCGGTTCGCCCCTGACCGTCCGGCTCAACCCCCTGCCGAAGGTGATCGACGAGGTGGCGGCGGCATGCAGCCCCGTGACGGTGGCGTTCAAACTGGGCTGGGACGAAGAGGAACGGGCGAGAGCGATGCTTGAAGGGGGTGTGCGGATGGTCGTCGTGAACGCTCCCCCGGCGATGGGCGCAACGGAAGGATCGTTCCGGATCATGACCGCCGGCGGGACGCGGGACGTCGCCGGGAGCAAAGAGGAGGTCGCCAGGGCGATATGGTCCGGACTGCTGTAGCCTTCTCCCCCGGGCACATATCCGGCTACTTCAGGCGTGTGGAGGGGAGCGAGCCCTCGACCACCGGGAGCATCGGGGCCGGCGTGGTCATCAGTGAAGGGGTGCGCTCGACGGTTGAGGAGGCCCGCGAGACAAGCATCCGGGTGGTCCGGCAGGGCCACGCGACCGCCGGGTCGCCGCCGGTCGAGTACGCCCTCGAGCGGCTGGGAGTCGCCGCCCGCGTCACGACGGAGTGCCGGCTCCCCATCGGCGCCGGGTTCGGCCTCTCGGCGGCGGCGCTTCTTGCGACGCTCACGGCGGTGAACCACCTCTTCGATTTCGGCCTCTCCGCGGACGAAGTTGCCGCATATGCCCACGAGGCCGAGGTCCTCCACCGCACCGGGCTCGGGGACGTCGCCGCGAGCCGGGCCGGCGGGGTCGTCTGCCGGACGGGGGCGGGTATCCACGCGGAGATCACCCGCATTTACCCGGAGGAGCCCCTCTATGCCGTGAGCCTCGGGGCGCTCCCGACCGCCTCGGTCCTCTCGTCGGATGAGGCCATGGCCCGGATAGCCGCCGCCTACCCCGACCGCTGCCCCCGCGACCTCCCCGACTTCTGCCGGCTTTCGCGGGGGTTCGCCGAGAGAAGCGGGCTCGTCGCGCCGGAGGTGCGGCGGGTGCTCGATGCCTGCGACGCCGCAGGGGTCCCGGCGAGCATGACGATGCTTGGAAACGGCGTCTTTGCCTGCGGCAAGGCCGCGGAGCGGGTGCTCTCGGGGCTTGGAGAGGTCTACACCCTCCACGTCGCCCACCGCGGCGCATACCTGATCGAGGAGAAACCATGATCCCGAAAGACCATCCACGCTACCGCTCACTCGTCGCTCGCGAACGGCTGGCCCGGTGCGCCCGCGAGGGCATCGTCGCACTGGAGGGGCTCGCCGCCCACGGGCGCGGGGAGGCGTTCGACTACCTGATCGGCGAGAAGACGACCGGGAGCGCCGCTCTCGCCGAGCGGACGGCCGCGGCGATGCTTCTAGCCGCCCGGCACGCGGTGATATCGGTGAACGGGAACACCGCGGCGCTCGCGGCGGCGGAGATCGCGGCGCTCCAGCGGGCGAGCGGCGCCGACGTCGAGGTGAACCTCTTTCACCGGACGGAGGAGCGGATCGAGCGGATCAACCGGCTTCTTACGGAGCACGGCGTCAGGGTTCTTACGGGAACGCCGGAGCGGATCGTCCCGCTCTCGCACGACCGGGCGCTCTGCCTCCCGCAGGGTATCGGGGACGCCGACGTGGTGCTGGTGCCGCTCGAGGACGGGGACCGCTGCGCGGCGCTCCGGGAGATGGGCAAGACGGTCATCACCGTCGACTTAAACCCGCTCTCCCGGACCGCCCGCACGGCGAATCTCACGATCGTCGACGAGGTGACGCGCGCCCTCCCCGCGATCACCGCGGCGTGCGCCTCCCTCGAGCCCGGCGAGGGTGAACGCCTGATAGCGTCGCTTGACAATACCTATCTGCTCCGGGCGGCAATAGATGAGATGCGAGAGAGATTGAGCCATGCTCTGGAGTGAGGTCTACCGCCCGAAGGGCTGCGACGATATCATCGGACAGGACGAGGTCGTCCGCCACCTCATGTCGTTTGCGGACGCGCAGAGCGTGCCCCACCTGCTCATCTCCGGCCCGCACGGCACCGGGAAGACTGCGGCCGTCGAGTGCCTGGCGAGAAGGCTCTACGGCGAGACCTGGGAGGCGAACACGACCGTCTTTTCCGCCGCCGACCTCCTGGGGAGAGGGAGGAGCGCTCTTGAGACGGACGAGCGATTCAGCATGATCTACCGCAAAGACCGGAGCCTGATCGTCAACTTCAAGCAGATCGTGAAGTGGTACGCCTCGATGCGCCCGCTGGATGCCGACTTCAAACTGATGGTCTTTGAGGACGCCGAACACCTGACGTTCGAGGCGCAGCAGGCCCTGCGCCGGACGATGGAGCGATACAGCGCCACCTGCCGGTTCATCTTCGTCACCGTCCGTCCCTCAGGCATCATCCCCGCCATTGCATCGCGCTGCCTGCCGCTTTTCTTCGCCCCGATCGAGAGCGGTCTCGTCCGTGCCCGGCTCGAGGAGACCCTGGCCGCAGAGGGGGCCACGGTCCCGGACGACGACCTCGACCTGATCGTCCACGCCGCACAGGGCGATCTTAGGCGTGCAATCATGTACCTGCAGATCGCCGCGGGGTCGAAGAAGGATTTCGACCTCGCGGAGATCTCTCACTCCGAGACCGGAAACGTCGCCGCATCAGCGTTTGAAGCCCTCCGGGACGGCAACTTCGACGCCGCCCGCCGGATCGCCGAGTCGCTGATGATCGAGTACGGGCTCTCGGCGCGGGAGGTCGTCGGCGAACTCCGGCAGGTTGTCAGGCGCGAGTACAACCACCCGGCCCTTGCCGTCGCGCTCGCCGACGCGGACCACCGGCTCTGCCAGAACGCAAACGACTTTGTGCAGATCAATGCACTGCTAGCCCGGATCGCCCGGGAGGTGTTCAGTGAAGAAAGTACAGCAGCACTATGACGAGATCGCGGATATCTACGACGACCGCTACGACGGCAGCCGCGGGAAGTATTACCACAGGCATATCTCCGACCACGTAATGAGCGTGCTCCCGAGAAACGGGTTCCTTCTCGACGTCGGGTGCGGGACCGGGCTCTTCGTGCAGCGCTACGTCGAGGAGGGCGGCCGGGCCTTCGGGCTCGATATCAGTCCGGGAATGGTCAGGCACGGACGGCAGCGGTGCCCGGAATGCGGGTTCTGCGTCGGGACCGCCGATGTCCTCCCGTTTAAGGACGCCACCTTCGACGCCCTTGCAAGCCTGCTCGCCTTCAGCTACGTCCCTGACCCGGAGGGGATGCTCCGGGAGTGCTACCGGGTCTTGAAGCCCGGCGGCCGGATCGCCGTCTGCACCTTATCAAGGACGGTCTTCACGAGCATCGTTCCTATCGTCTACCAGATGGGGGAGAAGGTCGGCTTAAAGAAAGTGGGCGTCGGGGACTTCGACGAGCGTTACTACACCAACGCCGAGATTGCCGGGCTCTTCGGCGAGGCCGGATTCGAGGATGTATCGGTCGGCCGCTGCTCGTTTGCGCACCTAAACCTTGCCGACCCGGTCTTCAACCTCGCACGGAAGGTAGAGCCGATCATCGAGGAGAAGCTGCCGTACCTGGCGTATAACGTCTGCGCGGCGGGGAAGAAACCGAAAAATTAGGTTACGCCTAACCCTGTGGCAGACCGGCACCCCGAACCGCTCGGCCAGCCGGTTGCCGCAGCAGGGGTGTCCCCCCGTTCCCCTCAGGGGAGAGGGCGAACGACCCGGCCGCATGGAAAAGCCGTGTGGACGATAACGGAATAGTTATATCACGCTTTCCCGAACAATTTTCCAATGGAGCCGGCCGATATCATCCTGACGAAGGATACGTTCGAGGTCCTCGCGTCAGGGACCCGGCTTGATATTTTAAAGGCTCTGCATATACGCAGGATGACGATCACGGAACTTGCGGCCGACCTCGGCCTGGCAAAGTCCACGGTTCATCACCACCTGCAGAGACTGGCCGACGCCGGTTTTGTCGCCGCAGGCGACGACGGGCACGCCTGGGTGTACTACGCGCTCACGCCGGAGGGGCTGGCCCTCCTGCAGCCGCACGGCGGTGCCCGGATCCGGATTATCCTGGCTGCGGGACTGGCAAGCCTCGCCGGAGGGGTCTGTGCCCTCGCGGCCTTCCTGACCGCGCCGGTCCGGGAGGAGCCGGTGCCCCCGCTTGCGGGAGGGGGAGGCATCCCGGTCCCGGAGGGGGCTCCCGTGGAACTGCTCGTTGCCGGGATCGCGCTCGCGGTAATCGGGGGAGCCCTCATAACGTATGCCTTTGCCCGGTGGCGGAACAGACGTGCGGCGGCGCAGCACCTCGATCCGGCGGGTGAAGAGGTTACGTGACCGCTATGGTTTTTGAACCTGTTCGACCGGTATCGAACGCTTTCGCCGGTATTATCGTCTTCTCGAAGAGAGAATCCCTGTGGCTATCCGGAAGGAGCTCGGTGACGGCGGGAATCCCGCAGGTACCGGGCTCCCCTCCCCGGACACGACCCATAGGAGAGAACGATGAAAGGGCTGATATTCTCCGGAATAGGCATCCTGGTTCTGGCGCTCATTCTTGCAGGACTGGCTGTCTGCGGGACCGCACCTCTGAACACGACTTCAGTCTCCGGTGAATCCGTAGCCGACGATAGTGTGGCGGCCGGGAACAACCGGTTCGCGTTCGACCTCTACCGGCGCCTCGCGGCCGAGCCGGCGCATGCGGGAGATAACCTCTTCTTCTCGCCCTACAGCATCTCCTCAGCCCTCGCGATCACCTGCGAGGGTGCCCGGGGCACGACCGCCGACGAGATCCGGTCGGTGCTGCACCTCCCAACAAACGAGACCCTCCGGCGGGAGGGATTTGCCGACCTCAATGCCGCCCTGAATAGCGGAAGCGCCAACTACACCCTCCGCACGGCAAACGCCCTCTGGGCTGAGGAGACCTATTCGTTACTCCCGGAGTACATCGGCGCGGCCGCCCGCTGGTACGGGGCAAACGTCACGAACCTCGACTTCATCAATGACTCCGAGGGGTCGCGGGAGACGATCAACCGGTGGGTGGAGGGAGAGACCGAGGAGAAGATCCGCGACCTCCTGCCGCCCGGCTCGATCGACCCGCTGACCCGGCTCGTGATCACGAACGCGATCTACTTCAAAGGCACCTGGGTCGAACAGTTCGACGCGAACGAGACGACAAAAGAGGAGTTCCGGGTCGGACCGGACGAGACGGTGACTGTCGCGATGATGCACGGGGATGCCGTCTACCCGTACGCAGAGACCGAGGCCCTCCAGGTGCTCGAGATGCCGTACGCGCACGGGAACGAGACCGAACTCGCGATGCTCGTCCTCCTGCCGAAGGACGACACCCTGACGGCTGCGGAGGAGGCCCTGGACGCGGAGAGGCTTGCCGGCCTGCGGGAGTCCCTGGTCTCGCAGAACGTCAGGGTCTTCTTCCCGAAGTTCACGCTTGATGCGGAATACAGCCTCCCGCGGGCGCTCGCAGCGATGGGGATGCCCACGGCGTTTACCGACGACGCCGATCTCTCGGGGATGGACGGCACGAAAGACCTCTTCGTCACCGGGGTCTTCCACAAGGCGTTCATCGACGTGAACGAGGAGGGTACCGAGGCCGCGGCCGCGACCGGCGTTGTGGTGGGGGGAGGTGTGGCACCCATCTTCCGTGCGGACCACCCGTTCGTCTTCCTCATCAGTGAGAAGGATTCAGGCACGATCCTCTTCATGGGGAGGGTCGTCAACCCCGGAGGCACGTGAAGGGGGGCTGCTCTCTCCCCTACTAGGGGCGGCAGGGTGCCCTCCCATCCGCAGTCTCGATGCCCATCGCACTCGCCCACCTGCATACTCCTGCAGGAGACAGGAGAAAAGAGCAGGTTAACGACTACGAGGGCGTTGCCGAGAACGCCACCCTGATAGCAGGCGCGGGGAACGCCATCTCCTCTGACTGCGGATACCGATACCGCCGACCTCGTCGTGCGCGTCTGATAAGATGATGACAGATAATGTGATCTGGATGTGGCAACCATGTCACCATCAAACTTATCCCTGAAAAACCCAATATCCCAATTACGCAGAGGTGTAACGTCATGCTGGTCACATTTGAAGTAACGTATGCCGAAGGATGGTGGAGCGCCAGCGCACATGCACCTGAAAATGCCATCTTTACCCAGGGCAAAAGCATCGGAGAACTCATCGACAACATCCTGGAAGCAACATCGCTCCATTACACGGAAGAACTCGAAGCGGGAGAACGGATCACCGTTGTAACCAGGTATACATCAGAGACCCACGAACAGGAGAGCCCAATCCCGTCAAATTTCGAATACAAGGTCGATATCATTGCCGCGACACCCGGTTGTTAGTGGTTTCAAGACTATCAAAGTCCTTGAAAAACTTGGATTTTCTTTTCTCCGGCAGGTCGGGAGTCACGTCTAGATGCGCAAAGTTGTTGGGGGTGAACTACCCCGCCCTGAAGGGCGCGGCTTCCTGCTTCATCGAACTTGCCTCGAAAAGGGCTTACGCGATCTCCACAGTTCACCCCCGCAAGATAAACGACTTCGGGTTACCATACCCCTTCACGACGAACTTAATGTAGCTACACTGAACGCAATCGTCACCGACATCGCAGAATTTGAGGGCATGACGAAAGAACAAGTCTACGATCTCTTACGATAACCCTCTTCTTAAGGCAACAGATATCCTTCCGCCAATCGAGAATGCATCCGATCTCCTCACGAAGACCGGAGCCGGGAGAGGATCCGGAGCTTCTTTTCAAGCGCCGCTTCCGCCGCCCGCTCGACCCCGGCCTTCATCTCCTCGAAGTCCCGTTTGTCCTCGTCCACGACCTTCTTGACCGGGGTGTAGGCCGACTCCCGGAACCGGGGGGTAAAGTCCCTTATCTCGCCGCCGACCGAGAGGACCGATTCAGGCGTTCCTTCCTCGACGTAGCCGACCTCTTTCATCGCGACGCCGGCGGACTCCACGACCCGCCGGATCTCCGGCGCAGCCTCGGGCGGCGCGACGACCAGGAGGGCGTCGAGCGAGACGCCGAGGTAGTCGATCTCGAGCGCGTCGAGCATCTCGAGGACCTTCGGCTGGACGAGGGTGCGGAGGTCGTCCTCGACGACGACGATCCGGCAGCCGGCGGTCTCGGCCATCTCGTAGGCGTCGCCCCGGAGGCCGCCGTTCGTGA